>CAZSLV010000008.1:0-32885 GCA_964607545.1 uncultured Gudongella sp. | reverse complement strand
GGTGTTTCAGGTGTTTCTGGTACCACTGGTACTAGAGGCTCTACCACTTCTTCTTCAATAGGGACTTCTTCAAATATCTCAAAGTAGTAGGAATCACTTAATTTTTCTTCTAAGCTTGACTTAGTGCTTTCTACTTTAGCCTTTCTTTTACTTTTATTTACTATTTCTTTTATTTCAATTGAATCCTTACTTGTAAACCACCTTTTATTATTTACCTCATAGGAAACTTCAACAAAGGCATCTTTTCTTTCATTAAGGTTTACGCTAGATTCTTTAACTAGGCTATAATTCATTGGGGTTACTGGTTTTATTTTATACTCATCCAACCATAAATTATCAATTCTACCTTCTTCACCATTTTTTAAGGAAAGGGTATAGGACCCACTTTGTTGATTATCTCCCTCTATAAAAACATCAAATACTTCTTTGCTGTCTGAAAGATCATTTATTTTAATGGTTATAGATCCCTTTATAATTTCTACTTGGGCTATAAAGGCTAAGGATAAATCCACTTCTCTTCCTTCTACTTGACCCCTTATGTTAATTATATTTTCAATTTCTTCTAGTTCATTAAACCTATCTATATCATAAGACCCCTCAAATGCCCTTTCTTCTCCACTTGTTAAAATCTCATCCCCTATATATAGGCCCAACCTATCTGAAACTGTTAGACTATCTAAATCAAAGTCTCCATCGTTAGTAAGTATAATTTCATAATTAAGAGTATCTTCATTGGTAAGACTTAAATCTGCTACCTTAAGATTTGCATTTATATCTATTATCTTCTTTATAATTGTAGTTTCAATTTTAGGCTCTTCTGGCTTTGGTTCTTCTACTTTTGTCTCTTCAACTTTAGGCTCTTCTGCTTTAGGCTCTTCAACTTTAGGTTCATCTGCTTTAGGCTCTTCAACTTTAGGTTCATCTGCTTTAGGCTCTTCTGCTTTAGGCTCTTCCTCTTTAGGCTCTTCAACTTTAGGCTCTTCTGCTTTAGGCTCTTCCTCTTTAGGTTCTTCTGCTTTAGGCTCTTCTACTTTAGGCTCTTCCTCTTTAGCCTCTTCTACTTTTTCCTCTTCTACTTTTTCATCTTCTTCTTTTGCCTCTTCAACTTTTTCATCATTATTTTCTATAGGAATATCAGGTGGAGGTTCGATATTGGAATCTAGGCTCGCAGCATAGGTTGAAAGACCCATGCCCAAACTTAAAGTAAGGGATAAAATAAATATTAAAATTAATTTTATTTGTTTCTTCATTAAGGTCACCTCCTGGGTCTAATTATTTGTAACCGTTTTGTAACTTTACTTGATATATCTTATATACCTATAGAGGTTACAAGACAGTTTCTCTTTGATTTCATTTCAATTTCATGGTTTATTAGCAAATAAAAAAACCTCTAGAATCTTTTAAATTCCAAAGGTTTAGCTTTTATAAATTTTTTTATATTTTTTTAAATTTTATGTTTAAAGTGATTTTATCATTAGAAATTTTGCTACTAAAATAAATTTTTAGCCTATTTATTATGCTTTCAAGATTATCCTCCTTAACACTTGTAAGGAGTAATAAAAGTTGATTATCATTCCACTGGGTTAAGACATCAGTCTTTCTAAGCCTATAATTTATCATATCTAGGAGGGTCAACATGGAAGACTTTATATATTCTTTTGAATTTTCAATATATCCACTTTTATCTATAGTAATAATTCCTAGAAAAACATTTTCTTCTAATTTTCTTTCCTTTTCTCTTACCATAAAATTATACATAAACTTAAACATAGCCCTATCGCATATCAAGGCCCCTTGCGTATCTTCATCTACATTCAAGGCTTCATCTAAACTTCCTAGGCTTAGGGGACTGGAGTTTTTATCTTCATTTAATTTAATAGTCTTATATAGGTCTTTTAACCTTGGACTTGGAGATTCCCCAAGGTCGCTATACATTTTGCTTGTACAGTACTTATAATGGTTTAAGGCACATTGGTTTTGACCTAGATTTAATAGGGCTTCTATCATATAGATATGGATTTTTTCCTCATAGGGTTTAAATGCCATGGCATCTTCACAAATTGAAACTATATGGTTATCCATAGACTTTTCCTTTAATACTTGTAGATACCTAGTAAGGCTATTTATATACAAGCGGTCTAGGCGGTTTCTAATTGGAATTAGCCATTCTTCATAGCCAAGTTCTCCCAAAAACTCCCCTCGGTAAAGGCTTGTGCTAACCTTGCAAACATCTAAGATTTGTTCTTTGTCTAAGGTCTTATTTTGTGTTTCTATGCAAACTTCCATCTCTAAAAAATCAACTTGGGTGTTTTCTTTAAGTTCAAATAAATAATACCCATCAATAAAATCAATAGTAAAGAAGGGCTCTATCCCATAAGCTTTAAAATTAATTAAATTTCTTAATCTTGAAATTTGTGTCCTAAGTACCTTTAAGGGTTCTTTAAAGTTCTCTTCCTCCCATATGTCTTCTATTATATTCTCAGGTAGTAGCTTTTTCCCATTAAAGGTAAGAAAGTATTTGAATAATTTCATTAGTCTGTGCTGATTACCTATTGTGTGTAATATAGATTGGCCACCTACTTTTATGTCAAAGTCACCTAAAGTATGTATCCTAACCATTTTTTCCACTTCCTTGTAACATTTGTAATTTTACATATACATCCATAGTAATCTATAAATACCCTGATTATATTTTTATGAAACTCTTTTGAAATCGGTTTGAATTTGAAATGATATTAAGATTAAGCCAATGTAATATATATGTAATACAATTGTAACCAACTAGGCCCATCTTACCTATATAATAGAATATGATTAGGACAGGGAGAGGAGATTTTTAAATGAAGCTTAAAAGAGTAATATTAACGGGTTTGTTTTCAGCAGTTTTACTATTTTCAAGTCCAATAAATAAAAATGTAAGTCTTGGGGCTAGTTTACCCCAGACAATAATAGAGGAAAACCACACTACACCTATAGCATCTGGGGTAGTCCACCATGATATAAGAAGGTTTACCAAGGAAGGGTGGCTTTCTTTAGATGTTATCAGGATTGATTTAAATGACCAGTATACAGAAATTGGTCCTCTTTTTCACCAAGAAGGCCTATCTAAAAGAACTACAGTTAAGGGCCTTGTTGAACAAAAAAATGCAGTTGCAGGTATAAACGGAGACTTTTTTAATACTAGCCATATACCTACTTCTTTGGGGGCCTTGATCCACAATGGAGACCTTATTTCATCTCCAAATAAGCTGCCTACCTTTTATATAACAGAAAACAATGAACCACGAATCGATTATATGACTGCCAGTATGACTATTATAAATAACACTTCTGGTAGGCTCTTAACAATTGATACTGTAAATAAGCTACATGCAAATTTTGAAACTATTACTCTTTTAAATAAGCACTGGGGACTTAAGTCCTTGGGAACCCAGTTTAAGGGGGACCTATATGAGGTCCTAATTCAAGATGGCTATGTAGTAGATAGGCATTTTGGAGGAGACCCCTTCCCTATACCTCAAAACGATACAGGCTTTGTCTTAACTTCTAAGTCTACCAACCTTTTAGATTTTAATATTGGAGATAGGGTATCTTATAGCCTCCAATCAAGTCCTGACTGGAATTATTTAAAGTTTGCTATTGGATCAGGTGGTATGGTCTTAAGAGATGGAGTTTTAACAAATACTGATGTAAATATTAAGGGCCTTCACCCAAGAACTGGGCTTGGCATTTCCCAGGATGGGAGAGAAGTTATCCTTGTTACTGTAGATGGAAGGGACCCCTACTTTAAGGGGGTTAGCCAAGAAACACTAGGTGCTATCCTACAAAATCTTGGGGCCTACAATGGGGTTAACTTTGATGGGGGCGGGTCAACTATGATGGCTGTTAAGCCACTTGGTCAAACAAGTGCTACAGTTGTTAACAAGGCAAGTGAAAACAGGTCTGTTGTAAATGGGCTTGGGGTCTTTTCAACTGCACCTAAGGGCAACCTAGCTAAAATCAGCATAAGTAGTAAGAATAAAATTGTTTCTATAGGTAATTCTTTAACCTTAGAAGTAAAGGCCTATGATGAATATAACAATATATTTAATATTAATGTAAATGATTTAAATTGGGATGTTTCTAATAATATAGGTAGTGTTACAAATGGTTTGTTTGTTGGAAGTGAGCCTGGCACTGGGACTATAACAGCAAGTTATAACAATATATCAGCATCCATGGATGTTAGAGTGCTTGGATACCCCCTTGATGCAAGTAGTGATGCCTTAAATAAGGCTTCTGACCTAGGGGAAGAAGGACTTAGGATAGCAATTTATAATGAACCTGAAATTAGTGGGAATACTCTGTTTACTAAGATAGTTTCTACAAATAGGTTGACTGGGCTAAGTGAAAGGCTTTCAAGTGCAGGTCTTGGAATACAAATGAGAATTTTAAATGATACTTTTAAAAATTCTATAAGCCACACCCAAGTAGTAGATGGAAAGTCAATTTTTGGGACTAGTCAAAATGGGAGCCTTTATACCATAAACCTACAAGCAGATAGTTCTGGTATTAGGTCCGCTGGTAGCCAGCAATGGGTGGATTTATTAGATAGGTTAAATACTATAGAAGAAAAAAATATAATTATTACTATAAATAGGCCAATCTTTGGTCCTACAGGATTTTCTGATAAACTTGAAGCAGACTTACTTCAAAGCACTTTAGAAAAGGTTCAAGTAAGAGGAAAGGATATATTTGTTATTCAAAATGGGGGAGTAGCTAATTTAGAAATCAAGGAAGGTGTAAGATACTTAACTTTAAACACATCTAAGATCTCAACCCCAGAGGGGATGGCTAATTATTCATATTTAGAATTTATAGTAAATGGTGATGAGATAAGCTACCAAAGAATTTTCCCTTATAAATATTAGAAAAAAACAAAGACTAGGAAGTTAAAAACCCTAGTCTTTTTTCTTATCTATATTTTTTAAAAACCCATCTAACTTCTCACTAAGTACTTTTCTATCTTGGTCTTTTGGCTCTTTAAATTCTATTGTTTCAAGTATTGTATTTTCCCTTAGGTGGTCTTTAAAATTAGAAAAACACTTTTGCGAGCTTCCACCCCTATTGCAGGCATATATAAGTATCTTTTTATCTCTTATCTTATATTTTGTTAAAAAGCTAAGTATGACAGGTGTAAAGCCCCCTGCCCAAATAGGGGTTCCAAAAATTATGGTATCATATGGGTCTAAATTTATGTCCTTATTTACAAGTTCAGGTTTTTCTTTTAATATAACGCTTTTCCCACCCCAAACATACCTCATAAAGCCTTCCTTATTTATTTCTTCTTTTGGGATTAGTTTTATTAAGTCTACACTTATCTTATCGCTTATTATATTTGCAATTAATTCTGTGTTACCTTCTAGTGAATAGTAAATTAAGGCTGCCTTCATAAATTTTCCTCCTTATAAGTTATAAAAAGTCATATAAAAATGCCGTTTCAAATTTTTATGAAACAGCATCGTAATTTATTAAAATCTTTTTGATTCATGCATAGTTTTTTCAAGAACTGCTATTGAATCTAAGGATTTACCTGTTCCAATTGCAACGCATTCTACAGCATTTTCAGCTACCCTTGTTGTAATGCCTGTTCTTTCTTGGATAAGTTTATCTAGGCCATTAAGCATAGCCCCTCCTCCAGTTAAGTACATACCAGCATTTGATACATCTGATGACAATTCAGGTGGAGTCTTTTCTAGGACCCAGTGGATTGCTTCAATAATTTCATTTACTGGCTCATGGAGGGCATCTAACATATCATTTGATGAAACACTTACATTTAAAGGAAGGCCTGTTAAAAGATTTCTCCCCTTAATTTCCATAAATTTTTCTTCTTCAAAGGGATAGGCACAACCAATATTTATCTTTAAGTTTTCTGCAGATCTTTCCCCAATCATCATATTGTATTTTTTTCTTATATACCTAGTTATGGCTTCGTCAAATTCATCCCCTGCAGTTTTAATTGACCTGCTAACTACAATACCCCCTAGGGAGATTACAGCAACATCTGAAGTTCCCCCACCTATATCTACAATCATATTACCATCTGGAAGAGTTATATCTAAACCTGCACCAATAGCTGCTGCAATAGGTTCTTCAATTAGGTAGGTTTTTCTTGCCCCAGCCTCGTTACTTGCCTCCATAACCGCCCTTTTTTCAACTTCAGTAATACCACTTGGAACGCAAATAATTATCCTGGGTCTAAAAAGCATCTTACCCAAGGCTTTTTGTATAAAGTACTTAAGCATCCTTTCAGTTATGGAGTAGTCTGAAATAACTCCATCCTTTAAGGGTCTTATTGCAACTATATTACCAGGAGTCCTTCCAAGCATGTTTCTTGCTTCTTCCCCTACTGCTAGAAATTTATTTGTATAGTTGTCTATGGCAACTACAGATGGCTCCTTTAAAACTATGCCCTTTCCCTTGATATAAACTAAAACACTAGCTGTCCCAAGGTCAATCCCAACATCAGCCCTTAATGCGCACATGGCCTTCCTCCCCTCTTTTAATTATAAAGTATTAATCGGTAAATGTCTTACGGGTGATCTTAGCACCTAAGCTAGTAAATTTAGCCTCTATGCCATCATAGCCCCTATCTATATGATAAATGTTTTCAATTTCTGTAACCCCATCTGCTACCAGGCCTGCTAGTACTAGGGCTGCTCCAGCCCTTAAATCAGATGCCTTAACTTTTGCCCCCTTAAGGTTTTTAACTCCCTTTAGGCTAGCTGACCGATTGTCTATTTCTATATCTGCCCCCATTTTTTTTAGCTCATCTGCATGCATAAAGCGGTTCTCAAAAACGGTTTCCATAACCTTGCTTTCTCCCTCAATGGTGGACATTAAGGCCATAAACTGGGCCTGCATATCTGTAGGAAAACCAGGGTAGGGTAGGGTCTTTATAGTAATTGCATTTAAATTTTCATTTCCTATAACCCTAATGCTATCAATACCTTCTTCTACTTGACACCCTGCTTCTTTTAACTTGGCTGTAATCGGCTTTAAGTGGTTGTTAATGACATTTTCAACTATTACATCCCCACCTGTTATTGCAGCTGCCACCATAAAGGTTCCTGCCTCAATCCTATCAGGTATGATGGAATGCATGGCTCCACCTAGTTTATTAACACCCTTTATTCTTATGGTTGATGTACCAGCACCCTTTATATCTGCCCCTAACTTATTTAAGAAGTTGGATAGGTCGACAATTTCTGGCTCCATGGCTGCGTTATCTATAATTGTTTCACCTTCTGCCATGGTAGCTGCCATCATAATATTTTCAGTTGCACCAACAGAAGGAAAGTCCAAGTAAATTTTATCTCCTATTAACTTATCAACACTAGCTTCAATATTACTTGCATCTTCAACTATATTAGCCCCAAGTGCCCTAAAACCCTTTAAATGAAGGTCAATAGGTCTTGTTCCTATAGCACACCCACCTGGTAGGGAATTCTTAGTCTTACCAAGTCTTGTTAAAAGAGGCCCCATAACTAGAAAAGATGCCCTCATTTTACTCATAAGCTCATACTTTGTTTCATAATTGTTTACATTTGCAGAATTTATTTTAATAACATTTTCATCCAAGTATTCAACCTTGCTCCCTAGGGAAACCAAAACTTCGCACATTAATTCCACATCTTTTAACCTTGGTACATCTTCAAGTATTATATCTTCTGTTCCTAATAATGATGCTGCAAGTATTGGAAGTGCTGCGTTCTTTGCTCCACTAATCCTAACACTGCCCCTTAATGGAGGGCTTTTCTCCACTAAAATCTTATCCAAAAAAATCTCCCCTTTATATATAAAAAGTAAGCTCCCTGTGAGCATGTATCATCAATTATTAATAAATCTATCAAGATGGTCTATTATTTCCCATTAACCTCTATATTATATCATTTATGTTACAATATTGCATTAAAAAAAGTCTTATTAGCAATATTTACATTGAAAAACACCCCCAAGGAAAAAGAGAGTGTTTGTCATTTCTTATTTTACTCCTAATTTATTAAGCTCATTTACAATTACATCTACAATTTTTTCTGAAGCTCTACCATCCCCATAAGGGTTAACTGCCTTGGCCATTTCTTCATATTCCCTATCATCTTTTAGTAGCTTTACTAAGTTTTCATAAACATCCTTGTATTTGGTCCCTACAAGCTTGGCTGTTCCAGCCTCTACTCCTTCTGGTCTTTCAGTTTCTTCCCTTATAACTAAAACGGGCTTTCCTAGGGCTGGCGCCTCTTCTTGAAGGCCTCCTGAGTCAGTAACCGCTAGGTAAATTTTAGCCATAATATTTGTAAAGGGTCCATAGTCTAGGGGTTCTGTAAGAAGAACCTTAGGGTTATTGACAAAGGCCTTATTAGCAAGGTCTCTTACCTTTGGGTTTAAGTGGACTGGAAAAACTACTAGGACATCATCAAATAAGGCTATGGCATCGT
Organism: uncultured Gudongella sp.; assembly: GCA_964607545.1. Taxonomy (GTDB): domain Bacteria; phylum Bacillota; class Clostridia; order Tissierellales; family Tissierellaceae; genus Gudongella. The sequence continues at coordinate 24,408 of CAZSLV010000008.1, read as the reverse complement.
TAACTGCCCTAAAGATATCTTCCATAGGCTTGCCTAAATTTTCCCTCCTATGGCTGGTTAGAAGTATAATTCTCTTGTTTTCAAAATCTATCTTATTAAGTCTTTCATCTTCAAATACATAATCATCCTTAACTGCATACTTAAGGGCATCTATTACAGTGTTACCTGTTATAAATATCTTTTCTTCTGGGTAGCCTTCCCTTAAGAGGTTTTCTCTATTTGCATCAGTTGGGGCAAAGTGAAAGTCAGTCACAATTCCTGTTAGCTTCCTATTTGCTTCTTCTGGATAGGGAGAGAATAAGTTTCCACTCCTAAGGCCAGCTTCTACATGGCCAATCCTAACCTTTTGGTAAAATGCAGCCAAGGCCCCTGCAAAGACAGTTGTGGTATCTCCTTGGACAAGGAGGATATCAGGTCTTTCTTTTTTTATTACTTCCTCTAAGCCCTTAAGGGAATTAGTTGTTATATCTGTTAGGCTTTGTCCAGGCTTAAAAATATCTAAGTCATAATCTGGTTTTATGTCAAATAAATTAATTACTTGGTCTAGCATTTGTCTGTGCTGGGCTGTGATACAAACTACTTGGTCTATATCTTTTCTCTTTTGTATTTCCTTTATAATAGGGGCCATCTTAACACCTTCTGGCCTGGTCCCAAAGACAGTCATAATTTTCATTTTTGGTCTTCCTCCTCTTTACTTCTTGATGTAAACATGCCCAGCCTAAAGGCAAAAATCAAGGTGATAACAAATAATAATGCCGACATCCAAACAGCTTGGCTACTATTAGCCTTTGATACAAGTACTGCAAATAACCCAAATATACCTGATATAGCATAAAGTATTAGGACAGTTTGTTTTTGTGAAAAGCCCTTATCCAAGAGTTTATGGTGGAGGTGACTTTTATCTGCTGTCATTATTGATTGGCCACTTAAAAGCCTCCTAAATATTGCAAAGGTCGTATCAAAAATGGGAACCCCAAGTATTATTATTGGTATTATCATGGCTATTGTAGCAACGCTTTTAAGGGCTCCTTCTATAGATATTAAAGATAGCATATAACCTAAAAACAAGGACCCTGTATCTCCCATAAATATCTTGGCAGGATTAAAGTTATAGGGTAAAAAGCCCAGGCAGGCCCCTGCTACTAGGGCTGCTAAGATACCTATAAAACCTAAACCCATCTTTATGGCTACTAGCATAAAGGAAAAGCTAGAAATAAATGCAACCCCTCCAGCTAGGCCATCAAGCCCGTCTATAAGGTTAAGGGTATTAGTAATTCCTACTATCCAAAATATGGTTATTGGTATGGATAAAAAGCTTAAATCAAAGCCACTAGGACCTTGGGCAAAGGGATTTGTTATGTAGTCTATGTGTATCCCACCCCAAATGGCCACACCTGCTGCAAGTATTTGATAAAATAATTTTTCTTTGGGGCTTGTCCCCTTTATATCATCTTTAATCCCAGATATTAATATTATAGTTGCCCCTAGGATAATTCCTATAAGGGTCTTATCTTTAGGTAAAAATATTAACATCCCTGCAAGTACACCTATATACATGGCTAGGCCCCCCATAAGGGGCATGGCAACCTTATGTACCCTTCTTTCATCCTTTGGCACATCCATAGCCCCTATTTTTTTTGCAAACCTTATCACTAAGGGGGTTAAGATTAAAGCAAGTATAAATGTAGTTACAAATGGAAGTAAAACTCTTTGCATAATAAGATCTCCTAACTAGTAATATATAGATAATATCTGACTCTTTATTATAAGTCAAACTTAAAAAAAGAAAAAAAGAGCAGTAAAGACTGCTCCAAGGATTACTTAGTCCCAAATAGCCTATCTCCTGCATCTCCTAAACCAGGAACTATATAAGCATGTTCATTTAATTTTTCATCAAGAGCTGCAAGGTATATGTCAACATCTGGAGCGTGTTTTTGGACAGCTTCTACCCCTTCAGGGGCCCCAATTAAACAAACTAGCTTAATGTTTTTTGCTCCACTTTTTTTCAAAAAGTCTATGGCTGCAATAGCAGACCCCCCTGTTGCAAGCATAGGATCTAAAACTATTAAGTCTCTTTCAGCTATATCCATTGGAAGCTTACAATAATACTCTACAGGTAAAAGGGTCTCTGGGTCCCTATAGAGGCCTATATGACCAACCTTAGCTGCAGGTATTAAGTTTAACATCCCATCAACCATGCCAAGTCCAGCCCTTAGGATTGGAATTAAACCTACCTTCTTTCCAGATATAACTGGAGACATCATTTTAGTAATTGGCGTTTCTATTTCCACATCCTCAAGGGTAAAATCCCTTGTTACTTCATAGGCCATCAATGTAGATAATTCAGTAACCAATTCTCTAAAATCCTTAGATCCAGTTTCTATATTTCGTATCATAGTTATCTTATGCTTGATAAGCGGGTGATCCATTAAGACTAATTTTGACATAAAACCTCTCCCTTCAATTTTCATCTTTAATATTATACCATAAATCTATCTTCTATATCATTAATTTTATCAACTCTTCTTTCGTGACGGCCACCCTCAAATTCTGTGCTTAGATAAGCTTGTAGGATTTCCTTGGCAAGGTCTACTCCAACCACTCTCCCCCCAAGGGCTATCATATTGGCATTGTTGTGGGCCCTACTCATCTTTGCAGAGTAAACATCCCCACACAGGGCGCACCTTATTCCCTTAACCTTATTTGCAGCTAGGGAGATTCCAATTCCTGTCCCACAAATTACAAGACCCCTGTCAACTTCCTTATTGGCTACTGCCTTGGCAACTATTTCCCCATAATCTGGATAGTCCACTGAATCTGTAGAATTTGTGCCAAAATCAACCACGTCTATACCCAATTCTTTCATATATTCCTTTAGCTCTTCTTTTAAATAATATCCCCCATGGTCACTTCCAACTCCAATTTTCACTAGATCTCCTCCTCATATATCTTATCTAACAGGGCAAAGATAGCATCTTCTAATTGAACCTTAACCCTCTTATAGTCCTTTAAAGAACCCCCATAGGGGTCAGCTACATCCTTATCTTCATATTCAGCAAAATCTAAGAGTAAGTGGGTCTTATAACTTTTATCTGGATACATGTCCTCTACCATCTTTAAGTGAGACTTAGTCATAACAAGGACTAGCTCTGCCCAGTCCATTAGTTCCTCAGTTAAGACCTTAGACTTATGGTTTAAAATATCTTCATTTCCTATTACTTCTACTGCATGCCTACTAGCTTCTTGTCCATTGGGTGCAAAAATGCCAGCTGACTTTACTTGTAATTTTAAATTTCTCTCCTCAGCTATCTCCTTTAACAAGGCCTCAGCCATAGGACTCCTACAAGTATTGCCAGTACAAACAAATAAGATCCTCATAAAAATACCTCCTATACATAAACTATATTCCCACCCGAAGCCTTTTCTAATCTATTCATTATAGCCATACCAATATTATCAGAATCCAAGCCCTCGCAAAGTATAAGGTCAAGGCCTAAATCATCAAGCCTCCTAAGAGAATCAAATAAAACATGGGCTATTTTTGCCTTGTCATTTTCTAGGCCAAGTATAAGGTGGGGAAAGTCCTTAAAAGAATCCTTGTTTTCTTCAAATCCCAAGATACCAACCTTTTTCCCCTTGGCAGACTCTTTTTCTGCCCTTTTTACAATAGCATCAAGTCTATCTTCCCTCTTTCCAACATAAAGGACCATTTGGGCCTTGGGTGCATAGTGGCGGTACTTTTGCCCAGGGGATTTTGGAATTAAATTAAGCTTATCATTTTCTACTAGGCCAGGGTCTAGCCTAACATTTGGAAGGATTTTTTTAATTTCTTCTATTGTTACCCCACCTGGTCTTAGTATTAGGGGGGTATTTTCACTTAAGTCAATCACTGTAGATTCAAGTCCTACCCCTGTTTCTCCCCCATCTATAATTAGGGGGATTTTATCCACCATATCTTCTAGGACATGGTCTGGTCTTGTTGGAGAGGGCCTACCTGATGTGTTTGCTGAAGGGGCTGCAATTGGTGTGTTTGTTTCCTTAATTAAGGCTAGGGCTATAGGATTATTTGGCATCCTTATGGCTACACTATCTAGGCCAGCACTTATAATGCTTGGTACCAGGCTATTCTTTTTTAAAACTATGGTTAAGGGGCCTGGCCAAAAGGCTTCTATTAACAACTTGGCTTCTTCAGTAACCTCTTTAACTAGCCTTTCTAACATTGAAATTGAATCAATATGTAGGATTAAGGGGTTATCTGATGGCCTTCCCTTGGCAAGGTAGATTTTTTTAACTGCTTCTTCATTTAAACCATCTGCCCCTAGTCCATAGACTGTTTCAGTTGGGAAGGCAACAAGGTCCCCTCCCTTTATGATATGGCCTGCTTCTTTAATTATACCTATATCTATATTAAGATCTCTTATCTTTTTAACCTGGGTTTTCATAAAGCTTACTTTCCTTTCCTTAATTACAAAACTAAAAGAGGGTTTCCCCTCTTAGCTTATTTCTTGCATTTTTTCTGCTTGGTCTGATGTTATTAGGGCATCAATCATTTCATCAAGGTCCCCATCTACAAAGTTATTTAACTTATATAGGGTTAGGTTTATCCTGTGGTCAGTTACCCTACCTTGTGGGAAGTTATAAGTCCTAATTCTTTCGGACCTATCCCCAGTACCTACTTGACCTTTTTTCATTTGAGCAAGCTCAGTATTTTGTTCTTGAAGTTTTAAGTCATATAGCTTTGACTTTAAAATTTTAAGTGCCTTATCCTTGTTTTTAAGCTGACTCTTTTCATCTTGACAGGAAACTACAATACCTGTTGGGATATGGGTCATCCTAACTGCTGAGTCAGTTGTATTTACAGATTGACCTCCATTACCTGAAGACCTAAATACATCCACCCTTAATTCACTTGGTGCTATTTCAATATCTATATCCTCTGCCTCTGGAAGGACAGCTACTGTAACAGTCGATGTATGGATTCTCCCACTTGATTCAGTTTCAGGTACCCTTTGTACCCTGTGGACACCAGATTCATACTTTAACCTGCTATAGGCCCCCTTACCCTTTATCATAAATATAACTTCCTTATAACCACCAATACCAATTTCATTGGTATTCATAATATCTACCTTCCAGTGGTTTCTTTCAGCATACCTTAAAAACATCCTAAATAAAACTCCTGCAAAAAGGGCAGCCTCATCTCCACCTGCACCACCACGAATTTCAACAATAACATTCTTATGGTCATTAGGGTCAGTAGGTATTAGCATAATCCTAATTTCTTCCTCAATTTCTGCTACGCTTTCTTCAAGTTCCTTAACTTCTTCCTTTACCATTTCCTTCATATCATCATCAAGCTTATCATATAGCATGGCCTTAGCATCATCTAATTCTGATAAGACCCTGGTATATTCTCTATACTTTTCAACTATAGGTTCAATGTCAGATTGCTCCTTCATAACCCTTTGCCATTCTTCCCTATCTTCGTTTATTAAATCTGGATCCATTGTTTTTTGGACCAGTTCCTTGTACTTTTCTTCTAAAAACGCTAATTTTTCTAACACGATAAAAACCTCTCTCTATATCTAAAATAGTTTTATTCTCTTCATTATTATAATATTCTTAAGGGTATTTTACAAGTGGGCTAAGTTTCATCTGCCTTTAAAATAAACTTATGGTAAAATACAGACCCAAGGGCCCCTGTAATAACAACCCAAACTGGGGATATTCCTAAAAAAATTATAATAAAAATAGTGGCAAGGGCTATGAAAAACTTAAGATAAGTTCTCTTAGTCTTAACCCACATCTTATATACAGCTGCAAGGATTAGGGCAACTATAGCTGGTCTTATCCCTAAAAATACTTTTTCAACTATTGGATTAGACCTAAATTGAATAAAGTACATGGCTATAAATAAGATTATTATAAAGGAGGGTAAGACAGCCCCCAGGGTAGCAGCTATTGCCCCCTTAAAACCCCTAACCCTATAACCAACATAGACACTTGTGTTTACTGCTACAGGTCCTGGAGATGCTTGGGCTAGGGCTATGGCATCTAAAAATTCTTCCTCGCTAATAAGCCCCTTACTTTCAACTATTTCCTTTTGAATTATAGGTAGCATGGCATAGCCCCCACCAAAGGTAAAGGCACCTATTTTAAAAAATGTAAAAAATAAATCAAAAAGCATCCCTTCACCTCCCTAATAAAATACAATTCCCAATACTCCTGCAAGTATAATGGCTAAGATTGGGTTAAATTCTCTAAATGCTACTATATAAAATAAAAATACTCCAATAAGTACAGATGTTAAATCTACAAAGGTTGACCTTCCAACACTTATAGCAGCTGCTGCTATAAGGCCTAGGACAACTGGCCTAATCCCCATAAAAATCCAATCCACATAGGGAGAGTTCTTAAATTTAAATACAAAATGAAAGATCAAACTCATAACTAAAAATGAAGGTAGGATTACTCCAAAAGTAGAAACTGCTGACCCCATAACACCAGCCACCTTATAGCCTAGAAAAGTTGCTGAATTTACGGCTATGGGACCTGGTGTCATTTCTGCTATGGCTAGGACATCTATATACTCTGATGTTGTTATCCACCCATGGACCCTGATTACTTCTTCTTCAATTAAGGGGAGCATAGCATAGCCTCCTCCAAAACTAAAGGCTCCTATTTTAAAAAACGATATAAATAGTTCTAGTAAAACTTGCAAATTCCCCCTCCTTACTTGTTGGCCTTTATAAGCCTATTCCTATTTTCCAAATCATTGATTGCCTTTATATCCTTATACCCATCTTTACTTAATATACCTTCTACCATTTTAGCTTGGTCATAGCCTATTTCATATACTAAAAGACCATCTTTCTTTAAATACTCCCTAGCTTCTTTTGTTATCTTCCTATAAAAATCCAAGCCATCTTTACCCCCGCTTAGGGCTTCTCTGGGTTCATAATCTTTTACATCCCTATCTAGGCTTTGGATATCCTCCTCTTTTATATAAGGGGGATTTGAAACTATAATATCAAAATATTCACAATAAGCCTTTTTATCTAGGGAGGAAAAGAGGTTACTCTTAATAAACTTTACATTTTCTAAGCCCAAAGCTTTTTTATTAATCTTTGAAACCCTTAAGGGTTTATCATATAAATCAAGGCCTATAATATTAGCATTTGGAAACTCCTTAGCTAGACTTAGTGAAATAGCCCCACTTCCAATCCCTATATCTAAAAGGTTAAAGGGCTTATCCTTATACTTATCCTTAATATAAGCTATTATAAATTCAACGATGATTTCTGTATCCCCCCTGGGAATAAGGACCCCTTCTTCTATATAAAGCTTCATCCCCATAAATTCTTTTTCCTTTAATATATAGGCAAGGGGTAGGTCTTCTTTACGCATCCTAATATGGTCTCTAAAGCTTTTAATATCATAATCACAAACCACAAGGTCCTCGTGTCCATAAAGATAAGACTTATCTACCCCTAGGATATGGGATAGAATAAGTCTTACCTCAAGTTGAGCGTTTATATTTTCTTTTTTGTTTAAGTCTTTTATACCTTCTAAAAGTAAGTCTTTTACTACCACAAGTCTGCCTCTCTATCTTCTGGAATTACAGCAAGTAAGGATTTTATTGCTACCTCAATTTGAGAATCATCTGGTTCTTTGACAGTTGCAAACTTTTGAACCATCAGACCTGGATAAGAAAGAGCATAGCAAAACCTTGTGTCGCTTCTTCCTATATACTTGTTTATCTCATATGAAATCCCAGCTATTACAGGAAACATTGCTATTCTTGTTACAATTCGAAGGAGGGGGTTTGGCCATCCAAAAAAGGATAGGACCAAGATGCTCACTATCATAACCATAAATAGAAAACTTGTACCACACCTAGGATGAAGTATGGGAAATTTTTTAACATTTTCTACTGTTAAGTCCATTTCGTTTTCATAACAGTGGATAGACTTGTGTTCTGCACCATGGTATTGAAAAACTCTTTTTATATCTTCTAGCTTGGATACTAATACTACATAGGCCAAAAAGATTATTATTCTAAATACTCCCTCAATAAGGTTTAGGATTATAGGACTTGATATCCTATTTTTAAAAATACTTGTAACTAAATTTGGTAAGACCATAAATATACCTATTGTAAGGACTAAGGATATTATAACTGCTATGGTCATCTCAGCATCTTGGGCTTTTTCCTTAAAAATCTTTTCTAAGATTGACTTTTTTGGATTGCCTTCCTTATCTAGGGGAACTTCATCCTCAAAAAATTCTGCTGAATACATCAAGGCCCCTGTACCTATTTTAAGGGCATCAATTAAACCAACTACCCCCCTAATAAAGGGCAACTTAAATATCTTGTGCCTCTTCGCTAGAGATTTAACTGGCTCTATTTTTAATTCTATTTCCTTATCGGGCTTTCTAACAGCTATAGCTATCTTTTCAGGCCCTCTCATCATAACACCCTCTATAATCGCCTGGCCACCTATGGTAGTCTTATGCTTTGGCGATACAGGGGTGGTTTTTAATTTATTCATGCCAACACTCCTTTTAAAAAAGCATCTGTGACACTTTCTTCATATAAAAAATAAAGGTTAGATGCGTATGCAACTAACCCAGCTGGCGGAGAAATTAATCCATTTTGTATTTCTTCTTAAATTTCTCTACACGTCCACCACGTTCCATAAATTTTTGCTTACCTGTAAAGAATGGATGGCACTCAGAACAAATCTCTACCCTTAACTCGTCTTTAGTTGAGCCAGTTGTGAATGTATTGCCACATGCACAAGTTACGGTTACTTCTTTGTACTCTGGATGTATATTATCTTTCATCTGTGTTTCACCTCTCTTTGAGCTTTAAGTATCTATTTATTAAAGTAAGTATCTTATATAACCATTAAATTATAGCATAGGATTTAGAATAATTCAACTAAATCCAAGTATTTTTTCTTATTTTGTCTATAAACTCATCATTGGACTTACTTTGAACCAGCTGTCCTATAAAAGCTTCTGTTACATCTTGGGTACTTGTATTGCCAAGTGCCTTTCTTATAGACCAAACTGTTTCTAACTCTTTCTGGGTCATTATCAAGTCTTCCCTCCTGGTTCCCGACTTATAAATGTCTATAGCTGGGAATATTCTCTTTTCAGAAAGCTTTCTATCTAGGTGGACTTCCATATTACCTGTTCCCTTAAATTCTTCAAATATTACATCATCCATCCTTGACCCTGTTTCAACTAGGGCAGTTGCAAGAATTGTTAGGCTTCCCCCCTCTTCCATATTTCTAGCTGCACCAAAAAACCTTTTAGGCATATGAAGGGCGCCTGGGTCTAGGCCTCCCGATAGGGTCCTTCCTGATGCTGGTATTGTAAGATTATAGGCCCTTGCTAGCCTAGTAATACTATCTAATAATATTACTACATCCTTGCCATGTTCTACAAGTCTTTTCGCTCTTTCAAGAACTATTTCTGCAACCTTGGTATGGTTTTTTGGCAACTCATCAAAGGTTGAATAAACTACATCCCCCTTAACTGACCTTTTCATATCAGTAACTTCTTCTGGCCTTTCATCTATAAGTAGGATTATAAGCTCAACTTCTGGGTGGTTTTTTGCTATCCCATTTGCAATCATCTTTAAGAGAGTTGTCTTACCTGCTTTTGGAGGGGCAACAATCATCCCCCTTTGTCCCTTACCAATTGGGGCTACAAGGTCAATCATCCTTGTTGCATACTCCTTTGGACTCGTCTCTAAAACCAATCTTTCATTTGGAAATATTGGAGTTAGGCTAGTAAAGTCTGGCCTATTTATGGCTGTGTTTGGGGGCATATCGTTAACTTGCTTGATGTATAAAAGGGCATTGAAACGCTCACCTGATTTAGGAGGGCGGGTTATCCCTGTTATCTTATCCCCAGTTTGTAGTTGAAATCTCCTAATCTGGGATGGGGATATGTAAATATCATCTTCTCCTGAAAGGTAATTGTCCCTTCTTAAAAAACCATACCCATCTAGGTGGAGTTCTAGGATACCTTCAGCTATATTTACATCATCTAGCTTTTCCATCTCTTCAGATGCCTTGTCAGAAATATCCTCTAAGTCTTCTAATTCACTTGGGATTTCTTCTGTGGAAACTGGGTCTTCTTCTTCATCTACCTTCTTATTGTTCTCCAAAGCTTCTATAAGCTCATCTTTTTTTAGCTTATAATAATTTGGAATTTGAAATGACTTAGCAATTTCTTTTAACTCTGTAAGCTTTTTCTTCTTTAAAATATCATGATCCAAGCTATCACCTCGTTTTTAATATATGAAATTTAATTTTTATTTTTTTGGGAAACACTTCTTTAAAAATTCTAGTAGAAAAAATTTAGCAAGAATTTATAGATAAGTTCGAAAAAAAATTGATACTGCCTTTGCAGTATCAATTATATCATATTTTTATTTAAATGCTAAACATTTAATGGTTTAAGGCCTAATATTTCTCTTGCTTCTTTAGGGCTTGCAATTTCTCTTCCTAGTTCTTTGGCTATTCTTACCACTTTTTCAACCATTTCTCCATTTGACTTTGCTAGTACACCCTTAGATATATAAGTGTTATCTTCAAAGCCCACCCTGACATGGCCCCCCATGGCAATTGTGATTGCTGCTATTAAAAATTGGTTTCTTCCAATGGCTGCTGCAGTCCAAGTTGAACCAGCTGGTATACTATCTACCATAAAGGCAAGGTCCCTAGCTGTGGCTGCCATTTGAACCCCTAGGACAAAGTCAAAATGCATAGGTTTTTTTATAAAGCCTTGCTTTTCAAACCTTATGGCATAGTCTATCATACCCTTGTCAAATACTTCAATCTCTGGCTTTATATCTCTTTCTATCATAATCCTACCAAAGTTTTTTATGGTATTTTCTGTATTTACAAAGATTTCATCCCCACCAAAGTTTAGGGTTCCACAGTCAAGTGTTGCCATCTCTGGAGATAGTTCTGTTGGTTGGAGTCTTTCTTCATCAGTCATCCCAACAGCCCCGCCAGTTGATGGTTGGATTATAACATCAGGACACCTTCTTTTTATTTCATCCATGCAAAGTTTAAACCTGTCTTTATCTTGTGTTGGAGTCCCATCATCTTCCCTAACATGCAGGTGGATAATGCTTGCCCCTGCCTTGTAGGCTGATTCAGCTTCTCTTCCAATTTCTTCTACAGTATATGGGATAGCAGGGTTTTGTTCCTTAGTAACCTCTGCTCCACTTATGGCTGCAGTTATTATTAATTTTTCCATTAATTTATCCCCCCATTTTAAAATTCACAATGTATAAATCACAAATCACAATTGAAAAGATTAGATTCCCAATTAGATTTGTCTTTGTTAATGCGGATGGACAGAGTCGTCCATCCCTACGATTTAGATTCATTATAGATTCATTCTTATGGATAGAGCCATCCATCCATACGCTTTGTCATCCTGAGCAAAGCGTGAGGATCTTTCTTTAATCATTCGATTATGATTTGTAAACTGTCTTTACTTTCTTTGGTTTGCTTTTGGTACTACACAGGTTCCTTCTGCTTTACATACTACTATAGGCTCATCTAATACATCACAAGCTGATGGGCTGATATCTGTTCTTGGCACTATTACCTTTCTTGCTTCAAAGGTCATCTTTCTTGATGAATTTCCAACATTAGTGATTTCTCCCACAGCTTCAATAAAATCCCCTGCATAAACTGGAGCTGTAAATTCTACCTTATCATATGCTACGAAAAGTCCCTCATCCCCATCTTGTCTTATTAAAAGTTCAGTTGCAACATCCCCAAATAGGGCTAGCATTTTTGCTCCATCGACAAGGTTACCACCATAATGGGCATCGTGGGCACTCATTCTCATCCTAATCATTGCTTTTGCCATCTTGTTTTCCTCCTTATTTTGCTTTACTTTGTCTTAATTATAACATAGTCCATATATATAAGCTAGATAGAAGGATTTATAAAAAGTCCTAATTTAAAGCTTTGATTGAATATTACATGAGTATTTGATATTATTAGCTTATAGCGTGTATTAAAGTAAAAATTCAAATAAATTATAGGGGAGGCAAAAATGAAACTAAAAGGAAATGTCTTAGTTGCCCAAGGTGGCGGTCCGACTGCAGTTATTAATCAGTCACTTGTAGGTGTTGTACTTGAATCAAGGAAGTTCCCCCAAGTTGAAAAAATCTATGGAGCCCTCCATGGAGTATCTGGCATTATAAATGAGGAGCTTTTAGACTTAACCCAGGAAACAACTAATAATTTAGAAAAAGTAGCTTGTACTCCTTCCTCTGCCCTCTACTCAACTAGGGATAAGCCAGATGATGATTATTGCAATAAGATATTTAAGGTCCTTGAAGCTCACGATATAAGGTTCTTCTTTTATATTGGGGGGAATGATTCTGCTGATACGGTGAGGATTGTAAATGAAAAGGCTTGTGAGTCTGGCTATGAGCTTAGGGCTATACATATACCAAAGACAATAGACAACGATCTTTTAGTAAATGATCATTGTCCTGGGTATGGGTCTGCAGCAAGGTTTGTTGCTTCTGCCTTTATTGGGATTAACTTAGATGTTAAGTCTTTAGATGGGGTTTATTTAGGGGTTATAATGGGAAGGCATGCGGGCTTTTTAGCTGCAGCTTCATCAATGGCTCAAAAATATCCAGACGATGGTCCCCACCTAATATACCTACCAGAAAGGCCCTTTATAATTAAAAACTTCTTACAAGATGTAGATAAGGTCTTTAAAAAATATGGCAGGTGTATAGTTGCAGTTTCTGAGGGGATTTGTGATGAAGAGGGAACTCCAATGATAGCAAAATTAAGTGAAGATGTTGAAAAAGACAGCCACGGTAATATCCAACTTTCTGGCACAGGGGCCCTAGGGGACCTCTTGGTAAATACAATAAAGGATAAGCTTGGTATAAAAAGGGTTAGAAGCGATACCTTTGGCTACCTGCAAAGGTCCTTTATAGGGGTTGTATCAGATGTAGACCAGCAGGAGGCAAGAGAGGTTGGGGAAAAGGCTGCCCAATACGCCCTTTGGAATAATGTAGATGGATCTGTAACTATCCACAGGACGGGTATATATTCAGTAGATTATAAGCTTTCTCCTTTAGAAGATGTAGCCAAATATACCCAGTGTATGCCTGACCACTTTATAAATGAAGAGGGTAACCATGTTACAGAAGCTTTCAAATACTACCTTCTACCGCTTTTAGGGTCTGATATGCCACAAGCCCATAGGATTAGGGCACCAAAGGTAGAAAAAAAATTAAATAGGTAAATAAAAAGGCTGACCTAGTTGATATGATCAAATCAACTAGGTCAGCTTTTTATATTTTTTGTAATTATTTTTTCCCTACCTCGTCATCTACTTGGTCTCTTTTATCTAATTCCTTAATAGGGTGAGGTCCTTCGCTAGTAAACCTGTAATCTTCACCCATCTTACTTATATGGTCTTTAATTACCTGGCTACTTGGTACATAGTCTGTATTTACTGCACTTTGGTACTTAAAGAACCTGTGGTCCTTATCTAGTTTGTTTACATTTACATATTCATCTAGGCTGGCAGTTAAATTTACTTGGTTCTCAATAACAGACCTTACATAGTCCTTATTTGATTGGAACTTCATTAACTCTGGTAATTCCTTAGGAAGGAGGTTCTTTGCTTCCTTCTTTTCATATTTTTGTAGTAACCTATCTGCTATTTTTAAGTGTTCAATTTCCATCATCAAGTGTTCTTCCCAAATTTTCTTCATCCTAGGGTCACTTTCATGTTCATAGAAGGAATAATACAAGTATCATTCATTGTACTCATGTAGGAGCATATTTTCAAGCCAGGTAGTATTTGGGTCATGGAGGGATTCGTAGTGGCTAACATGTTGCTCTTCTATTTGGGCTATCTCTGAATATAAGGCCCTACCGAGCATGGTCTCGTAAGTATTACCTATGTTCATGTAGAAATTCATTGTTTGTTGCTCACCTGCTACAATTGTAAGCACATGGAGCTTAGTAAGTATGTCTGCAGTATCCTTGTCATAGTGTCTTCTAATTGAGTCATATGGGTGTCTATGCTCAGCAAGAGTTGGTCTGCCTGGCATAATTTCAGTATACTCTCCAACTATTTTTTCAGCCTTTATCCCCTTATCCATATCAAGTAGGTTAGCATACCTATAAAGGTGGTCAAAGTCTTCTAATAGGGCAAAGTCTAAAGTTTGCTTTACATACTTATCAGGCTCTGTCCTTGCAAGCCAAGCAGTTAGGTCAACTGCCACCTGCTCATAGCCTATGGTCATTTCAATATTTGATTCATTAGCAGGTGATAGCCAATTTATGACCTTTTGCTGTTGTTGTTCAATTCGCCTACCCATAGCTATTTCTCTTTTTAATTCTGGGTCCTTACAATTTCTTGAAAATTGGTGTAAGAATATGGCAGATTCCACCTCTATTCCATTCATAAGTATAATCCTTGTCCTAGTGTAGGGGTGGATTTCATTTTTATCATATGGGGTTGGGTTTAAGGTCTTCCATCCCCTAATCTGTTTCTCTATGTCTATACCTTTTTCTTCTAATGGATTAAATCCCATTACACTTTCCTCCTCTTAATATAACTTAAATCAATAAGCTTATCCTTTAATTAATTATAAATTTTTACTAGTAAAACCCCTCCTTCTAATTTGATTTAAGTATTAAGATTGTATGTATTTTCACTAAAATTTTACCCAGCCTATTTTATTTTTAATCAAAATTTAGGCAAATAATTAACAATATTATCCATTTTATATACTTATTTTTTTCTTAATCTTAAACAATTTGTAACTATTATGTGTTAATATTATGATAGACTAAATATTGGAATACAAGGAGGTGTATGACACTGGAGAAGTTTATTCAACTTAAGGATGTAAAAAAGATATATCGCATGGGGGATGAGAAAATTCGAGCCCTAGATGGAGTCAGTTTAGATATAGAAAGAGAAGAATTTCTTTGTTTGATTGGGACATCAGGCTCTGGTAAATCTACCCTCTTAAATATGATGGCAGGTCTAGAAAAACCTACTAAGGGGGAGGTCATTATCAACAAGCTCCACTTAGAAAAGATGAATGAAAACCAACTTACAAAGTTTAGGCAGCTTAATATAGGCTTTGTCTTCCAATCCTATAACCTAATCTCAACCCTAACTGCCCTTGAAAATGTAAGCTTAGTACTTACCTTTAAGGGAGTTGCAAAGCATTTGCGAGATAAGGCTGCCATAAAGGTCCTAAAAAATGTAGGACTGGGAAATAGATTGCACCATAAGCCTTCAGAAATGAGTGGGGGCCAACAGCAAAGGGTTTCTATTGCTAGGGCCTTTGTAAGTAATCCTAGAATAGTTTTTGCAGATGAGCCAACTGGAAACTTAGATACCAAAACCACCTTTGAGGTTATGGATATTATCACAGGTTTAGCTAGGGAATTTAAACAAACCCTAATAATTGTCACCCATGACCCCGAACTTTCAGAATATGTAGATAGGATTGTCTACTTAAGAGATGGGAAGATAGAAAAAATTGAAACAAACAAACCGACTTTAGGAGGATTAAAAATTGATGAAAAAATTTAGTGTTTTTCTTATGGTATTTGCATTATTAATATCTTTTTTACCAATAAATAGTTACGCAACAGAGTTTGCTGATGCTCCTGAACTAATTGTTATAAGTGGAGATAGCGTTACAGCTGAAGCAGGTGATAAATTTACACTAGATATTGAACTAAAAAATGTTGGGAATAGAGAAGCTAGTGGCTATGATACAAAAGACGAGTTTACAGCCACTCTTTCCTCCCACTCATCTGGTATGGTTTTTACAAATAAGGATGCTTATGATGAAATAAAACCTATAGAAGCTGGCAAAACAAGAAAAGCTAGTTTTGATATTCAAGTAGCGGATAAAGCACCTAGTCAATCATATGCTTTAGAATTAAAAGCTATATACTACTATGGAAATATTAAATATACACTTGATAAAACTATAAATGTTAGAGTTATTGCCAAGGACTCCCCTGACCTTATAATTTCAAGAACTGATATTATGCCTTCTGCTAATGTAAACCCTGGAGATAAGGTTATTATTGGTTTTGAAATTGAAAATACTGGTGATGGGATAGCTAAAGATATAAGGGTAAGTCTTCCAGACTTATCTAAAGAAAGCTTTTATTTAACAAGTGGAACTAGTAACAAGAGAATAAGTGAAATAAAAAGTGGAAGAAAGGGCTATGTTTACTTTGAGCTAACAGCAGCCCCATCCTTAAGCTTTGGAAACTACGAATTGGGCTTAGATTTAAAATATAAAAATGCTGATGATAAGCTAGTTGAAACTAAGGAATTCTTTTCTATAAATATATCAAAAGAAGACCCCAAGGCAGCCCAATTAATCATTAAAAATATAAAGTATCCAACAGGAACCCTATATAAAAACCAAACAGTTAAGTTAACCTTTGAAGTTGAAAATGTTGGCCCTACCCCAGCCTTAGATATAGATGTTAAGGCTAAGAGTCAGGATGAATCAGGCTTAGTTTCAAGGACATTAGGACAGAAAAAATACGACGCCCTAAACCCAGGTGAAGTTTTATCCTTTGAATTTTTGTTTATTACAACAGAAGGGGGAGAAACTAGAAACTACCCTATAGATATAACAGTTGATTATTCTGATATGTATGTAGACCCTGCCCTAAGGGATTCTCTTCTAAGGACAGTTGGGGTATTTTTCTACAATAGGACTGATGATGGGGATGATAAGACCTCTACCCCTAAGTTAATTATTGATAGGTATGATTTTTCTCCAAATATAGTTAAGGCTGGGGAAAACTTTCAAATGAACCTTTCCTTCTTTAATACAAATAAGTATAAGAGTGTAAACAATATCAAGATATTTTTAACAGCTGAAGAAGAAACTGATTCAGGTTCTGTCTTTACCCCAGTTAATAGTTCAAATACATTTTATATAGACTCAATACCACCCAAGGGGAAGGTAGATAAGGTAATTACCATGTATACTATTCCAGATGCAAAGGCTAAAACTTATACCTTAACAGCAAACTTTGAATATGAAGATAGTAAGGCTACCCCCTATGAAGCAACAGAGCTAATTGGTGTACCAGTTGTTCAACAATCAAAGCTAGATCTAGGGGAAATAGGCTACCAACCTGAAGCTTTTATCGGCCAGCAAAGTCCTGTTTCCATAGAGTTTTATAATACTGGCAAGGTCACCCTTTATAACCTTATGGTAAAACTTGAAGGAGACTTTCAAACTGAAAATGGCCAATACTTTGTAGGAAACTTTAACAGTGGGGCAAATGACTTTTACGAGGGTTATGTAATTCCTCAAGAACCTGGCATGTTAAATGGAAATATTGTCTTTACCTTTGAAGATTCAACAGGGGAAGCTCAAGAAATTAAACAAGCCTTTTCATTAAATGTAATTGATATGCCTCCAATGGAAGAATTCCCAGATGGAGAAATGCCTGGTTTTGAAGAGCCATCTCTTACATCAAAGATTATGAAGTTTTTAATACCAGGTGTCTTGGTTATACTAGCTATAATTGGATTTGTAGTCTTTAGAAAGAGAAGAGCCAAAAAACATGAGAAGGATTTGGAGATAGATGAATAATATAGATCTAATCTTAATGGGAATTAAAAATCTATGGAGGAGAAAGCTTAGGACTTTTTTAACTGTCCTAGGGGTAATAATTGGAACAAGCTCCATAGTTGTTATGCTTAGTTTGGGTTTTGGCTTATCCCAAGCTTTTGAGGATCAAGTTGCCCAGTGGGGAGACTTGACGACAATAAATGTCCACCAAAGGTGGAATGACCCTTCCATGCCTTCAATGGATGGGAAAAAGGATGTTAAGCTAGATGATAAAGCAGTTGCTTCCTTTAAAGCCCTCCCCCATGTTACTGCAGTAAGCCCTACTTTAGAAGCTTATGGGACAGTAATAAACGGAAGGTATATAGCAGGAATACCCATAAAGGGAATTGACCCTGATACTATGGAAGAGTTTGGCTTTGAAATTGGAGAAGGCCGCTTGCTTGATAAAAAAGATGAATTGACTATAGTTTTTGGAAGCGATATGGCACAAAACTTCTATGACCCCAAGGCCAGGGTGTGGAGGGAAGTTAAGGTTGACCTTATGAGGGATAGGATGAGCCTAACCCTAAACCCATCTTATGGTTATGAAGACCCTAATATGGAAAAGGTTAACTACCCTGAATACAAGATAAAGGTTGCAGGGGTCCTAGCCCAGGGTCAAAACTGGGAGCATAGTTATGGAATTTGGATGCCCCTAAATGAAGTCCAAAGGTTAATAAAGGAAAAAGAAAAGGTTGAAAAAGTAAAACCTCAACCCAACCAAAACAAGTCCATGTATGAGAAAATTGATGTAAAAGTAGATGATATGAAATATGTTGCTGATGTTCAAGCTAGTATAAAAGACATGGGGCATGAAGCCTACAGTTTAAATGATCAACTTGAATCCATGAAGTCTACAGCAGGAGTAATCCAGTTAGTACTTGGTGGTATTGGAGCAATATCCCTCCTTGTAGCAGCTATTGGTATCACTAATACAATGGTAATGTCTATTTATGAGAGGACTAGAGAAATAGGGGTTATGAAGGTAATAGGAGCTTCGATAAACGATATAAAGAAGTTATTTATATTTGAATCTGCCCTAATAGGGGTCCTAGGTGGGGTGATTGGGATTTCCTTTAGCTTCTTACTCTCCTATATAGTAAATAAGTTTTCTTATATCTTTGGAAACTTCTTTGGGACTGGGGGAGAAACTCAAATTTCTATTATACCAATATGGTTGGTTTTTGCAGCCCTTGTATTTTCAGCCCTAATAGGAATAGTATCAGGTTACTACCCAGCAAGAAGGGCCATGAACCTTTCTGCCATAGAAGCAATCAGAACAGAATAAGCCCTAGGGCTTATTTTTTTGTCACGATAACTTAATATAGTATTGTCACCTTTAATAGTATAATTAAAATAGACTCTGATTGAAAGGAGATAGACCCTTGTTTAAAAAAATATTACTTACATTTACTATAGCCTTATTGCTTTTTATTCCTACATCTAAGTCTTATGGGGATCAACTTATGCCACCAGAGCTTTTAAAAGAACTAGGAGTGCTAAAGGGAGATAGCTATGGAAATTTAATGCTTGATAAGCCCTTAAAAAGACAAGATATGGTTGTCCTTTTAAGTAGACTTTATAAGGAAGAAAATAAGGCTAGTACTTACTTACTGGCACCTGACTTTAATGATTTAAATAGGACTAACTCCTATTATCATTCTTATATTAGGTGGGCAGCAGATAAGAATTTAATAATAGGTATGGCGGGTAAGAAATTTGGCTTTGGAGAATTTGTAAAGGTCCAAGACTTTCAAGTCGTTTTACTTAGGGTTCTTGATTATAAGGAGGAGTCAGGCCTTTATACTTCCGTACCTGAAATTGCAAATAAACTAGGTTTAATGAAGGGACTTGACTTAAATCCTAATGACAAGCTCTTAAGAAAAGATATGGCCCATATGACCTTAAACGCCCTTATCTTAAATAAAAAAGGTAGTCCCCTAACCCTAGCCCAGATACTTGAAATTGACTTAAAGCTAGAAGAAGAAAAGAAGGAAGTTGAAGTGCCTAAGGAAGAAGAAATAAAGGAAGAAAAAAAGATAGATAATAGTCCTAAGATAGAAATAAGTCCCAAGGAAGATGTTAAGGAAATCAGAAAAGAAATACAAAGCTTAACTCTTTAAGAAATTAAACGCTTACTTACTTGTAAAACTAAATAAGGGGAAGGAACCTGTATACACTCTAAATACAGTTTCCTTCCCTTTAATATATTTTAATCTTCTTTTACCATAGCCTGTAGCTTTTCATTTATAATCCTATCTAGTTTTTCTTCTGTAATCCCCATTAATATCTCAATTCCATCTTTAATTGTATCAATTGCATAAATATGAAAATTATTGTCATTAACCGCTTGGATAACCTCATCGCTTAGCATTAGGTTTTTAATATTTGTCCTTGGTATTACTACACCTTGCTTGCCACTTAAGCCTATAAGCTTACAAACTTGGTAAAAGCCTTCTATCTTTTCATTTGCCCCTCCAATAGGTTGTATCTCCCCCTTTTGGTTAACAGAACCTGTTACAGCTAGATACTGTTTTATTGGAACTTCTGATATAGATGAAAGAATAGCATAAAGTTCTGTACTAGAAGCACTATCCCCATCTATAAAGGAATAGGATTGTTCAAAACCTATGCCTATTGTAAGACCTAGGGGGTTTTTCTTTGCATACTTTTGACCTAGGTAACCACTTAAGATAAAGACACCCTTATCATGAATCCTTCCACTTTGCTTGGCTTCCCTTTCAATATTTATAACCCCCTCTTCTCCTGCATATACAGAAGCTGTTATCCTGCTTGGCTTGCCAAAGGCATATTCACCTGTTCCCATAACTGCTAGACCATTTATTTGGCCAACTTTAGAACCTTCTATATCTATAAGAAGGGTCCCATCTTTAAACATTTCATTTAACCTTTCCTCATACTTATTTGACCTGTAAACCTTCTCTTCTAGAGCCTTTTTTATATGGCTTTCATTTACCACTTGTAGGTTTTCTTCCCCTGCCCAAAAGTCAGCTTCAAATAAAACCTCAATTATATGATTAAATTGTGTGCTTAACTTCACTTGGTTATCAGCTAACCTGGTTGAATAATCCACTACCCTGGCAACTGCACTTTTGTCAAAGTGTCTTATTTTGTTTTCTTCTGCTGAGTTGGCAATAAATTCTGCCATTCTATATATATTTTCCTTATTCTTATCCATAATGACATCAAAATCTGCCATAACCTTAAAGAGCTTTTTAAAGTCATCGTCATAGTTGTATAACAAGGAGTAGGTGTATTCATCCCCAATTATGATTACCTTAACATCCAAGGGAATTGGCTCTGGTTTTAGGGAGGATGTTATGGTCATCCCTGATATTTTATTGTAATTTTCAATATTAATTTCATCAGTTTTTAAGCTTCTTTTTAGCATCTCCCATGAGATTGGGTTGTTCAATATTTCCCTCATTTGAAATACTATATAGCCCCCATTTGCCTGGTGGAGAGACCCTGGTTTTATTTGGGTAAAGTCAGTAGTTAAAACACCCATTTGACTCTTATATTCAATGTGTCCCATAATATTATTATAGACTGGGTTAGATTCATTGATAATTGGTGCATGTTCTAACTGGCTATTATCAATAAACAAATTAACCTTATACCGTAAAAAGAAGTTGTCATCAGGTCCTTGACCTATCCCAAATAAGGATAAGTTTTGAGGACTTGCATCCTTTTTAAAGCTATCAATATTATCAAGTATATCTTTTTCCAACTCATTTATATAAATGGCTGTAGCAAGCATGTGGCCATACCTATCTAATAGTTTTCTAATATCATAAGAAATAGTTTCTTGAACTACATTTTGCTCAAGTTGAATTATATCATCATTTAATTTTTCATCTAGCTGCCTAAGTTTGCTAAAGTCTTCTACACTTGCAATTCTAAGTTCTTCATATTTTTCCATCATACTTTCTCTCTCATCTAAGCCTAGTTCATCGTAATCCTTTTCATTTATTGGCTTACCCTCTTTTAGGGGGATTGAAATTAAACCCTGGTCGCTAGGAGTATAGGCAAAGTCATATTTGGCTGACTTCTCATTTAATTTTCTTAATAGGTCTCCTTTTTCTTGATTGAAAATCTTTAACAAGTCATTTTTCCTAGATTCATATTGGATGCCAGAAAAAGTTTGGGGGATAATCCTCTTAAAGTTTTCTATGGTTTCTTCTAAGTCTTTTTTAAACTGCTTCCCATCTCCCCTTTTAAAACAAAGGGCCTTGGGTGATTCCTTCTTATTAAAATTATATACATAGACCCAGTCTGGGGGAACTTCCTTTTTCTTTGCAAATTCTTTAGCTATAGAATAGGTGAAACTGCTCCTGCCAGTTCCACTTAAGCCTGAAACATATATATTATAACCCTTTTTTTGCATCTTAAAGCCAAAATCTAAGGCCCTTATCCCTCTCTCCTGTCCAATTATCCCCTTTATGGGGTCAATATCCGCTGTTGTTTCAAAGTCCAAGCTTTGGAGTACATCTGTGCTTTTTAATTGGTCTGTCTTAAGTCTAAACTTACTAATCATTTGTATTCCCCTCCTTTATTAAGCCTTATATTTTCTTATACCCCTAAGAATTTAAATGTCACTAATTAAATAAAAATATGCCCCTAGCTATAAAAGCTATAAGGGGCATATTTAAACCTATAAGGAGGTTATCCTATTTTTATTTGATAATTTCCATTAATGTTTAAAAACTTATCCTCCCTTAAAAATAAAATCCGTACGCAGGTTTTTTTTCATTGTGTCGAGTACATAGGTTATCTTAGTGTCAGTGTCTAAGCTTCCAATGTAATTATTAGAATAAGTTTGTATTTCTAATTCTCTGGTCTTTATATCTCCTACTATTACAGCCGTAATATCCTTGTCTAAAATTTGTATAGGAGTAGTTTCATTTAAGAGAGAAGTTAGAATTATTTTATGTTTTTCTACTTTTACATTGCAGGCTGTTTTTTTATAAAACCCAGTTTTAAGATAAAGTTTAAACTCCATAGACACCACCTCTTAGGTTAAGTATATATAAAAAAAATTAAAAAATCTTTACCTTTTAACTTTTGTCATTGACAGATTTTGACACTTGTTGTGACAAATTTGTATTTTGTATTTGTTGTAAAGAAAAAGCCCCCATTTTGGGGGTTTTTAGTAAAATGCATTTAAAAACATGGGCACAATCATGGAGATTGCAACGACTGCTACAATAACCAAAATTACTATTCTTTTATTTCTTATATTCATCATTTTTATCATCTCCTAAATCTTCTATTCTTATTTTATACTTTATTTAATTTACTTTCAATCTATTTTCTTTATTAGAATTAATATATTGTATTAAGCTTAAAATAAGAGCTATAGTAAGGGCCAGTGAAGATATAAGAAAGGGTATTTTAGAGCCAAAATCATATGCAAAGCCTGCCACACTTGCCCCAATCATCTCTCCTAGAGCCTTTACCCCGTTAAATAATCCTACCATAAAACCTGCCCCTTGACTTGATCTTTGCACAGCAAAGTTCTGAAGAAGAGGAAAGAGTATGGTGTGCATGGTAAAATAAAACAAGGCCCATCCCATAAAGGGGTAGATTGAATTATTTAAGAAAATCATTGTAGCCCCTAGGAGGGTAAGGGATAAGACAGCCCTTAGAGAAGCTTTAAGCTCTTTCTTTCTTACTATCCATATGTTTATGGTAAGATTAGCTATTAGGCCTATAATCCCTGTGGTAGCCTTCCAAATTCCATTTACTATTGGTTCAAAATTTAACTCTTCCCTTAAATAATAGTTAAAGGCATTGTTATTACTTGAAAAGCCTATAAATACAAAGAAGGTTATACTTAAAAATACAATAATCCAGGGTGTAAATATTTCTTTAGACTTTTCCTTATCCCTAACTATGGTCCAGATAAATTCTGTCTTACTAGGGCTACCCTTGCTTTTTGTATTTGATTCTTCAAGAATAAACCTCATTAAAAAGCTAATAGATATCATAGTTGCCCCTTGTATAAAAAATACATACCTTATTGGTAGGTAGCCAAGTACCCCTCCCATAAGGTAGCCTACTGCCATGCTTATACTCATCAAGGCAGAATAAGCTGCAATTCTCTCCCCCCGCTTTTCCTTCTCACTTACATCAACTACCATGGCCATAAGGCCAACCATAAATCCCCCACTAAAAAGTCCTGCAATAGCCCTTGTCAAAAGGATTTGCCAAACATTCATAGATAGGCCAAAGGCTATTTGGCTTAGTCCATAAAAAAGGGTGGCATATACAAGGGTTTTTTTCCTTGAATACTTATCTCCCAGGCTCCCCCAAATTGGAGAGGTTAAAAATACTACAAAAACCATAACTGCAAAGGATGTCCCAAATAAGTGGTTGGGTAAATTTAATAGGGTGAAAAACTTAGGTGTATTGGGGTGGTGAAAGTTTGCTGTCATAAAAACAAGAGATGCCATCACCATCGTTTTCATATATTTACTTTTCAATTTAGCCCTTCTCTCTTATGAATATTAACCCTTATTTTAACACATATTAGGCTTTAAGACAAATTAAAGGCAACCCCGAAGGATTGCCTTTAAATACATAATCTCTTATTCAACGATTTCTGCTAATGAGAAGTCTATTGTTCCAAGAACTGATCTATCCCAGCCTTGAAGTTTTGGAGAAACTAACATTACATCTGTATAGTGGTA
>CAZSLV010000007.1:31426-34356 GCA_964607545.1 uncultured Gudongella sp. | reverse complement strand
ACTTCAGTGATTTCAGATTCTTTGTTGGGGCCTATAGACCACAAAATGTAGTCTATATTATAAGTTATATATAATTTTCCTTACTTCTTATTGATATTTCCCCTGAAAAAAGGTTTTCTACTCCAGTATCAAATTCCACCACTAGCTCTCCATTGTTGTTAAGGCCTATTGCCCTACCCTTTCTTTTTGTTTTGCCTTGGTAAATATTTATTTCTTTCCCAATTACGGCTGAATTATCAATACAAATTTGAATTGCCCTATCTATCTGGTGACTTTCTAAGAATTCCTTATAAAGGTCATCAATCCTTGTAACTAACTTTACAAACAAGTCTCTTCTATCTATTTCTTTACCTATAACAGCTCTTAAGGAAGTAGCCTTATCCTTTAGGTCTTCTGGCATTTCTTCTGCCTTTACATTTGCATTTATTCCCATACCTAGGACAAGGTAATTTATAACTCCCAATTCCGAGTGCATTTCAGTTAAAACTCCAGCTACCTTTTTCCCATCAATTACTATATCATTTGGCCACTTTATTTGAGATTCAATACCTATGTCTTTAAGGGCAAGGTGTATACCAGCTGCCCCAAGGAGGGTCAGCTTTGCAACATTTCCAGGGTCTGTATCTGGTTTTAATATAACTGACATGTATACCCCCTTGTTCTTTGGTGATAACCAACTTCTACCTAGCCTGCCCTTACCAGAAGTTTGCTCTTCTGCAACTACTAGGGCTCCTTCTTTAGTTTGTAAGGCTATTTCTTTTGCCCTAGTGTTAGTAGATTCTATCGAATCATAGTAAAATATTTCCTTACCTATTATACTTGTTTGTAAGTCTTTTTGCATTTGTTCAAAGTCAATATTATCAGGAACCGAAACAAGCATATAACCTTTTTTTGTGCGAGATTCTATTTCATAACCATCTTCTCTTAGTGCCTTCACATACTTCCATATAGCTGTTCTTGATAAGCCATATTCCTTGGATATAGCCTCACCAGAAACGAAGCCTTTTTCTAAATAGAGTCTTTCTATGATTTTTTCTTTCACGGCTATTCTCCTTAGGTATTATAATAGGGCTCTTTCGAACCCTTAGCTATATTATTTCCTTAAGTTTGCCTACAAGCTTGTAATCTGTTGTCTTTAATTCTTCTATTGACCCCTTACCAAGTAACATCATAATAATTCTTAACTTATAAAAAAGACTATCTAGGTATTCCTTAGCATTTGCATACCCACCATGGACCAGGTAGGCTAGTAATTCTCCACTTATTGCACTTATATTTGCCCCTAGAACCAAGGACTTTGCTACATCTAAACTTGTCCTAATTCCGCCACTTGCGATAAGCTTCATATCAGGTGGCAGCCTCCTACATTGAATTAAGGCAGCAGCTGTGGGAATCCCCCAGGAATAAAGCTCAGAAAAATCCATTTCTTGATTTCTAAGGTTTTCTATTTCGATAAAATTTGTTCCCCCATAGCCAGATACATCTATACACCTAACGCCTTTTTTGTATAGCTTATTTGCTACTTCATTTGATATTCCAAATCCTACTTCTTTTACAATTAGGGGCTTATCTATTGTTTTAGCTATCATTTCAATGTTATCTAAAATACCTGTAAAATCTCTGTCTCCTTCTTCCATGACAATCTCTTGAGCCATATTAAGATGAATTTGAAGTGCATCTGCATCTATTATCTCCATAGCCCTTTTAACATCCGTGGCTGATGCCCTACCACTTAAATTAGATATAACAATCCCATCATTTCCAACTATTTCTCTAACCACTTTAAAAGATTCACAACAGTTTTCATCTTCAAGGGCTATAGTTTGGGACCCAACAGCCATAGGAATATTAAATTCAAGGGCAAGTTCTGCTAGGTTTTTATTTATTTCAGATGAAAATTCAGAACCCCCAGTCATAGCATTTATAAGAACTGGGTAGTCTATTTTTTTGCCCAAAAAATTAGTACTAATATCAATATCTTCAAAGTTTAAATTAGGTAGTGCATTATGAGATAAAATGACATCACCCAGTAGGGTATCTCCTCTAAAAGAAGTCTTCAAATAGTTTTCTATATGCTCTTTCTTTCTTATTCTTCTCATCAAAACACCTCTTTATTTTATTCTTTGCGGCAAAGCTTAATCCGCTAAGTAGTCAGGAAACATCTCTTTTACAAGCATGTCTGTTTCAGTAGAATTGTGTATAAAATAGCTAACTCCCCCAATATATTGACCTTCTCCAGGTATGGTTTCAGTCTCCATTGATTCAACATCTATTTTATTAGCTGAAAGGGCTCCCTTGGCAATTACTTTTAAAGGGATGTTTGTCTCTACATTTTTAAAATAAGTGTCTATTAGGGTTGGAAGCTTTAAAAGGTTTTTAGGTTTTAAAGTTTGTTTAACAAATTCTTTCATAAAATACTGCTGGGCCTTGGTCCTGCCAACATCTCCATCTGGATACCCAACTGTCATGGCGTTGTTGTGTCTCCACCTTAAAAAGTCATGGGCATTTTTACCATCCAAAGTTTGATTATCACCCTTAGGTATATTTATATTTAGGGGTGGACTAGCAGTTGGATCATAGTATTTCATGGTGAAAGGGACATCTATTGTAACCCCTCCAATTGCATTTACAACATCTTTTACTATTTGATAGTCAACCTTTACATAATACTCTAAATCAATGCCTAGTAAGCTTTTAACAGCAGCAACACTATCTTCAGATCCCCCATAAGCATGGGCATGGTTTATTTTATCTTGCCTTCCCTTAACTGTTGTTCTAGTATCTCTAGGTATAGAAAGTATCTTAATTTTTCCTGTATCTAAATTAACTTCAGTTAGCATCATAGTATCTGTTCTTGTTCCCTTAGACTTTGTAACATCATTTGCATCAACACCCATCAAAAGTAGTAATATGCTATTAGCTTCTTCTTC
>CAZSLV010000007.1:0-31326 GCA_964607545.1 uncultured Gudongella sp. | reverse complement strand
TCTTCTTCATCTATTGGGTTTTCCACATCAGGTTCTTTGTTGTATTCTTCAGCTACAGTAGGTTTGAAAACTGTATTAGCTAAGATGCTATATACAAGTCCAAAGACCACTAGAGAAGCTATAAATACTGTAATAAATTGTTTTTTCATTATACACCTCATTTAATTTTATGCTAACTTATATAATACTATAAATGAGGTGTATTTACAATTAATTATAATACTTTAATAATTACAATTTAGATACAAAACTCATTTAAGCTCTTTTCTTGTTTTCAACTAAATCAAGTAATATAGACTTTTTAACTTCCCTCTCCTTATCTCCAGAATGCAAATATTCAATAATTTCAAGGGCAAAGTAAACTGCACTTGCTGGCCCTCTTGATGTTATAATATTTCCATCTCTTACTACTAAGTCTTCTTTTAAAATTGCTCCTTCTAAGTCCTTGCCAAAACCTGGGTAGCAAGTTGCTTTTTTACCTTCTAAAATCCTTGCTTTATCCAATACTATAGGTCCTGCACAAATGGCACCTAGCATTTTATTAGCATTGTTAAAGGCTCTTACTAAGTCAATTACTTCAGTGTTATCTCTTAAGTTGGTTGCCCCTGGTAGACCTCCTGGTATAATAAGGCCTCTGTAATGAGAAACTTCTTTAACATCCTTTAGGAACATATCCGCCTTAACTTCTATCCCATGGGCTCCCTTTACACTTAAAGTATCTATTGTTGATACCATTATTGCATCTAAACTTGCCCTTCTTAAATAATCAACACAGGTTAAGGCTTCAACTTCTTCAAAACCATCAGCTAAAAGTACTAAGACCTTACTCATTTACTAAACCTCCTTATTTAACTTAGGACATTAATCTCTTTTCTCCCTCTATCTTTTGTATTGGGGCTATATCCATGGAGTGTTCAAGAGTTCCTAGGTATTGTCCCTTATCATCCCTTACTGCAAAGTACTGAATTAATACAAATTTTTCACCAAGTTGGAGCCAAAAACTTTCACTATCTTTTTTACCCTCCTTGAAATCCTCCACTATTTTTTCAACTATATGGGCACTTTTTGGTGGGTGGCAATTTTCTACTTTTCTTCCTATTATTGCCTTGGTCCTTGCAAATATTCTTTCTTTTCCTTGAGAAAAGTACTTTACAACATCATCCTTATCTACAAAGGTAAAATCCCCTGGTATGTGATTAAGCATAAAATTAAGTTCCTTAGAAGATAAGATTCCAGTTTCAAATTTTATAAAACCACTTTCAGTGATTCCTTTTTCTTCTTCTTTTTTTATAACATTAACACGCTTTAATTCCCAATCTTTTTGTGGGGGTATTAGGGTGTAGCCAATTTCAGCTGAACCTTCATATACCTTTATCCATTCATCTTCAGTTAGTGTTTCTAAACACATTGGAAAGAGGATGCTTTCTTCCTTAAATAGCATATCTTTTATTTGAGTTATAGCACTTTCAATTTTTTCTTTTATATCATTTTTGTCACCTGAATAATTTACTAGGGCATCTTTTGCAAGTTTTATTTTTTCCCTTATTTCATCATCTACCCCCCACATAACTTGAGGAGGTGCTGTTATCCCTGCCTTTTCTAGGTATGGAAATATAAGGTTTTCCTTCCTACTATAGTGCTTATCAATATCCCACAAGAGGTTAACTTGTTCTATTAGGTCAAACTTATTATCTTCATTGTCATCTTCCATAAATTTATCAAGGGATGACTTTATATCCTTATCCATCAATTCTTCTAGGGCCTTATTTTCCTCTCTTAGGGTATAAACTGGATGACCTGGAACTTCTTCTGGATGGTGGATTTCTTCTAATGAGCCCTTAAATACTTCTGCATGAACATCACATAAGTACTGGATTTCTTCTATAGGAAGTCCATCCTTTACTAGAGCAACTTCCATCATTGAAATTTCAAGTGGTGAAACCCCTTCTATTACATCAGCAAATTTTTCCTTTACCTCTTCAACGCTTTTACCTGCATGTAATTCCATAATAACTTCTTTTAGCTTAGCTTGTTTTTCTTTATCGACAATTATCTTATCTCTGTTGTTGATTAATTCACTCATTATATATTCCCTCCTAGTTAATCTATTAATAATATATACCCTTATCATATAATATTAATTATCAAAATCAAAGAGTTTTTGAGTAAATTAGGCCTTTGTGGTTAAATTTATCCTAAGAGGGTATTGTTATAATGTTAACACTTTGTTTTGATAAAGGAGGTTTATGATTATGTTAAAAAAGTTCTTACCACTTTTAGTAATTTTATTACTCATGCTTACAGGGTGTAGTAAGGATCAAGGAATATTAAAGGCAGAATATTGGGAGGATGAATTTGAAGACCAATACAATTCTTACTTAATGAACTCTGAAATGGAGCCTACTCTTTATGGTGGGTCAGTTCCTATCGATTACTTAGAAAAGTACCCATATTTAAAAGATTTTTATGAGGGCTATGGTTTTTCTATAGAATACCTTAGGGCAAGAGGTCATACATATGCACTTGAGGATGTTATGAATACAGAAAGGCCCAAGCCTGCTGCAAGTTGCTTGGCTTGTAAGAGTGCAGATTTTGTAGAATTGCTTAAAGAAGATGGAATTTCTGTTAATTCACTTAAATTTGAAGATGTTGCCAGTAGTGATTTAAATACAATATCTTGCTATGATTGTCATGAAAATACGCCAGGGACCTTTGTTGTAACTAGGGAACACTTAAATACGGGCCTTTCTTTTTCTGATAAGGAATATAATCCTAAGGAACTAGCCTGTGGTCAATGTCATGTAGAATACTACTTAGACCCGGAGACAAAGGAAGTTATATTACCTTGGCATAAGGGTAAGGATACAGACTCAATGATTGCCTATTATGATGAAATAAATTACTCTGATTGGGTTCATCCTTCTACTGGAAGCAACCTTTTGAAGGCCCAGCATCCAGAGTTTGAAACCTACCAGGGAGGCATACATGCTAAAATGGGTCTTACTTGTGTAGATTGTCATATGCCAAATGCAGTAAATGAAGATGGAGGAAATTTTTCTTCCCACCACTGGACAAGCCCTTTAAAAACTATTGAAGCTTCTTGTCTAACTTGCCATTCAAATGAAACAGAAGAATCCTTGAGAAAGGAAGTTGAAAAAATTCAAGCTTCAGTTGATACTAAAATGTCTCAAGTCGCTTCTGTCTTAGTAGAGTTAATAAAAGAGTTAACCCTTGCAACAAATGATGCAAGCTTTGACCAGGATCTTTTAAATGAAGCTAGAGACTACCACAGAAAAGCTCAATTCAAATGGGACTTTGTATTTGTAGAAAATGGAGAAGGTTTCCATAATGAAAAGCTAGCCCACAAAAACCTTGATGAAGCATTTGACTTAGCTATGAAGGCACTGGAAATTCTTAAATAAACTTTAAAGACATGGTTTAAAACCATGTCTTTTTTATTTTATCTCTTATTTAAATTCTCTTAATACTCTTACTGATTCTTCAATATATTGGTCTGCAAGGTTCATTATCGTTTCATCTATTAGCATCTTATTGTCTCTTATTGCTATTTGGTATTCTTGAATCATGCTTGAAGTCACATAACCCTCATTTGCACCAGTCTTTTGGTAGGACTTATATACATTTTCAAATATTTGTTTTGTGTCATATTCTGCTATAGGTGTGTTTGGCAGACCCTTATAGTAATTTGTCAAATGCATTTCGTAATCTTCTAAGAGCTCATTTTGCCTTGGTCCATTGATATACCTATTTAAATAATTTTCAATTTCTAATATTCTATCGGCTAGTTCATCAAAGCTTATAGCAAGAGACCCATCTGCATATGGTGGATTTTCAATATTCTTAGCTTTTATTTCTAAATACTCTTGCCATTCAGGTGATAATTTATCTTTAAAATCCATTAACTTCCTATAGTCAATACCAATATCAAGGTTTCCTTCCCTACTTAATATGCGGTAATTATTAGTATTTGCTTTGATAACTTCTTCTTTTAAATCCTCGTTTTTAATTTGGTCAAACTTGTCTTCTTTTAAATACCCATCGCTTCCAATAATATTTACAAGCTCCATGTCTGTATCTAAGTCTTCTAATTTAAGCCTTAGGTCTTCTAATTCCTCTTCCATCCTTTTTTCCAAGCCATCTATCATGGTGTTCCCACCTAATTGACCCAGCTTAGGAAGATTTTCACTTATATATTCATTTAATTCTTCAACTGACCTTTCCTCTTCCACCAACTTTTGATAGTCACTTATGATTACCTCTTGTTCATCCTCTTTTACTTCTTCAACAGGATTCTCTACTGGTGGTGGAGTAGGGTCTTCTACTTTATCTACTTCATCTTTTTTACAGCCCGATATAGTAAAGATTAAGGCTATGGTTAAAAATAAAATTAATAAATTTTTCTTTTGCATAATAACACCCCTCTTTTCTTACATTTTACATCACTAATATACATATACCCAATTAAAGAGGTGTTTCTTTACAAAAGTCTTTACAATATAATTACAGTTTTATCTTACAAGCCTGGTAGTAGTTTTTTTCTTTAAGGGACTTATCTATGGAGGAAAGGACACTAAGCTTATCCATGCTCCATCTTGGTTCATATAATAAGGCCTTATTTCCATCGCCAGTTAACCTGTGAATGACCAGGTCTTTTGGCAGAATACTAATAATTTCTGTTACAAGGTCTACATAGTCATCCTTAGTCATAAGCTTAAAGGGGTTATTTATATAGGCCCTGTATAGGTCCGTATCTTTTTGTATATAAAGAGAGTGAAGTTTAATTCCCCATATATTTTTTTTCCCAATATAATCACAGGTTTCTAATATATCTTCCCTTGTTTCATTTGGAAGTCCTATGATAGCATGGGTTACTACTTTAATATTTCTCTTCTTTAGCTCATAAATAGCCCTATCGTATACATCTAAAGTGTAGCCCCTTCTAATAAAAAGTTCAGACTCCTTGTGGATTGTTTGAAGACCAAGTTCTACCCATAAGAAAGTTTTTTTGTTTAATTGGCCTAGGTAGTCAAGGATTTCATCAGATAAGCAATCTGGTCTGGTTGCAATAGCAAGGCCAACTATACCAGGAACTTCTAAGATGCTTTCATATCTTTTTTTTAAATTATCTAGCCTATCATAGGTGTTTGTAAAAGATTGAAAATAGGCAATATATTTATTAGCCTTCCATTTTTTAGAAAGTACTGAAATTTGCTTGTAGGCTTGGTCTGTTAAGTTTAATTTACCATCTGTAAATTCACCACTACCCCTGTCTCCACAAAATATACACCCCCTACTATGGATGGTTCCATCCCTATTAGGACAAGAAAACCCTCCATCTAGTGAGAGTTTTATTGTTTTTTCATTAAATATCTTTTTCAATTCTGAGTTTAATGTGGTATATCTTTTTCCATCATTCATATTACTTATCACTTTCTGGAATTAACAAGTGGGATATTGAACTTGTCAATTTTTCTATCAAATACCCAGTATCAAGTCCCTTATCATTAGGGCTATTATACATAGAATATATTCCTTTAAAGCCCCTGCTATAAAAGTCTTGGTAGCCATCTTCTAAGTTTGCAAATATACCAGCTATGGGGACGTGGTTTTTTTGAGCTAGTTCACAAATAGCCAGCATACCCTGGTGAGCTTTTGGAACCTCTGCAAGTTCTTTACAACCAACTATAACAAGATCAGTATCTTTTATAAGATTATCTAATTCTGTTATTTCAATAAAGGCATCCACATAACTTAAAACCCTTGCATCTAAAAATGCAATTATACCGCCTCCTGTGCCTCCACCAGCACCACTGCCCCTGTATTTTTCTATATCAATACCCAGGTGTCTTTCAATTTCAAGCGCAAAATTCCTAAGCCCCCTGTCCATTCTTTGAATCATTAGGGGATTTGCCCCTTTTATAGGGCCGTATTCATAGGCAATTCCTCTGACCCCAGAAAAAGAATTTGTATAGTTACTTACTACAATAAACTCTGATTCATAAACTCTAGTGTCAACTCCATCCATATCTATCTTTCTTATATCATATAAACCTTTTGCATTTAACTCCACTTTTTCGCCTTTAGCATCTAAAAATTTAAAACCTAAGGCTGATAAAAACCCAATCCCACCATCATTAGTTGCTGAGCCAGTGGTAAATATATAAAATTTCCTGTGACCTTTATTAAGTCCATCCATGACCATTAATCCACTCCCCAAGGTTGAGGTTTGCAGTGGATTTTTTTCTTCTTCAGCTAGTCTTGTAAGGCCAGAAGCTTCTTTTAATGAAATTATCACTTTATTATTTACAAGACCGTATTTAGCTATTATGTCCCTTCCTAAGGGATCTAGGGTCTTTAAAGACTTTGTCATACCCCCAAAGGCCAGGACCTGTCCTAGGGGATTTCTGTAACTTAAGAGAGGATAATCTCGTATATCTACATTTTTTCTTGTCATTTTTATCCCCTGTCTCATATGTTCAGACATTTTATCTGCTTTCATGCTAGAGCCTAAACCACATGGTGCTAGTAATATATTCAATTTATCACCCTCTTTCCCAATTTAAAAAAATAAAGGCAGGTATACCCTGCCTAAACTTTAATCAAATTTGTTTGCAAAGCTTTTGCCAAATTCTATGCATTCTAAACGAGCTTCCTCGTCTGGGTTCCACAAGGCTTTTATACCCTCTTGTGCTACTTCAAAACCTGCAGTTTCTAAAAGGTCATCTAGGATTCCTATTGATTCTCCACTCCATCCATATGAACCAAATGATGCGGCTTTCTTGTTTTTAAATCCAATACCTCTTATCATAGTCATCAGACCACCAACAGCATGCTGAATGGACTTATTTACAGTTGAAGAACCCAACAAAAATCCTTTTGATTTAAATATCTCTGTAATAAGATCGTTTTTATCTGTTATTGCTGCATTAAAGAGTTTAACATTTACCTCTGGATGAACTTGTAAGATTCCTTCTCTTATAGCTTCAGCCATTCTTCTTGTTCCGCCCCACATTGAATCATAAACAATTGATATTTGATCTTCTTGATAGTTACCAGCCCACTCTAGGTATTTTTCTACGATTTGTACAGGGTTATCTCTCCATATAATACCATGAGATGGGGCTATCATACTTAATGGAAGGTTAAAACTTAAAATTTCTTTGATTTTCATATCCACTAGCTTGTTAAAAGGCGTTAATATATTTGCATAGTATTTTATTGCCTCTTCCCAAAGCTCACATTGGTCTACCTTATCATTGTACATAAACTCAGAAGCGTAATGCTGGCCAAAGGCATCATTACTAAATAATATCTGGTCAGTATCCATATAAGTAACCATACTATCTGGCCAATGAAGCATCCTAGCTTCAACAAAAGTAAGTGTTGATTCTCCAATGTTTAAAGTATCACCAGTTTTAACTTCTACAAAGTTCCAATCTTCATGGTAGTGTCCCTGAAGTATTTTCTTACCGTTTGCAGTACAATAAACAGGTGTATCAGGTATTTCTTTAAGTAATAATGGTAAAGATCCACTGTGGTCAACTTCCCCATGCTGGGCTATAATATAGTCTATTTCATTTAGGTCGATTTCTCTCTTTAAATTTTCAACAAATTCCCTATCAAATGGTTGCCAAACAGTGTCAATTAGAACTGTTTTTTCATCCCTTATAAGATATGAATTATAGGAAGATCCCTTGTCAGTTGAATATTCATCACCATGGAATCTTCTAAGCTCCCAGTCAATTTTACCTACCCACGTTACCTTGTCCGTAATTTTAAAACTCATTACACACCCTCCTTTTTATTTATATAATCTCCCTTTTGGAGTTATAGACCATTTTTATATTAAGCGGTAGACAAAAGGCGTCTACCCCTTAAGAATTACTCTATTTCTTGTAGGTCATCTTTTGATAAAATTACAATTCTTTTGTGGCCTTCTAATTTTATTATACCCATTTCTTGAAAGGCACTCAACTTTCTACTTAAGGATTCTTGGCTCATACCCAGATAACTTGCCCAGTCCCCCTTAGTCATTTTTAAATCTACTATACCTTCTCTTTCTTCTTCTAAGATACTTTTTGCTATCCTCTTTTCAACAGATAAGAGGCTGATATCTTCTACAAGGCTTTCTGCACTTTGGAGTCTCTTACTTAACTCTTCTAGTATTTTAACTGCTATGGAAGGAAATTTAGCCATAATGCTTTTTATATCTTGACTGTCAATCTTACACATTATAGTCTTTTCAGTAGCAATTGCATTATCCCTTGTTAGCTCATTAGAGAATAAACTAAGTTCACCCATAAATTCCCCTGGTCCAAGGAGCCTAATAATTTGTTCCTTACCTGATTCATTTATCCTAGTAATCTTTACCCTACCTTTATGGATTACATATAAAGTCTCATGTTTAGAACCTGCCATGTAAATCATCTCACCCTTTTCTAGGGTTTTTTCTGTAGTTATAAGGGCAATTTCATACATTTCATCCTTTGTTAGATTGCTAAAAATGGGTACTAACTCTATGCAGTTTTGACCTTCTCTTACCTCACAATTACACTTCATAAGGGTCTCCTATTCTTAAAGTTTATTCTAAGATTATTTAAAAGCTTGTTCTTAAGAAGTTATACCCATTTTATTATATTAAACCCCATCAATATGAATTTAACCTATTATTTTTCTTTTAATACTTCAAAACCTAATCTATTGATGTTGTTTTTTATTGTTTCAGAATCAACTTTTGTCTCATCATATTCTAACTTAATTTTTGAAGAGTTAAATAAGACTTCAAAATCCTTAACACCTTCTGTTTTCTTAAGCATTCCTTCTAACTTCATGGTACAAGATGGACAAGTAAGTGTTTCTAATTGGTATGTTTTTTTCATTTTCTATTCCTCCTATTTTGTTTTCTTAATCTTATTATAGTATACCCAATTAAAGTAAGCTTTGACCTAGGTCAAAATTTAAGTTTAATATTCTTTTATTTGTGTTATAATTAATCCAAATTAACTTGGAGGTTACCATGGACTATATTTATATCAGTCTTATTGGATATTTATTTGGGTGTTTACAATTTGCTTACTTTTTTAGTCTCTTAATTAAAAAAGTAGATATTAGAACTCTTGGGGTTGGTAATTCAGGGGCTTCAAATATTGCCCAAACTATTGGGATTAAGGCTGGAATCCTTGTTGGTATACTGGATATCCTAAAGGCTTTTATTTCTATTTTAATAATCAAGTCCTTGTTTAGTGACCTTATTCAAGAAACTGGTTATTTTCCCCTTTATATAAATGGAGCTTTTGTGGTTCTAGGACATAATTACCCATTTTTTATGAATTTTAAAGGGGGAAAGGGAACTGCCTCTACAGTTGGCCTTATGTTGGGCTTAAATTTATGGCTAGGCTTATTAACAATCCTAATAATTCTCCTTGTAACTCTAATCAGTGACTATATAGTATTTGGCACCATGACTATGTTTGTTATTTTTATTATTTACACCCTGATATTTCATCCTTCAATTGGTCCCCTTTTAGTAGTTTCTTTGCTATTTATACAAAGTTTTTATAAGCACAGGGTTAATTTTTCAAGAATAAAAAGGGGAGAGGAAAAGGGCTTAAGGGGAACACTTAAAAAAAATAAGGATTAACTCATATGAGCTAATCCTCTTATTATTTTCTTTTTTTCTTTTTTTCACTTGCTCTTTCAACTTTTACTTTTTGACCCCTTAATTTTTTACCAGATAAGCCATCTATTACGGTGTCTGCAAAATCACTTTGGACTTCCATAAAGGTAAAGCCATCGAAGACATCAATATTACCTATTAACTTTTTACTTAGGCCAGTTTCCTGGAATATTGCAGTTAATAAGTGTCTCGGACTAAAGCCTTGAGTCTTACCAATATTTACATGAAGCCTTGTAGTTGAAGTTGAAGTTTTAAACTTCTTCTCTGTATCTACCATGTCTAACTCTTGGTGGGTATCCATCATTTTGTTTTCTTTAAGGTAAAGTTTTAATAAGGCTGCTGCTATATCAAAGGAATTTTGATCTTCTTGTATTAGGGTATCAAGCATCTTTGAATACTTGTTTAAGTCTTCTGATTCAATTTCTTCTCTAATTTTAAGAAGGATAGAATCTGCATACTGGTCCTTAATATCACTTAGCTTTGGTAGGTCTCTTCTGTCAATCTTAGTCTTAGTATACTTTTGAATATCTTTTAATTTATATATTTCTCTACCTGAGACAAAGCTTACTGCCCTTCCTGCCCTTCCTGCTCTTGCTGTCCTACCAATCCTATGAACATAATACTCTTCATCTTGGGGAACATCGTAGTTTACTACCATGTCTATATCATCCACATCTAGTCCTCTTGCTGCTACATCTGTGGCAACTAGTATGTCAATGCTACCATTTCTAAATTTACCCATTACATTATCTCTTTGATTTTGCTTTAAATCACCATGTAGGCCATCGACTGAATAACCCCTACCTTGAAGTTCTCCTACTAACTCGTCAACCTTTCTCTTGGTGTTACAAAATACAATTGTAAGCTTAGGATTTTCAATGTCAATAAGCCTGCTAAGGATTTCTGTCTTCATGTGGGATTTTAGTTCATAGTAGTATTGTTCTACCTTTGGAACTGTCATCTCCTTGTGGACAACCTTAATAAACTCTGGGTTTTTTTGATACCTTGATGCAAATTTTGTAATTGCTGGTGGCATAGTTGCAGAGAAAAATATGGTTTGTCTTTCATCAGCTAACTGATTCATTACAAGCTCAATATCATCCCTAAATCCCATATCAAACATTTCATCTGCTTCATCTAAAACCATCATCTTTACATTGCCTAGTTTTAAAGTCCTTCTGTTTATATGGTCGATCACCCTACCCGGAGTTCCCACTACTATCTGAACGCCTTTTTTCAAGGCTCTAATTTGTCTATCTATAGGCTGTCCGCCATATATAGGTAACACATTTAAGGCCCTTTTAAATTTTCCAAGTTTAGTAATCTCTTGCGCTACTTGAATTGATAACTCTCTTGTTGGACATAGGATTAAAGCTTGTACAGCATTGTCCTTTAAGTTTATCATTTCAAGAATTGGTATGCCGAATGCAGCTGTTTTTCCAGTCCCTGTTTGTGCCTGACCGATTATGTCTTTGCCTTCCATCAATATGGGTATGGCTTGTGATTGAATCGGTGATGCTTCTTCGAAGCCCATTGCTTCAACAGCTTTTTTAATATCATCCGATAAGTTCATTTCTTCAAATCTCAATTTTTCCATTAAAATAATTTTCCTCCTTGTTGTTAACCTTATTAAGTATATATGTATATGAACCAAATTGCAAATTATATTTTTAAAAACTGTTATAAAAATTGACACATTCTTGCATCATAGGCGGTCGGACAGAGTCGTTTGACCCTACAACAATTAACAGAAATAAATTATACCCTCTATACCAAAGATAATATAGTAAAGATTTAAATTTACATTGGACTTTGGTGGTATTTTTGGTATATAATCATTTGAGTATTATTATGAAAGGGGTTTACAATGAGTATTTTAACTGTAACAAATTTATCTCACAGCTTTGGTGGTCGTGAAATATTAAAAGATGTAAATTTTAGATTACTTAAGGGTGAGCATGTTGGTTTGATTGGTGCTAATGGAGAGGGCAAATCCTCCTTTATGAATATAATAACTGGAAAGCTTGAACCTGATGAGGGTACAATTGAATGGGCAAAAAGAGTAAGGGTTGGTTATCTAGACCAGCATACTAAGTTAGAGGATAATATCAGTATAAGGGATACCTTAAGAGGGGCCTTTAAGTATTTATTTGACCTAGAAAATGAGATGCAAGACTTATATGTGAAAATGGGTGAGGTGGATGAAAAAGAACTTGATACTATCCTAGTTGAAACAGGTATGATTCAAGATATACTTGACCACAATGACTTTTATATAATAGACTCAAAGATTGATGAGGTGGCAAGGGGTCTTGGTCTTAATGAAATTGGGCTTGAAAAGATGGTTAACGAGTTAAGTGGTGGACAAAGGTCAAAAGTATTGTTGACCAAGTTGCTTTTAGAAAAACCAGACATCTTAATGCTAGATGAGCCTACTAACTACCTGGACGAAGTTCATATAGAATGGTTAAAAAGATACCTTAATGAATATGAAAATGCCTTTATCCTAATATCCCATGACATAGCCTTTTTAAATAGTGTCATAAACTTAATTTATCATGTTGAAGATAAGGAATTAAGTAGGTATGTTGGAACTTATGAAGACTTTCAAAAGGTATATGAAGCCAAAAAAGCCCAACTTGAATCAGCCTATAAGAGGCAGCAACAAGAAATATCTCAACTTGAAGATTTTGTTCAAAGAAATAAGGCCAGGGTTGCTACAAGAAATATGGCTATGTCTAGGCAGAAAAAATTAGATAAGATGGACTTAATTGAACTAACTAAGGAAAAACCCAAGCCATATTTTGACTTTAAAGAAGGACAAACTGCTGGCAAGGAAGTCTTTAAGTTAGAAGATTTTGTTATAGGTTATGATGAACCCTTAACTAGACCTTTAAGTTTAGAATTTGAGAGGGGTCAAAAGATTGCCTTAACAGGCGCAAATGGCTTGGGTAAAACTACTCTTTTAAAGTCCATACTTGGACTTATACCAGGCTATGAGGGTAGGGTTAATCTAGGACAGAACCTGCAAATTGGATATTTTGAACAAGAGTCTTCTAAAGATAATAATAACACTTGTATAGAGGAGATGTGGGAAGAATTTCCTGGTTGGACCCAGTTTGAGATTAGGGCAGCCTTAGCTAAATGTGGCCTTACTACAAAACACATTGAATCTAAGGTAATGGTCCTAAGCGGAGGAGAACAAGCAAAACTTAGACTATGTAAGATTATGAACAGAGAAACTAATATTTTACTCCTTGATGAGCCTACAAACCACCTTGATATAGAGGCTAAGGAGGAGCTTTTAAGAGCCCTTAAGAAATATAAGGGGAGCATACTTTTGATTTCTCATGATCCAGACTTTTATAAGGCTTTAGCAAGTGAAATATGGAATTGCGAAAGCTGGACTTTAAAAATAGTTTAACCGATTTTTTCGGTTAAACTATTTTTATTTTTAAAAGTTTTATTAGGTGAATAATTTTAAATACTCTCCGTATCCTTCGCCTTCAAGGTCTTCTTTTTTTATAAACCTTAAGGATGCTCCGTTTATACAGTACCTAAGGCCTCCCTCTTCCCTAGGCCCGTCATTAAATACATGACCTAGGTGAGAGTCAGCGTATTGACTTCTAACCTCTGTCCGTGTCATCATTAAGGTCCTGTCCTTTTTCTCTACTATACTTTCTTTTTCTATAGGCCTAGTAAAACTTGGCCATCCACACCCTGCATCATATTTGTCTCTTGAAGAAAAAAGGGGCTCACCAGAAACTATATCTACATATATACCATCTTCAAAGTTTTTATCGTACTCATGGGTAAAGGGTCTTTCTGTAGCATTTTCTTGAGTTACCCTATAGCTTAATTCGCTTAACTTATTTTTCAATTCTTCTTTATCTGGCTTTTTAAAATTTTTATCCTTCATTTTTTATCACCTCAAAAGTCTTATACCCAAAATGACAAGTCAATTCACAAATCATATTAACAACCCTATCATAGAAAAAAACTAAAATTATTTCAAAGACAGGATGTATAGTAAATTACACATTCCTTCCCCTTCCCATGAAAGCAACTACTAGGGGGTGTTTATTTTTTATTGACAGTGGGTATTAATTTGTATATAATTAAGATACAACCTAAACACTCTTATCAAGTTGTAGGTTGTACGATGAAGGAAAGGAGGCATATATATGCTGCTAAACAAGGGACATGTAATTAAAAACAAACATGAAAAGATGGAACTTGAAGAATACAGGATGGAACTATTAGGAAAAGATAGGCTTAGAGAAGTTGTAGAACTTCAGCAACATGTATATGATAAGCTTCCAAATAAAGATGTTCTTTATATGGATTCCTACTATGAAATGCTCGAAGATATGGATGCAGGTGCGAAAATCATTGGTGTGCAAAACGAAAAAAATAGGATAATTGCTTATCGGTATATAGCTTTCCCAGGAAATACTAAGAGAAACTTAGGTCATGACATTAATTTACCAAAAGAGGAAATGGATAAGGTTGTACACTTAGAAACTACTGTGGTAGATCCTAAGTATAGGGGGAACAATTTACAAAGTTTAACCCTAGAGGCTGCAAAGAAGATGGTAAAAAGAGAGGGTTATGAACACTTCTTATGTACTGTATCCCCTCAAAACTTTTATAGTCTTTACAACATAATGAAAAATGGTTTAATGATTAAGGCCTTAAAAAAGAAGTATGGTTCTAGCGAAACAGGGGATGAGGGCTTGTGGAGATTTATCTTACACAGTGACATTAAAAAACAATCCCTATTAAACCCAATTGATTTAGTTATTTCTAAGTGGGCTAATCTAGATATGCAAAGAGACTTAATAGATATGGGTTATATTGGCTATGAATTAAACAAGGAAGATAGGATGTTAAATTACATTAAATTTGAATAATAATTATTTTTAAACAAACTCAACTAGGGTTACCTAGTTGAGATTTTATATTAAGAAAATCTGGGGGGATAAATTTGATTATTAAAGAGGGTAGACTTATTAGGGAAAGACACGGTAAAAGTGAAAAGGAAAATTATGTGGCAAAAATGATTTCATATGATTATTTAGATGAGATGGTAGATTTAATACAAAGGGTTTATGATGCCCTCCCCCTTAAGGAAGTTCTAATGGTGGATACCTATGAAGATATGAAAAAGGACATGGACAATGGGGCAAAGGTAATTGGTATCTTTGGAGAGAAAAATCAAATGATAGCTTATAGGTATGTTAGTTTTCCTGCTTTTAAGAGTAACAACCTAGGTTATGACCTTGGCCTTTTAAAAGAAGACCTCCCAAGTTTATGCCAG
This sequence comes from uncultured Gudongella sp., assembly GCA_964607545.1. Classification (GTDB taxonomy): domain Bacteria; phylum Bacillota; class Clostridia; order Tissierellales; family Tissierellaceae; genus Gudongella. The sequence goes on along the minus strand of CAZSLV010000007.1, from coordinate 16,309 downwards.
CTAGAAACTACAGTTGTAGATCCACCCTATCGGGGGAATAACCTCCAAAGCATGACCCTGGGCCTTATGATTCCTATTGTAAAAAGTGAGGGTTACAAGCACCTAGCTTGTACAATTTCCCCTTATAATTACTACAGTGTCAATAATATTATGAAACATAATTTAAAGATTAAGGTCCTCACTAAAAAGTATGGCAAGTTAGAAGATAATTCTGACGGCTATTGGAGGTATATCTTACACACAAACTTAAGTGAAAGGACAAAAAAGCCAAGTTCTAATCTTATTGTATCTGAAATGGCTGATATTGATAAGCAACTTAATCTCTTAAAGGAGGGTTACTTGGGTTATAGCTTAAACCACAAGGACCAAACTTTAAATTATGTAAAGCTTGATTAAAAAAGCGTCTAGGACGCTTTCGCTATGAAACCCTAGGTTTCCTTCGACGATGCTTTCGCGCATCTGAGCACCTTCCTTAATACGGCAGGGGATAATCCCCTACAACCTTTATTTTTTATTTGTTAGGAAAGTAAAACTTACCTAACAAATAAAAAATCCCAAGATTTTAAATCTTGGGATTTTTCTTTATCATTTTTAAATTTTACTATCCTAATATAGATTTACCGAAAATAAGCGCAAGTACAAATATTACTATAAATACGAAGAACAATATTTTTGCTATTCCACTGGCTGCTCCAGCTATTCCTCCGAATCCTAAAACTCCCGCTATTATGGCTATAACTAAAAAAATTAAAGCCCATTTTAACATTTCCTATACCTCCTTGGTTCCAATAATTAGACTGGATATATTATATATATACCAAGGAATATCCATAATTAAACATTTTGTTTATTTTAGGATTATATTTTACCTTTTAAATTCGCCAGACTTTCCACCTATTTTTGTAAGTAACATTGTTTCTTCTATTACCATTTTCTTATCTATTGCCTTACACATATCGTATATTGTCAGGGCTGCTATATTAACAGCAGTTAATGCTTCCATCTCTACCCCTGTTTTCCCCCTGGTACTTACTATAGCCTTAATGTGGATAAGGTCTTCCCCAAGTTCAAATTCAATATCGGCACCTGTTAAAAATATATTGTGACACATGGGAATAAGGTCACTGGTCTTTTTTGCAGCCATTATACCCGCAATTTGGGCTACACCTAAGACATCTCCCTTTTTTATTCCCCCTTCTTTTATCCTATCTAGGGTAGACTTTTCCATCCTTATTCTTGCATAGGCTTGGGCCTGTCTCTTTGTATCTTCTTTTTCACTAACATTTACCATATGAGCCCTGCCTGCTTCATTAAAGTGAGTTAAATCCATAAACTAGCCTCCAATTTCATTCATACTCCTATTTATATACTCCATTTTTTCTAATTGGTGTTCTTCTTCTTTTGTAAGAATAGCCTCTCTTACAGCCTTGTTTAAATCACCCTTAGCTAACAATATACTTTTTAAGTCAATTTCCCTATTAGAATGAAGGCACAGTTTTAACTTGCCTGTAGCAGTTAGCCTAACCCTGTTGCAATCACTACAAAATTTACAAGTTATAGGGTTTATAAGCCCCACCCTCCCTCTTGCATGGGGAAGCTTGTAATAAGTAGCAGGTGAGGATATGTCATCCTTTACTACGGCTTTTAAATCTGGAAGAGTTTTAAGGACTTCTTTGTTTGATAAGAATTTAGACTTAGCAAAACCTGCAGCTTGTCCTATTGGCATAAGCTCTATAAACCTAATATCTATATTGTCATACAAGGTTAAATTTACCATGTCTTCTATTTCATCATCATTGAATCCACCTATTAAGACTGTGTTTATTTTAATTGGACTAATCCCGACCTTTTGAGCTTTTTCAATTCCCCTAAAAACCCTTTGTATATCTCCACCCCTGGTGATTTCCTTAAATTTATCTGGGTCTAGGGTATCTAAACTTACATTAATTCTCTTAACCCCGGCCTTGTACAAGTCATCTGCATAATCTTCTAGTAAAACTCCATTAGTTGTAATAGTTACTTCATCTACCCCATCTAGGTCATTTACTTTTTTTATTAATTCAAGTGCCCCCTTTCTAACAAGGGGTTCTCCACCTGTAAACCTTATTTTCTTTATACCCAGTACTACAAATTCCTTTATAAGAGTAAACATGTCTTCTAAGGATAGAATTTCTGGATGCTGTAACTTATCTTCTATTCCATCTTCTGGCATGCAATACTCACATCTTAAATTGCACCTATCAGTTAAGGATACTCTTAAATACTCTATTTCTCTGTCAAAGCTATCTTTCATCTACTCACCTATTCTAATAATTTCTCCGGTTCTATGGAAGCCATATCCACCAAGTTCAGATACTCTTGTTTGAAACTCTTTTGACTTTATTAGTTTAATAAAATCTTGTATTTCCTTTTTATCTAATAATTCTTCCTTAATTAAAAAGTCATAATCTTCATCTGCTAAGGGTATAAAGTCTAAGTCCATTGCCCTGGCTGCTGATAATATTCCAAGTCCTGTACTTGCAGATTTATTTTTAACTGCAGCAGCTACAGCCATATGGGTTGTCAACTCCCTCCTATAGCCTAAGATTTCATCTTCTTTTATTCCAAGCTTTTGCAGTTGATAGTCAAGTAAGACCCTTGTCCCTGCCCCCCTTTGCCTATTAGCAAAGGAAACACCTTCTTTTAACAAGTCCTTGCACCCATTAATATCTTTAGGATTCCCCTTTTCAACTATAAAACCCTGCTTTCTTTGAATTCCCTTAATAAGGACCATCTTTTTATCAGGAAAGTACTTTCTTATATAGGAAATATTATATTCTCCACTTTCAGAGTCTAAAAGATGTATGGGAGCCAAGTGGGCTTCCCCTCTTTTTATGGCCATAATCCCCCCCATGCTTCCAACATGAGAAGAAGATAATTTCATTATATCACTAATAATATCCATTACCAAATCATGGCTTCCTATGGAAACTAAGGTTTTTCTTATATTTTTTAGGGGTTTTAATAATTCTACTTCAATTTCTTCACCTGCTTCAAGGCCTTCTACATTCCTAGGTATAATTCCTATACCATCAGCCCTAACCAAGCTCATTGAAACTCCAGCCCCACCTGCAAGAGGAGTTGCTATTAACTTACTATCTACAAAGCCTAAACTTACCCTTAGGAGTTCCTTGTTTTTTAAAGAACTAACAACCCTCCTAGATAAAATAGCCTTATCTTTTTCATAAGGGTCTTCTTCACTAGATGTAAATTTGAGTATGAGGGGTTTTATAAAGACATCAAAAACCATAAAGCCAGAAACAGGATAGCCTGGTACCCCAATCACTGGTTTACCATTTATAATACCAAGTATTGTAGGCTTGCCAGGTTTCATAGCCACCCCATGGACTAAAACCTCTCCCAAGTCTTTTATTAAATTTACAGTGTAGTCTTTGGTTCCAGCAGCAGACCCAGCATTTATTAGTATTATATCGTTATCCCTTACTGCTTCTTTTATAATTTCTCTTAACCTTTGGTAGTCGTCTTCTGTTGGCTTGTACTTATTTGCAAGGCCCCCCATCATTTCTACAAGGCCCTTAAATACGTGGGAATTTGAATCAATTATCTTACCCTCGCAAACTTCCTTAATACTTTCAACTATCTCAGACCCAGTTGGTATAATTCCAACCCTAGGTTTTTTATAAACTTCTATATGCTCTATACCACCAGCAATTAAGGCGCCAAGATCCATGGGCCTTATCTTGTGATTAGAAGGAAGTATCATTTCTGTGGCAACTATATCCTCCCCAATTTGTCTAACATGTTGATAGGGGTAGGATGGAGCTAAAATTTCTACTTGCCCCTTTGTCTTTTCAATCACATCTTCTATCATAATGACAGAATCATAGGGTTCTCTTATTGGATTACCAGTATTTACATAGATAAAGTCAACATCTTCCTTTAATAAGAGGGGGTTACTTTCCTTAGCTGAAGTAACATCCTTAGACCTTACACATATACCATCCATAGCAGCAGCATTGTAGGTAGGTGATGAGGTCTTTGCATAAACTGCCTTATAAACAATCCTATTTAAGGCCTCTGTCACCTTTATTTCTTCACTAGTGGGTCTTATGTTTAGCTTGTTAAAATAAAGTTTCTTAGCTTCTTCTACATCTATATTGTCAATATATTGAGTCCTATACATTTTATCCCTCCTTTTACAATAAAAAGACTTCCCTTTGGACCCCTGTATTTATGCCTTCCTCGTGTTCTTCTATTACTATATAACCATCGGATTCAGACAAAAGGGTTATCATACCTGACTTACCAAAGCTTGGAATAGCATGAAATTCTCCTTTTTCTTCCTTTAGCTTTACCATGTGGTAGGTTTCTTTGCCAGGGGATGAAGGAAAATTGTGGGTAGTCCTTGCCATCACCCTGGGACTAATTTCTTTTGATTCAAATAAGTCCCTTATAAAGGGTTCAATTATTGCCTTATAAACTACTATAGATGAAACGGGGTGTCCTGGTAGGCCGATTATTAACTTACCCCTTCCATCTCCTATTATAGTTGGTTTACCAGGCTTAATGGCTAGGCCATGAACAAAAACTCCCCTACCTAAAAGTGAATCTATCACCTTGTGGGTATAATCTTTAGTTCCAACTGAGGACCCTCCTGATAAGAGTATAATATCAGATACTTTAATAGCCCCTTCTACACATGCTTGTAAACTATCAAAGTCATCTCTTATAATTTCCCGACCTGATACTAAGGCGCCTGATTCATATACTAGGCTTTCTAGGGTATATGAATTTATATCCCTAATCTTACCCCCTACAAGGTCTTTAGTAATATCAATTATTTCATCCCCTGTAGAAATAATATAAACCCTAGGCTTTTCAAATACAAAGACCCTGCTTTGGCCAAGGGCTGCAAGTACTCCTATTTCCTTAGTTCCAACCCTTTGTCCCCTTTTTAAAATTAACTTTCCTTTTTTAATATCTTCTCCCTTATAAACAACATTTTCACCATTTGTGATGGGTTTTGATATTAAGAGGGTGTCTGCATCCATCTTTTCGCAATGTTCTATCATAATCATTCCACTAGCATTTTTTGGTAGCATGCCTCCAGTAGGTACATAGATTGCTTCCCCACTTCTAATTTCTTTTTCTGTATATTCCCCCATTTTAACTTCTCCAATAAGGTTTAATACACTTGGAACCGAACTACTTGCTCCATGGCTATCTTCAACTACTATAGCATAACCATCTACACTTGACCTATCAAATTCTGGCACATTAATATCAGCAATTATATCCCTACTTAAGTACCTCTTAAGAGAGTCTCTTATAGGGACTTCTTCCTCTTTCATTTTTAATTCATTAAAGTTTGTTGATAAAATTTCCTTTGCCTTATCTACAGAAACTACATTAAAAAAATCCACCTATACCACCCTTCCTAGTTCAAGTGAAACTACTTCATTGCAAAGTCTTTTGGATTGTTCCATATCATGGGTTATAACTATGATTGTAGCACTTGTTTTTTCATTATATTTTATTATAGATTCTTCAATTGTTTTTACAGCTTCAGGGTCTAAACTTGATGTAGCTTCATCTAATAGTAGGACCTTGGGCTTAAAGATCATTGCCCTAGCCAGGGCTACCTTTTGACCTTCTCCCCCTGAAAGCTGATGACCCTTTTTATCTAGGAGGTCATTTATTTCAAGAATCTCTGATATTTCCTTAACCCCTTCTTTTATGGTCTTTGGGTTTTCTTTCCTAAGTACCATGGGGTAGGCAATATTATCAAATACACTTCTTTTAAACAAGTAGGGTTTTTGAAAAACCAAGGTTAAATCCTTAAGTATTTCCTTATTTAATTCTCTCCCATCATATAAGACCCTACCTTCAAAGTTTGGATCAAGGCCACCAAGAATATGTAAGAGGGTAGTTTTTCCAGATCCATTAGGGCCTGTAATCCCTGTTATTAGGCCTTCTTTAAAACTTATGTAGTTTATATTTAAAACCAAATTTTCTTGGTATTTTTTTCTAATATTATATGCTTCTATTTTCATCTTACCTAATCCTCCCTACTGTATGAGTATATTAGGCTATGTATTACAAATGATATAATCATAAGTATCGTCCCAAGGGCTATAGCCATAGGGTAGTCCCCCATAGAGTTCATCATAGAAATTGTGGTTGTTATTACCCTTGTTTGGTACTTTATATTTCCCCCAACTATCATTACAGCTCCAACTTCTGAAATTGCCCGAGAAAATCCTGTTACTATATGTATAAAGATATCTGACCTAAGTTCGCGAATAATTAAAACTACACTATCCCACCTAGTCCCACCCAGGGTCTTAGCAACTACTTCAATTTGCTTGCCCCTACTTTTAGCCATATTGTAGGTTAAGCCTAGTATAAGGGGTACTACTAGGAAGGTTTGGGCAATAATCATTGCCTTGGGTGTGTATAAGAGGCCTAGGAAACCTAGGGGCCCCCTTCTTGCAAGTATAAGGGCAACTAAAAGCCCTACTACTACAGATGGTATGCTCATAAAAGTATAAACTAACCTAGAAAACATTCTTTTCCCCCTAAAGGGTTTTATCCCTAGGTAAACCCCTAGGGGTACAAAAATAAGGGCAGCAAGTATGGTTGCACTTGAAGATACGAAGATAGATAAGAAAATAATCTCGTAAACTTCTGGGTCAAACTGGAGTAACAATTTAAATGCCTCCACGAAACCCTGTGAAATATAGTCCATACTTGCCACCCCTTATCACTTAATTACTAATAGTTACTTTGCATTTGGTATAAATAATCCTTCTCCATACTTATCTACTCCAAATTCACCAATTAAAGCTTGTACCTTATCTGAAATAATCCAATTTGTAAATTCAAGAGCCCCTAGTTCATTTATCATATCGCCCTTGTCTGGATTAACAGGTATTACTCCATATTGGTTAAATAAGGATTCATCCCCTTCAACTACCACTTCAAGACCTAAATCATCCTTCATTGCTAGGTAGGTTGCCCTGTCTGTCATAGTGTAGCCCATTTTCTCATCAGCTATCTTTAAAACATCTCCCATTCCAGCCCCAGCTTCAACATACCATTCTCCACTTGGAACTAGGTCTAAGTCTGACCAAAACTTAAGTTCTTTTTTATGAGTTCCTGAATCGTCTCCCCTTGAAACAAATACAAGTCCTTTTTCATTTATTTCTGTAAAAGCTGCGTTAATATCATTGCCCTTTGTTAAGTCACTTCCACCCTTAGGACCAACAAGTACAAAGTCATTGTACATAACATCATGTCTAAGAGTTCCATGTCCTTCTTCTACTAATTTTAACTCATCTGGTTTAGCATGTACAAGGAGTACATCTGCCTCTCCATCCCTACCCATTTGTAGGGCATTACCTGTTCCTACTGCAATTGTCTTTACTGTAACTCCTGTTTCTTGTGTAAATATTGGAAGTAAGTAATCAAGTAAACCTGAATCTTGCGTGCTTGTAGTTGTTGATAGGATAATCTCTGTCCCATCAGCTGGCTTTTCTACAACTTCCTCTTGTGGTGCTTCTAGCTCAGGTGTTTCTACTTCTACTGGGGCTACTTCCTCTGCAGGCTTAGAGCATCCAGCAATTAAAGATAGGGTTACTAGCAACAACAGTAGATAAATTAAACTTTTTTTTTTCAAATTAATCACACTCCTTATTTTTTTAAAAACAAAAACAACCTAAGAAAGGTTGTTTAATTAAACATCTTCCTTTCCAAAAAGGGAGGCCTAGAAATTTCTCTCTAAACCCAGTGGTATTTCTTCATAGCTTATGCTTTAGAAGTTAATACTCGGAAAAATTATTGTAGATATTCATCTTGTTTCCTCTTGCAAAGCCTATCAAGGATATTCCTAACTCTTTTGCTAACTCAACTGCCAAAGAAGTAGGTGCAGATCTTGATATAATTAAGGGTATCTTTCTTTTAGCCGCCTTTATAAGCATTTCTGATGAAATCCTCCCTGTTGATAAAACCAGGGTGTCTTCAAAAGAAAGGCCTGATAAGTGTCCACTTCCAAGAACCTTATCTAGGGCATTGTGCCTGCCTATATCCTCAGCGTAAAAAAGAATCCCATCCACCCTGCCTAAGCCACAGCTGTGGACACCGCCTGTTTCTTTAAATAAAACAGATAGCTTATTGAATTCCCCCATCAATTGTACCACACTTGATGGACTAATTGGTAGTCTTTTAGTAATCTTCATACTTGTCTTTGAATCTACTATATTATAAAAGGAAGTATTTTTACCGCAACCTGAGGTAATAGTCCTTCTCCCCCTGTACTTATCCCTTAAGGTTTGAGTCCTTTCTTTTACTATTACATTGATAGTTTTACAACCTTCCCCTATATCCATGGCCTTTATTTCATTTATATCATCAATATAATTTTCAGAAAACAAAAACCCAACAGTTAATTCTTTAAGATCCCTAGGGGTACAAAGTATCGTTACAAGTTCTTTATCATTAATAAATATAGTAAAGGGGTGTTCTACAATTACATCATCTTTAAGATATTCATTTACCCCCCCTTTAATTTTTAAGATTTCAACTTGTTTTTTTACTTCCATACAAAGCCACCAAGGCTATTTATATTTTCTAAATACTCATTAACATCAGCTTTTGTGTTTAGATTATAAAACATATCCCAATTCTTGCTAAATTCTCTTGCTTTTTCCTCATCAATAAAGTGGGCATCTAAACTTGATAAAAATCTAGTGACAGACCTTCCTCCCAAGTTTAAAAAACATTCCAAATCTTCTATTACATCCTTACTGTAAAAGGCGTTAAAGGGCTCTAGATACTCTTTAAAGCGAGCTATAGTAGCCTTTTTATTTGTCCCTGCAATTTGTGTTTGCATGTAGTTTATAAATTCTAAATTTATATTAGGCATATCGCAAGCAATTATATATGAAAATTGAGATGTAGATTTTAAAAGTCCAGCATGGATACCTGCAAGGGGTCCAATACCACTAAATACATCCTGAGTAACTATCACAGGTAGGCTCTTGTATTCACTTGGCTTATTTGTAACAATAATCACCTCATCAAATGTAGGCTTTAGCCTATAGACAAGATTTTCAATTAAGAGCTTTTCTTTTATTTTTAAAAATTGTTTGTCAAAACCCATCCTGGTGCTTTTGCCCCCAGCAAGAATAATTGCAGTTTTAAATTCTCTCATATTAATCCTCTTTTCTAGCACATTCACTAGTTCTATCTAATAAGATTTCAAGGCCATGGTGGATACTCTCTAGGCTAAAGTCTAGGGCTTCTTTAACAGCCTTGGGGCTGCCTGGAAGGTTAACAATTAATGTATCATTCCTTATACAAGATACTGCCCTTGAAAGCATGGCTCTCTTTGTAATTTGAAGGCTAAAGTACCTTATAGCCTCCCCTATACCTGGTGCTAACCTAGTTGCTACCTTTAGGGTAGCTTCTGGGGTTATATCTCTTTTGCTAAAACCAGTCCCCCCAGTTGTCAGTATTAAATCAAGGCCTAGGTCATCGGCCATGTTTATATACTCTTTGACAAGGCTATCTTCCTCATCTGGGAGGATTACATACCTTACTACCTTATAGCCCTTATCCTCTACATATTCCTTAATAAGTCTACCTGAAAGATCTTCTCTTTCCCCCTTGTAACCCTTGTCACTTAAGGTAATTATCCCAACATTAAACATCTTTAGCCTCCCCAAGGAAGTGACATATATTCCTTCATTAGCTTGTCGTATTCTTTTTTAAAGAGGGTTTCATGACCTTCCTCCCATTTGGCAAGCTTTATAAAAATTTTCTTTATCCCTTCATCATGTGCATTTTCAGCTGCTTTTTCATAAAATTCTTTAAAGTCTCTTTCAATTAAATAAGCTGTTCTTAATATGGTCATATCTGGTATATCAGACTCAGCTAGGGTTTCTACTATATGTTCTGACTCTTCCCTAGCCTTAAAGATATCTTCTTCTCTCTCCATTACTTCATCAGATAAATCAAATTCATTGTTTTCAAGGTAGTTGTTAAGCTGGCGTTCTAAATAATTGTAGTGTTCTTTTTCCACTTTTGCTAATTCATGAAAAAGTTTACTTGTTGTTGGATTTGAAAACATTTCTGATTTTTCATTAAAAAAATTCATGCCATCTTTCTCCATCTGCATAGCATATCTTAATACTTGCTCGTAGTTCATGAGTAGTCTACCTCCTATATTTTTTCAATTTTAACAGCTGCCACTTTTAATTCTGGAATTTTTGCTATATCATCTAGGGCGGTGTTTGTTAAGAGATTTGCCTTTCCTTCAGTGTAGTGGAAGGGCATAAAAACAACTCCCTCATCTATTGTATCTAATACCCTAGCAGTTGTTATTAATTCCCCTCTTCTTGAGCTAACCTTTATCATTTCACCATCTTCTATATCTAACTTATTAGCTGTTATCTCATTTATTTCAACAAATGAATCTGGTGCAAGCTCGTTTAATCCATCTTCCCTACCTGTCATAGTCATGGTGTGGTAGTGGTAAAGAATCCTACCTGTGGTTAAGATATAAGGGTATTCCATGGAGACTAATTCAGCACTTTCTACATATTCATTAGGCATAAATAAACCCCTACCCCTTGCTATGGCTTGCTTGTGCAAGTACTCAGTTCCCATGTGGTCTTTGTTTAAAACTGGCCACTGAAGCCCTACCTTGTCTATTCTTTCATAGTCAATCCCCGAGTAGGAAGGGGTAAGGCTTGCTATTTCATCCATAATTTCACTTGGATTCTTATAATAAGACTTATCTCCCATCAAGTTCATAAGGTCTAAAAGAATCTTCCAGTCAGCCTTGGCAAGCCCTGGTGGGTCAAGGGCCTTTCTAACCCTTTGAACCCTTCTTTCAGTATTTGTAAAGGTCCCATCTTTTTCTGCAAAGGCAGCAGCAGGTAATACAACATCTGCCATTTCTGCTGTTTCAGTTAAAAATATATCTTGTACAACTAAAAAATCAACATGGTCTAGGACTTTTTTTACATGGTTAGTATCAGGGTCTGATACCATTGGGTTCTCTCCCATAATATATAGCATTTTTATTTGGTCTTCTTCTATTTTGGTAAACATTTCAGTTATGGTAAGGCCTACCTTGTTTGATAGCTTACTCCCCCAACTTTCTTGGAACTTATCTGTAACTTCTTTTTTAAAGACCTTTTGATAACCTGGCAGGTCTGAAGGGAGTCCCCCCATGTCACAGGCACCTTGTACATTATTCTGCCCCCTAAGAGGGTTTACACCTGCTGATTCAATCCCTACATTTCCACAAAGAAGTGCAAGGTTTGAAATGCTCATTACTGCATGGGTACCAGTAGTATGCTGGGTTACCCCCATGGTGTAATATATTCCAGCTTTTTTAGCCTCTCCATATATCCTGGCAGCCTTTATAATATCCTCTGCTTCTATCCCGCAAATTTCTCCTGCCCTTTCTGGAGTATAGCTTTCTACTAGCCTAACTAGTTCCTCGTAGTTTTCAGTGTTTTTTTCTATATAGGCCTTGTCCATTAAATCTTCTTTTATTATCACATGCATCATAGCATTTAGTAGGGCAATATTCGTCCCTGGCTTAACTTGTAAAAAGACATCCGAATAATCTGCCATTTCAATCTTTCTAGGGTCTGCTACTATAAGTTTTGCCCCTTTTTTTACAGCCTGTTTCATAATTGCACCAATAACTGGGTGGTTTTCGCTTGTGTTTGACCCAATTATAAACATTGCATCAGTATTTTTTATTTCCTGTATGCTATTTGTCATAGCACCTGAACCTAAGGTGATTGCAAGACCTGCAACCGTTGAAGCATGTCAGAGGCGGGCGCAGTGGTCAATGTTATTGGTTTGAAGCACTGACCTAAATAACTTTTGGAAAATATAATTATCTTCGTTTGTACACCTAGCAGAAGTAAGGCCAGCAAAGCCATCTCCACCCTGGTCTTTTTTTACTTGTTTCATCTTATCTGTTATAAGTTTATATGCCTCATCCCAACTTGCTTCAACAAAGACACCATCTTTTTTAATTAAAGGAGTCTTTAGCCTATCAGGGTGGGATAAAAAGTTGTAGGAAAACTTACCCTTTACACATAATAAACCTTCGTTATGGGCATCCATTGCTGGTTCTACCCCTACCACTTGATTTTCTTTAACAAGCAAATCAAGTTGACACCCAACTCCACAATAGGAACAAGTTGTCCTTACTTTTTTAGTCTCCCAAATCCTAGTCTTTGTTTTCTTTTTAGTTTCTAAGGCTCCCACTGGACAAACTGAAACACAGTTTCCACAGGATACACAAGTAGAATTTATTAGTCCATTGCCAAAAGGTGTTGAAACCACTGTATCAAAACCCCTGTTTTCAAACCCTATTGCTGTGGTCCCTTGAAGTTCATCACATACTCTTACACAAAGTCCACAAAGTATACACTTTCTAGAGTCATATGTATAAAATGGATTTGTATCATCATAAATTGGTCTACTTTGTTCCCACCTGTAGTTACCTTCTTCTATCCCATATTCATAGCAATAATCTTGAAGCTTGCAAGCCCCTGATTTTTCACAATTTAAGCATTCTAGGGGGTGGTTTGATATTATTAAATCCAATAAATTTTGTCTTTCTTTTATTACCCTAGGGCTGTGAGTTTGTATTACCATCTTATCTTTAATCTTTGTTGTACAAGCAGTTTGAAGCTTACTTGTCCCTTCAATTTCTACTTGACATAGCCTACAAGCTCCAGTAGGTAACAAACGCTTATCATAGCAAAGTGTAGGGATATCAATACCTAAATCATTACAAACAGAGAGAATTGTAGAGGTTTTTTCAATCTCATATTCAATATTATTGATTGTAATCTGCATCTAAAATCCTCCTTTTTTACTTTTCATTTCCCATTTTATTTATTTTTTCAATTATTTCTGTAATTTCAAGTGCCTCAGCCCAAGTTGTTTCTTCAAATTTATCCTCTAGCTTTTTATATGGGAGGTCTGGATTATCAAGATACTTTAACTCAGTCGTTAACCTACCCTTTAAACATAGGGGTCTTCCGTTTGTTGGAGGCTTAGCTACTACTGCAAGGGGTACTTGTTTCTTAGATTTAACCTCAAATTCGCAACCATAATCACAAGCCTTGCAAGATACAACCTTGCTTTCACCTTCCCAATTTCTAATTTTTTTCAATTCTCTTTTATCTATTAGGGCCCCTACAGGGCAAACTGATACGCACCTATTGCAGGAAACACATGTTGATTCTTCTATTGACTGGTCTCCACTAAATATTACCCTTGTTTCATATCCTCTTTCTGCAAATGAAAGTACTGCCCTATCGCTTACTTGGGCGCATGTTATAATACACTTTCCACAAACTATACACTTACTGTTGTCCTTTAGTATATAGGGGCTAGAAGTATCTATTAAGTCTGGCCTCATAGCTCCATCGTGGTCTCTAAATGCTACATCATACCTATAAGAGTATTCTTGAAGTAGGCACTCACCTGCTTTTTGACATGTTAAACAGTCATTTGGATGGCTATCTAAGAGCATTTGCAGTATTTCTTTTCTTGCATTTACAACTTTTTCTGATTCTGTATTTACAACCATCCCATCCCAAACTTTTGTAGAACAAGATGTTTCAAGTTTTTTACTACCCTCTATCTCTACTAAACACATCCTGCAAGCCCCTGTTATTTCTAAATCAGGATCATAGCATAGGGCTGGGATATCTATATTTAACTTTTCTGCAGCATTTAGTATAGTAGTACCCTTTTTAACCATTACTTTTTTACCATTTATGATAAGTGTTATATCTTCCACTAGTCTACCTCCCTTACCTCTTAACAACAGCTTTAGGTTTTACTGGGCATGCCGCCAAGCAAGCTCCACACTTAATACATTTTGATGAGTCTATGACAAATCTTTCTTTTAACTTTCCATCTATGCAATTTACTGGACATACTTTTGCACACTTTGAACACCCTATACAGTTATCTTCTATAAAGTACTCTAAGAGTTCTTGACAAGCCCCTGCTTCACACTTTGTATGGTAAATGTGGGCCTCATATTCATGTCTAAAGTATTTTAAGGTAGTAATTACTGGATTTGATGCTGTTTGACCCAGGCCACATAGGGAAGCTGAGCTTATAGTTTCAGACAAGCTTTCTAATCTTTCTATATCACCATCTTGGCCCTTGCCATCTGTAATTCTTTCTAATATTTCTAACATTCTCTTTGTACCCTCTCTACAAGGAGTACACTTGCCACATGATTCTTCTACTGTAAAGTCCAAGAAGAACCTTGCTATATCAACCATGCAGTTATCCTCATCCATTACTACCAAGCCACCAGAACCCATGATAGACCCTAGTTCTGCCAGGGAGTCAAAATCAACTGGAGTATCTAAAAATTCTTCTGGGATACACCCTCCTGATGGGCCACCTGTTTGTATGGCTTTAAACTTCTTTCCATTGGGAATTCCACCACCAACATCATAAACTATTTCTCTTAAAGTCATCCCCATTGGGACTTCAATCAAACCTGTGTTTTCTATCTTACCCCCTAGGGCAAATACCTTTGTACCTGGAGATTTTTCTGTCCCAATACTCTTAAACCAATCTGATCCTTTTTGAAATATTATAGGTATATTAGCTAGGGTTTCTACATTGTTTATTATAGTAGGCTTTTGCCACAAACCCTTGTGGGCAGTTCTTTCAATTTTAACCCTTGGCATACCCCTTTTACCTTCAATTGATTCCATTAAGGCAGTACCCTCACCACAAACAAAGGCTCCAGCACCAAGCCTTAACTCAATATCAAAGTTAAAACCACTTCCAAATATATTATTCCCTAGCATGCCATACTCTCTTGCCTGGTCTAGGGCTACTTCTAGTCTTTGGACAGCTATAGGATACTCTGCCCTTACATAAATAAAGCCTTGATCAGAACCAATTGCATATCCTGCTATGGCCATTGCTTCTAGGACAGAATGTGGGTCTCCCTCTAGGATAGACCTATCCATAAAGGCTCCTGGGTCTCCCTCATCAGCATTACAAATTATGTATTTTTTATCAGAAGCATACTTATATGCAGTTTCCCACTTTCTACCTGCAGGAAAGCCTGCGCCCCCCCTGCCTCTTAAGTTTGAGTCTTTAACTATTTTTATAACTTCTTCCTGGGTCATGCCTGTAACTATTTTTGCTAGGGCAGAATACCCATCTAGGGCTATGTACTCTTCTATATCTTCTGGAGCAATTATCCCGCAGTTTCTTAAGGCAACCCTAGTTTGCTTTTTATAAAAATTAACTTCACTTACTGGTTTTATTCTCTCATCAAATAAGGATTCCTTAAAAACTCTTCTTTTAACTATGTTCCCCTTTAGGATGTGCTCTGTTACTATTTCTTCTACATCACTTAATTCAACATGACTATAAAAGACTCCTTCAGGATAAACTACTATGTTAGGACCTGCCTCACACAAACCAAAACACCCTGTAATTATTACTTGTACATCATTTTCTATTCCTAGTTCTTTTACTTTTTCATCTATAAGGTCCTTTATTTTATCTGCATTAGAAGAGTGACATCCTGTGCCACCACAAACTAATAGATGGTGTTTTTTAAAGCCTTCTTTTTCAACTATAAATTCATTCCCTAGCTCAGATTGTCGAAGCTTTATCTTTTCTAAGGCACTTTCTTTTATCTTACTTAATTCATAAACACTAGTCATGCTTTACACCTCCAAATTATCTATATTTATCAAATATTCCCTTTACATCAGAAGGTTTTAATCTCCCATATACATCATCATTAACAGACAAGACTGGGGCCAGTCCACAAGCACCTATACACCTTGTAGCAGCTAGGGAAAACTTCATATCAGGTGTTGTTTTACCAGATTCAATGTTTAACTCCTTTACTACCTCATCAAGTAATTCTTGTGCCCCCCTAACATAACAAGCAGTTCCTAGGCAAACTCCAACTTTAAACTCTCCCTTTGGAATTAGTGAAAATTGAGAATAGAAAGTTACTACCCCATAAACTTCTGCAAGAGGAATTCCTAGTTCCTTAGATATTATCTCCAAGATTTCTGCTGGCAGGTATCCAAATTTACCTTGGGCCTTTTGTAGGACAGGCATAAGGGCTCCTTCTTTTTCTCTATTTTTGTCAATAAAGATTTTAAACTCATCAATCTTTGTCTTGTTTTCTTTTAAATCAAATTTAAACTCCATTTTTACCCCCCTAAATTCTTATGTTTTATAATAAATATTATATTTTAAATAAAGA
>CAZSLV010000006.1:0-34749 GCA_964607545.1 uncultured Gudongella sp. | reverse complement strand
ATGAATATAAATATTTAAAAATTATAGATCTAAAGATTAAGCGTCCTAATAAAAAAAAGCGCTCCTTTTAAGGGGCGCTTTTTGACCGCGAAATTTAAATAGCATCTACAAAATGTTTATGAAGGTTGCCGTGTAAGTTAAAGCCTAAGTATCTAAAAGTTTCATCTAAAGCCTTTAAGGTTACATATATCTTTTCTTCCCTACAATTTTCACCCATATGTCCTATTCTAAATACCTTATCTTTTAAGTGATCAAAAGCTCCTGCTATTAAAATATTATGGTGATTTAGCATATGGTTATAAATATCACTAAACTTAAGATCATCTGGTATTAAAACACTAGTTACTGTGTTTGAAAATCCATCCAGGGGATATAATTCTAGGCCTGAATTTGTTAAGGATTTTCTTACAGCTTGGGCAATTTCTTTATGCCTAGCGACTGAATTTGCTTCTTCTAAAATCCTTTCTAAAGCTTTATTTAAAGCATGGATATCGTTTATTGGCTGGGTGTATGGGAACCATTTTTCTTCATACCAATCTTTCCACATTGCTAAATTACAATAAAATGATTTTATAGGTGTCTTTCTATTTAACATAATATCCCAGGCCCCCTGGCTGATGCTTAAGAAGGTCAATCCTGGTGGAGCAGATATGCATTTTTGACTTCCACCTATAACTACATCCATTTGCCACTTATCAACTTCTAATTCTTCACCACCAATAGCTGAAACAGAATCTACTATTGATAAAATCCCATATTCTTTTAACAAGGGGCAAATCTTATCGACAGGATTAGTAATACCTGAAGGAGTTTCACAATGAACTAAAGTTGCAAGCTTAAAATCACTGTCATTTTCTAAGAAACTCTTTAAGTCCTCAATATCAATTCCCTTCCTATAGTCCCCCTTATAGTAGACAAGGTCAGCTCCATAAATCTCAGCAAAGTCACCAAAACCTTTTCCAAATATTCCATTGTCAATCACAAGGACCCTGTCTCCAGCCTCTATCAAAGAGGCACAAGCAGCTTCAAGTCCCAGTATACCTTCTCCACTTAAGATAAGAACATCCTCTTTAGTCTTTAATAAATCTTGTAGCATCATGCAGGTTTCTTTGTAAAATTCATAAAAATTTAAATCTAAATCTGGGTTAGTCATATCCTGAGCCATAGCCATCCTTACACTTTCATGAACCCCTGTTGGCCCCGGAGTCATTACTAAAGGTTTTTTCATATTATTTTCCCCCAATCAAATTAAGTGTACCGATACTAATTAACTACTGTATCTATTATACTATTATATTACCACTACGCTTTGGGTCAGTCAATCTATTCTCCTCTGTAAAGTTTACATAATTATGGTACAATAAAGATTATAGTATATAGTAAAGGGGCGAATAAACTTGGCTATTAATAAAGTTTCAATAATAGGGATGGGGTCCCTAGGACTTATCTTTGGAGGAATAATTTTTGATAGTATAGGAAGGGAAAATATAGAATTTGTTATGGATGAAGAAAGGTTTGAGAAATACTCAGGCCTAGAGTCTTCAATAAACAATAAGCATTATAATTTTAAAATTGTGCCTGATAGTGAGAAAGGTAAACCTTCTGATCTTTTAATATTTGCAGTAAAGTCAACTGGCTTAAATGATGCTATAAATATTGCTAGGAATAAGGTTTCAGAGGATACAATTATAATATCTTTACTTAATGGGATAACTAGCGAAGAAATAATAGGTCAAGCTTTTGGGAAAGAAAAAGTACTTTATACAATAGCAGAAGCAATGGACCCAATTCGCCATGGAAATAACCTTAAGTATACAAAAGCAGGCTATGTTAATATTGGAATTGATACACAAGATGAGGAAAAGAAAGAAAAACTAAATAAGGTTTTAGAGTTTTTTGACAAAACGGGTTTTCCATACAAGTTAGAAAAAGATGTTAAGCAAAGACTTTGGAGTAAATTTATGCTAAATGTTGGTGTAAACCAAGCGATGATGATTTATGAAGCTACCTATAAAACAATTCAAAAGCCTGGTCCAGCAAGAAACTTGATGATAGATGCTATGAAAGAAGTTATTGAATTAGCTAAAAAAGAAAATATCAAGGTAACTGAAGATGATTTAAACTTTTATGTATCAATAATAGATACGCTTAATCCTGATGGGATGGCATCTATGAGGTATGATGGCCTCCATAAGAAAAAATCAGAAGTTGACTTATTTTCAGGAACTGTAATAAGATTAGGTAAGAAGCATGGAGTAGCAACGCCTATAAATCAGCATATTTATGAGACAATAAAAGAAATAGAAAGCAAATATTAGAAATAATTAATTTTTAAGTTAATCAAAGCTTTTATATAGCCGATATTATCAATAATGTTAAAAGTATAAGTAAGTATAGGAGGACTTTTTCATGGATAGTGTTAGTTTAGATATAGACTCTAATGATGGTTTACTTGTAGAAAAAGTGGATGCTATAGTAGATATCTATATATCAAATAACAAACTTGAAGCAAGTGTAAAAATAAAGCCACCTCAAAATGGGGGTAAAAATCCAAGTATGGAAAATCTTGCTGAAATTCTCGCTTCAAATAATATTACTTATGGCATAGACACACAAGTATTAGAAAATCTTTGTGAAAACCCAATTTATGATGAAAACATTGTAATAGCAAGGGGACTTTACCCTATAAATGGTCAAGATGGAAGCTTTCAAATGCACATTGGACAGAAAAAAGACTCAAAATTAAGAGAAAGAGAAGATGGGAGCGTAGATTTTTATAATCTAGATAATATAGAAAACATAAGTAAGGACCAAGTTCTTTGCACAATTACCCCCCCAACAGAAGGAAGAGATGGTATATCAGTCCATGGAAGTGTAGTTCCTTTTATTAAGGGTAAACCTGTGCCCTCCCTACTAGGTAAAAACACCAAACTAAGTGAGGATGGCAGAGAAATTACTGCTGCAATTGATGGACAAGTTGAATATAGATATGGAAAAATTGATGTTACTCAAACCTTCTACATAGAAGAAGATGTCGATAGCACAACAGGAAATATTAAAGTAGTTGGAAATGTGATTGTTAAGGGGACTGTGTTACCTGGTTTTATAGTTGAAGCTAGTGGGAATATCCAAGTATATAAAGGGCTTAGCTCAGTAAAACTTATAGCAGGGGGGGATATTGTTTTAAATTGTGGCATAACTGGTGGGAACCTATCTTGTGAAGGTAACTTAAAGAGCAGGTTTATAGAAAATTGTAGAGTCAGTGTAAAAGGGGACATCAATACAGATTATGTTATGAATAGTAAAATTGTATGTAGAAAGAGTCTTTATGCTATTAATTCTATAGGTAAGATAGTTGGTGGTGAATACTTAGTTTCTGAAAATATTCAAGCAAGAACCATAGGGTCAAATGCAAATATTAGAACATACTTAGAAATTGCCATAGACCCAGCTATACTTGAAAGACAGGATATATTAAAAAAAGAAATAGAGGCGTTAGAGACTCAAAAAGATAGTTTAAGGACCTTAATTGATATATTGGAACAATTAGGTGAAAAAAACCTTCTATCACCTGAAAAAAAAGAAGCCTTAGAGAACTCTATATTTAGCTATGATAGGGTGAATGACTTGATAGAAGAAAATACCCTAGAATTGGAAAAGATAAGAGAGTGGATTAGATCAAAAGGATTTGGCCGTATTAACTGCACTGGTATGTTACACACTGGCACTTTTATTAAAATAGGGCCGATGAAAACTATTATATCTGACCCTATGTTTTCCAAATCCATATATTACTCACCTGAAGGTATTTGTATAGAAAAGCTATAGTTTGTGTGAAATTTGGAAGTTAAGATATATTAATAAAAGTAGTCAATTAGTTTTAAGTAAAAAAAGAGATAGAGGCCATCTACTAAAGTAATTCTAGGTAGGTGGTTTTATTTGACCTAGGTCAATTCTTTATATGAGGGTCTATGCTAGAATAGTATTAAGAACAAAAACAAGAAAAAAATATAAAATAACTTAAGGAAGTGAAGACATGCAAAGACTTATTACTAAGAATAAGAATACAATAACTCTACTTGGGGGTATTTTGATTGCAGTTGGTTTTATAAGCAAATGGACTATGGGGAATATGGTCGTTTTTACTTGGTCATTGATAATTGCCTCTGTAATAGGGCTAGCACCAATTGCCATTCAAGCTTTTCAAGCTTTAAGGTACAAGGTTGTTAGTATAGATGTATTAGTTACAATAGCTGTTGGGGCGGCATTTTTAATTCAAAATTACGAAGAAGCTGCAATTGTAACATTCTTATTCTTATTTGGTGCCTTTTTAGAACAAAGAACCTTAAATAAAACTCGATCAGCTATCAAGGAATTAATAAATATGGCTCCTGAAAGTGCTCTTAAGAAGATGGAAGATGGAGAATTTGTAGAAGTTGAAGTTGAAGAAGTGGATGTTGGAGATATTTTACTTGTTAAAACTGGAGCAAAAGTCCCAGTAGATGGAAGAGTTTTAAGTGGTGAGGGTTATATTAACGAAGCAAGCATAACAGGTGAATCTATTCCAGTAGAAAAGGAAAAGAACTCCAATGTATTTGCAGGGACCATACTTGATAATGGAACCATACAAATTGTTGCTGACCGAGTAGGTGAAGATACTACATTTGGTAAAATCATCGAAATGGTAGAGGAAGCCCAAGATTCTAAATCAGAAGCTGAGCGCTTTATAGATAGGTTTGCTAAGTATTATACACCTGCAGTTCTAGTTATGGCCTTTATTATATGGTTATTTTCAAAAGACATAGAATTAGCAATAACTATCTTGGTTCTAGGATGTCCAGGTGCCTTGGTTATTGGTGTTCCAGTTTCAAATGTTGCAGGTATAGGAAATGGAGCAAGTCATGGAGTTTTGTTAAAGGGTAGCGAAGTTATCAGAGACTTCTCTAGATTAGATACCATTATATTTGATAAAACAGGGACCTTAACCTTGGGAAATCCATCTGTGTCAATAACAAAAACATATGGAGAAGGTATAGATAGGGCTAAGAGTTTCTTGGCAAGTGTAGAGAGAGAATCAGACCACCCCTTAGGAAAGGCTGTTTTAGAAGAAATTGGACAAACACAATTTTCAAAAGTCTTGAATACAGAAGTTATAAAGGGTGGGGGAATACTTGCAAATGTTGAAGGGCATAGGCTGGCAATAGGTAATTTAGCTTTAATGGAAAGAGAAGGTACTTCTTTAAGTGAACAAGTTAAAAATGATATTGAGTTTATTGAAAAAGAGGGTAACTCCCTAGTAATAACCTCTGTTGATGGGGTAGTGAAAATTATCATGGGAATAAAGGACCAAATTCGACCTAGAGTTAAGGAAGACTTATTAAAGCTAAAAAAATTAGGAGTCAAGAATTTAATTATGCTATCAGGTGATAATCAAGGGACAGTTGATGCAGTAAGTAAAGAGTTAGGATTAACAGAAGCTTACGGTCATATGCTACCTGAAGATAAGGCTGCCTTTGTAAAAAGGTTAATAGATGAAGAAGGTCAAATCGTTGCTTTTGTTGGAGATGGGGTTAATGATAGTCCATCGCTAGCCTTAGCTAATATAGGTATAGCCATGGGTAGTGGTACTGATGTAGCTATTGAAACATCTGATGTTGTTTTAATGAATTCAGATTTTAGCCGCCTACCTCATGCACTTGGTTTGGTAAAAGCTACAGATAGAAACATGAAGCAAAACATCTTTATTGCCCTGGCAGTTGTAGTAATCCTCCTCTTAAGTGTCTTGTTTAGTGATTGGATGAACATGTCAATTGGTATGCTTGTCCATGAAGGAAGTATTTTAGTAGTTATTTTAAACGGTATGAGATTATTAAGGTACAGGTTAAGGTAAGAAGAACTTTGCTAACAAATTAAAAACCCCTATGGATATTCCATGGGGGATACCTTTATAAAGGGCTAATTATCAACATATGTTTATATTAAACTTAATAATAATCCCTTGTTTATAAGAGTAAAATTTGGTAGTATTATGAGGGTGGCAAAATATTTATTTTAAATTATACATAAAAAAGGAGAAGTGTAAATGTTAAAGAACAGAGGTATTAGTTTAATAATTATTGCAGTAATATCAATTGTTGCTTTATTACTTGGAAACACCATGATGGATTCGGAAACTAGCTATGCTGACATAGCTGATGGGATATATGAAGGTAAAAGCGATGCAGGTATGCATCCAGGTCTTAAGGTAGCAGTTGAATTTATAGAAGGAAAAATTACAAGCGTTGAAGTAATTGAACATGGAGAAACAGATGGTATTTCAGACCCTGCAATTGAGGGTATTCCACTTGCAATAGTTTCAGCAGGAAGCCCAGAAGTTGATGTGGTTTCTGGAGCTACTCTTACATCAAATGCAATTATTGAAGCTGTAAAAAATGTTATTTCAGGTGATATAGTAGAAGAAGGGGATTTATCAGAAGAAGAACCTGAGGAAGTAAAAGAAATAGTGGAGCCACAACTTGACTTAATTCCTGATGGAACCTATGATGGAACAAGTGATGCAGGCATGCATCCAGACCTTAAAGTTTCAGTAACTCTTGAAGGTGGTAAAATTATTGATGTAAAAGTTATTTCCCACGATGAGACTGAAGGGATTTCAGATCCTGCAATAGAAGGAATACCACTAGCAATTGTTAAAGAAAATAAGACTAATGTTGATGTAATATCAGGGGCTACTTACACTTCAGATGCAATAATGGATGCAACAAGAAATGCATTTGAAAATGCAAAGTAAATATTAAAAACAAATGGCTATAGCACTTAATAGGTGATATAGCCATTTGTATTACTTGATAGCATTATACATGGATATTTCCTTATTTATTATAAGGTCTTGGGTCCTTTCCTTAAAGTTAGCAAAATGTTCAGTTAAGGTGTGGTGTTTAAAATCTTCCTCAGACTTGTACTTTTCATAAAGGAAAACCTTGTTACCTGCCATAGATGCTTCATAGTTTAAACATCCAGGTTCTGATAAACTTTTCTTTGAATTCTCCTTCATAAGTTCGATAAATTCATTTAACTTATCGGGTTTAATTTCATATTTTACAGTTAATACAGGTATACTCATAAGACAACTCCTTTTTTATTTTTTTATTAATTCCCTTTATATTTTCTACTATACCCCAATAAGATATACTTCAACTTTACTAAAGCTAATTACGATATCAATTGTAATCTTTAGATCCTTTACTTTTATTCGTGCATAAATAAAATTGTAGCATCTTCTTCTTTGTTGGGTAAAGTAGTAATATAGAACTTTTTAAAACAAATTTGGAGGGAGAAATTATGAGAAATATATTTAAAATTAGATTAAGTCCACTTTTACTACTTGTGGCCCTTTTATTTATGCCCCTAACAGGAAATGGGCAAGTAGATAACACCTTTGATAATATAGACTACTCAAGAGGGGAAGAGATTAGGGTAATTCTTGAAGGTACAGAATTAGATTTTGATGTTCCGCCTCAGATTGTAAATGGAAGAGTACTAGTACCAATGAGAAAAATATTTGAATCATTTGGACTTACAGTAACTTGGGATAATACCCTAAGATCAGCTAGGGGTAGAAATGAGGCTATGGATGTATTATTTATAATTGGCAGTGATAAGGCAGTAATAAATGGCCTAGCATATGATTTGGATGTTCCAGCCCAAATAATAGGTGGAAGTACTATGGTCCCCTTAAGGTTCTTATCAGAGCATATGGATTATAATGTTGTTTGGAATGGGGATTCTCAGCTTATCTTATTAAGCAAACTTCCTATAGTTGAGTGGAGATATGGAGGTTTTGAGGCAGTAAAACCCTATAAGGAATATGAAAACAAGTATATTAATGGTGAAAGAACAAAGGACTTTAGATACACTGGTAGAAACCACGATGTTAAATTAGTAAATTTATATAAAAAGGATGGAACCTTGGTTCAAAATGTCCCAGACTTTAAAGTGGATGACTATGGCTTTGGTTGGACAGAAAAATCAGCTTTTACAGGAGGAACATATTGGATTCATATTGATGAACTAGTTAAAACTAATAGGATAAATCCAATATATATTGAAGCAGACTTAAACAGGCTAGACTTATCTGATATTAAAGACACTTCAGACCTTGGATCCTATGTAAAGGTAGAAGTAAATGAACATTATTTCAACCTCCCAGCCTGGAAGAAGATAGTGGGAACATCTGATTCAATTCTAAATTCTATGATGGATGAGACTATGTTAGATGAAAAGGAAATAGATCCTAAAGATACCTTGTTTAAAGTAGAGATAAACGATAAATATAAGGCTGTAGTTTCTTTTAACACCCTAAATCAAGCAGTCTTTGATAGAGGAGATGAAAAAATATATACAGTATTAGAAAAAAGCCCAGGTACCTTATTTGACTGGGATGAAAAAATATGGAAGAGGGTAGAAGAAAAAATACCATGGACAGGAATGACAACTGATATGCTCTTAGTTCAATTTAAAACTAAACCTGATCAAAAAAGCGAATTAACTACAAAATTTAACGAAATAGAACTTTGGGTATACACAGAAGACTATGGAGATGCAATTTATTATTTCAAAGATGGGGTACTATCTAATATCCTTTAAGAGGTAAACATAAAGTTGTGGTTATTATACTTAAGTATAGTAACCACACTTTTCTATAATATGGTACAATATTTTTAAGTATAAAATAATGATAAGGAAGGTTAGCTATGGAGGTAATATTAAGTGATTCACTTAAAGTGCATATGAAAAATAAAAATAAAAACACTATAACAATTGACCTGCCCATGAGAAAAGTGTGTTGCTCAGGCCCCTATCTACCCTTTGTAAAATTTGGAGGACCAAAAAAAGAAGGTTATAGGGTTTTAGATGTTGAAGGTTTTAAAGTTTATGTAAATAAGGAAGTAAAGTATTCTAAAAGCAAGATCCACATAGGAGTTAGAAAATTTTTATTTGCAGAGGAAATATACTCCTTTGATTCAGATACAGTTTGTGTATGCGGAGGCTATGTTAAAGATTAAAAGGCATAGAAGGAAGGTTCCTTTTGCCTATAAGGGGGAGAAGAGTTTATGAAAAAGGCTGTTTTTTATTTAGCTGAAGATGAAAAAGTAGACCATGTTTCAAGTTTGGTTTTTAAAGAATTACTTTTATTAAGTGAATACATAAGTACAGATATAATTATAGATGGTTTCCCTGTTCTTATGAAAAAAGATGAGGAAGATAATGAGTTTTATTTTGTAAGAACTAAAAGAGTTTTGTGCCATGATTACAAAACATATTTACCTAGCATAATTAATCATTTTTCAGACTTTGATATAGCAGGTATAGTAACTTGGCACGAGGGTAGTAATGCACCCGATAAGATATTTACAGTTCATACTACTGGAGATGTTGAATCTGGGAATTTTGGCAGGGCGAATCCTAAGTATATGCATAATATATTAATTGCCCTTGAAAGAAATCGCATAGAAAACAATTTAAATGATTATACAGTAACAAGTGAAGCAACCCATTGGTCAGGTATGATGTATGGTGAAAGTGGTCCTGATATGATTATTAAGTACCCTGTCCCTATTATGGACATAGAAATTGGCAGTGATAAAGAAAGCTGGAAGAACCCCCTTGCGGTTAAAGTCTTGGCAAAATCTTTAACAGAAATATTTACAAGTGATGGGCTAGAACTTAAGAACATCCTATGTGCAGGCGGTAAACACTTTGAAAGTGGATTCTCAGAAGAAATATTCACTAGATGGGATAACAACACTTATGGTATATCCCATATACTTCCTAATCAGTGGTTAGTAACTGGAGAATATGAGAATGAAAGAGGAGGAGAAAAACTGAGGGCTTGCCTTGATTCAATTGATGGAGGTATATCGGCAATAGCTATGCATGAT
Organism: uncultured Gudongella sp.; assembly: GCA_964607545.1. Taxonomy (GTDB): domain Bacteria; phylum Bacillota; class Clostridia; order Tissierellales; family Tissierellaceae; genus Gudongella. Next base: position 24,808 of record CAZSLV010000006.1, on the reverse strand, counting down.
GGACTAAAAGGTACTTATAAGGAACAGCTTAGAAGGCTAGGGGAAGACCTAAAGGTTCCAGTTTTTAAGCATCAAAAGTTAAGAAAACCAGAAACAATAGATTGGAAATAAGCATTATAAGAGGAGAAACCCTACCCCTTATGCCTCTTTCCCTTGTTCATTAACTGTTACTATGCTAACAGAAATTATTACAACACCTGCCCCAATCATTTGTATAAATGACAAAGTATCTCCAAAGAAGAAATAACTAAATATGAAGGTGAATACAGGTATAAGATTCATAAAAATAGCTGCTGTTGCTACACTTAAATGGTTTAGGGCATAAAGATAAAAGTAATTACCTATAGCAGAACACCCTATAGCAAGAAATAAAAAATGAAAAAGTATGGTTGGGGTAAGAAGGGTCCATTGTACACTTTCAAGCCAAAGAAAGGGTATAAAGGCAAGGGTACCAAATACACCTTGATAAAATGTAACCGCTATATCAGAATAAGTATTAAAGAGTGGTTTTGTTAATATTAGAAAGGCAGAAAAAGTAACAATTGCCCCCACCATATAAAGGTAACCCTTAGCACTACCCCCGTCTAACTTACCTCCAATAATTATGTAAATTCCTAGTATAGAAGTTATAATAGCTATAAAGGAGACTATTGACAAGGGTTTTTTAAGAAAGATGCTTTCGGCAATTGCTGCAGCAACTGGCATCATAGCAATGATAATAGAGGCATCATTAGCACTTATTCTTAAGACTCCATTATTCTCCAGATAAAAATACAAGGTTATTCCAAGTACCCCTGAGACTGCCATTAAAGGGAGGGTCTTTTTTTTAAGCCTTTCACCAGGGCTTATTTTTCTTAAAAGTGGATAAAGGACAAAAGAAGCAATAAGAAACCTATAAAAGGCCATACTTATAGGGGGAAAGACCTCCATTGAGATCTTTATACTGACAAAAGATAAACCAAACATTATAACTGCTAGCAATAATAAGATAAGGGCTTTGATTTTTTGTTTTTCCATTTTCTCACCTGGTTTCTTTAATAAAACAATTATAACATAAACAAAAGGAAAGAGTATTTTAAAATCAATAAGTATAGTTACTAAAGATAATAGTCGGGTATAAAGTTATAAAGGAGCTGATTAAATGAAATTGGTAGCAATAGTTGGAAGTTTAAGAAAAGATTCATATAACTTAAAAATAGCAAAGACATTAAAAGAAAGATACGAAAAAACTCACGATATTAAGATACTAAGATTAAACGACCTACCCTTATTCAACGAAGACATAGAAGATGACCCACCAGTTTCTGTTCTAGATTTTAAGGATAGTATAAAAAAGGCAGAAGGAGTGATAATTGTAACACCAGAATATAACCACTCCATACCGGGGGTTTTAAAAAATGCCATAGATTGGTGTTCTCGTGTCGATAGGGTTTTAGCAAACAAACCTCTTATGATACTTGGTGCATCCGATGGAAATGTTGGAACAGCAAGGTGCCAAGGAGACTTAAGAAAGGTCCTAAATGCCCCAGGTCTAGCTAGTATGGTTCTTCCAGGTAATCATATACTCATTCCTAATGTAGATAAATTATTTGATGAGGAAGGTAAGTTTACTGATAAGAGGACTTTAGAATATGTCGATAAGATTATGGAAAGATTTGAAGAATGGGCAAAACTAATAGATGGTTAAAGTATAAACAAATATTCTTGATGGAAGTATAAACTTGATGTATAATTAAAGTAATTAAAATTGTCATACGTAAGGAAGCTGGGTGAGATTCCCACACGAACAAGTCACTGTGAATGCTGAGCAAACTCTAAGACAAAGCCACTGTATTATACGGGAAGGCAGAGGGAGCAATGAAGCTAAGTCAGGATATTTGCCGACAATGCTCTCATTTTGTTTTCTTTGTATAAAACAAGTGAAAAATATCTACATGTAAAACATGTAAGTTGGGCATTTACCGGGGAATATGGGTAAGTGCTTTTTTAATGGAAAATATTATTTGTTATAAAGAAAGGAAAAACCTTTATGAAAAGAAATTTATCTTTACTTTTACTTATAGCCTTGCTACTACCTATGACCTTTGGAATGTTTGAGACTGGAGTAGCTTATGGGGAAAGTTTATATAATGTAGAAGATATTGTAGAAGAAACAGGATATTATATGTTAAAAAACAAGGAAGCTTTTACAGATGCTTGGCCTATTATAGGTTTAGCTAGATATGGGAAAATAGATATAAAAGATATTACAGAAAATTACCTCAAAGACCTAAGCAAAGAATTAAGTGATAATAAGGGTAAGCTTTCAACAAGTAAGTATACTGAATACTCAAAGGCAATCCTTGCCTTAACAAGCTTAGGGGTAAATCCTCAAGACATAGGGGGCTATAACTTATTAAACTACTTATCAGATATAGACAATTTGACTATCCAAGGCATAAACGGACCAACATTTGCTTTAATAGCGATAGACTCTAACACTTATCAAAGTCCCATCCCTAAAGAAAATCTAATTAAATATATTCTAGATAATGAAAAAGAAGGCGGTGGCTGGGCCCTTAGTTCAAATAAGGCAGATGCAGATATAACGGGAATGGTAATAACAAGTTTAGCTAAGTATAAGGAAAGAAAAGATGTAAAACCCTATATAGAAAGGGCCTTAAGCTTTTTATCAAATTCTCAGAATCAAGTAGGAGGCTTTGAAACTATGGGAGCTGAAAATGCTGAAAGTAGTGCACAAGTCTTACTTGCCCTATCAAGTCTTGGAATTGACCCAACAAGAGATGCAAGGTTTATTAAAAATGGAAATACTATTATTGATAATTTAATCAATAATTTTCGTAATAAGGATGGCGGTTTTTCTCACATAAAGGGAACAAAGACAGATAAGATAGCAACAGAACAAGTATTTTATTCCTTAGTGTCCTATTTAAGGTATAAGAATGTAAACAAGGCATTATTTGATATGACTGATATAAATATAGAAAAGGTTAGTAATGAAGTTAATTCAAACATGGGGGACAATCCATTTATGGATATAGATACTGACCCAGAAAAGGAAGCAATTGTAAGCTTAAATAAGGCTGGTATCATTGAAGGCGTTAGCCAGATTGAATTTAAACCAAATCAAAACATAAAAAGATCTGAATTTGCAGCCCTTATTACTAGGGCCCTTAAATTAAAAGAATCAAAAGACCATGGCTTTCTTGATGTAAAAGAATCTGACTGGTTTAGTTCTTATGTAGGAGGAGCCAAAAAATCTCAATTAATTAATGGGTATCCAGATAATACCTTCAGACCAAACAACAATATATCAAGACAGGAAGCGGGAGTAATAATATACAATATGGCAAAATATAAGGGGATAGATACAAGGATGTCAGACCTTGAAATAAGAAACTACCTTAGCCAATTTCCTGATTATATGGAAATAAAGGATTGGAGTAAGGTCCAACTTGCCTTTGGTGTAAAAAAAGCTTATATACCAAATAGTATTGTATATATAGAAGCAAGTAGGGATGCAACAAGGAGCGAAGTAGCTGGCATGCTATATAGGTTATTAGATTAAGAAAGAAATGTTAGGAAAGGATTAGATTATTATGAGTAGAAAAATTTGGCTAGGGTTAGGTAGTGTTTTTTTAATCCTTGTTTTAGTACTTGGAATTCAAATGCTAAAAGAGGGAAACTCTCAAACCTTAGAAGCTAATAAAACTGAAGAAGTTAAGGCTAATCCTAATAAAGAGGTCAAAGAAGAAGTAAATACAAGTAATAAGGATGACTTAAACAAACTTGAAGAAGTAGATATTAACCCAGATATAAGTTTAGAAGAAGACCAAGAAGATATTGAAAATATTAAAAATGAAGAGGAAAAAGGACAAGATGGGGATTTGACACTAAATAAGAAAGAGGAAGAACTTCCTCCTGCTTCTAGTGAACCTAAAAGCTTGACAGTGACCTTATCAGTATCTGTTAAGACTCTACTTGATAAAAAGGAAATAGTAAAAGAAGAAAAGCTTGAACTTATACCAGAAGATGGGTGGATATTTCCCCCTCAAGAAGTAGAGTTTTACCAGGGAGAATCAGCATTTAATGTCCTCCTTCGTGAAATGAAGAAAAATAAAATCCATATGGAATATGTGATGACACCAATATACAACTCTAATTATATAGAGGGGATAGGTAATATTTATGAATTTGACTGTGGAGAATTAAGTGGGTGGATGTATGCAGTAAATGATATATCACCCAACCTTGGTACTACTAACTATGAGTTAAAAGATGGAGATGTTGTGAGATTGTTATACACATGTGACTTAGGACGAGATTTGGGATTTGATTTTAATGAATAAAGACCCCTTTTATACCTACCACCCAATCCTAAATATTTTATTTTTCATAGTAGTAATAGGTACAAGTGTTTTTTTACTAAACCCTATAATTTTACTACTCTCATACACAGGAGCCTTTGTATATTCTCTTAGATTAAAGGGAAGGAAAGCCCTAAAGTTTAATTTACTATACATGGTCCCCTTAATGTTATTTGCAGCTGGAATCAATGTATTATTTGTACACGAAGGAGCCACTATACTAGGATATTTTAACAATGGAAACCCCATAACACTTGAGTCTCTCGTATATGGAATATTTTCAGCCCTTATGATTGGGTCTGTCATAATTTGGTTTTCCTGTTTTAACGAAGTCATATCATCAGATAAGACCATTTATTTATTTGGGAGAATCTTACCTAAGACCTCCCTAATATTTTCTATGATATTAAGGTTAGTACCCATGTACAAGGCTCAGATAAAAATTATCTCCAATGCCCAAAGGGGAATTGGTAGAGATTTTCGTACAGGGAATATATACCAAAGAGCAAAAAATGGATTAAAAACACTATCCATAATGTTGACCTGGGCACTTGAAAATGGAGTAGAAACAGCAGATAGCATGAAAGCAAGAGGCTATGGCCTAAAGGGGAGAACAAGCTTTTCTATATTCCGATTCGATAGCAGAGACCAAGTTCTTGCAGCAAGTTTAGGAGTCCTAATAATAGTATTTATATATGGAATTAGCATAGGTCGATTTTACTTTAGGATATACCCAACAATAAGATGGGCTGAATTTTCTCCTTATAGCCTAACATTTTATCTAAGCATAGGAATTATATTCTTTTTACCAACAATTATAGGGATAATGGAGGACTTAAAATGGAAACATTTAAAATTAGAGATTTAAGTTTCTCCTATCCAGAAGAAAAGACAAGACAACTAAAAAATGTTAACTTAACCATTAAACAAGGTGAGTTTGTTACCATATGTGGAGAATCATCAAGTGGAAAAAGTACCCTTTTAAGGCATCTTAAACCAGCCTTAACACCCTATGGAATTAAAAAAGGTGACATATTTTTTAATGGGGTAAAAATTGATGAAGTAGACCTAAGGACTCAAACTTCAAAGATTGGTTATGTCCTCCAAAATCCAGAACATGCCATAGTTACAGATAGGGTTTATCATGAATTAGCCTTTGGTCTTGAAAGCCTAGGCTATGACAATAATACTATACGCTTAAGAGTAGCAGAGATGGCTACCTTCTTTGGAATAAGTAACTGGTTTAAGAAGAAGGTTACAGACCTATCAGGTGGCCAAAAACAACTCTTAAACCTAGCTTCAATTATGACTATGCAACCAGATGTATTAGTATTAGATGAGCCAACAGCCCAACTTGACCCACTAGCAGCCACAGAATTTTTAGATACCATTAAAAAAATAAATTTAGATATTGGTACTACGATAATAATCTCAGAACATAGACTTGGGGAACTGTTTCCTATGAGTGATAGAATTCTAGTCATGGATGAGGGGCAAGTAATTATAGATGCAAAACCTGAACTTGCAAGCAGGTTGATCCTAGAATCAGGCCATATTATGTCAAAGGCCCTCCCATCATATATGAATGTATTTGCAGCAGTAGAAGGGGAAGACGCAAAGACAAGGGCCTACCCCTTATCGATTAAAGCTAGCAGGGAATGGTTAAGTGAAAAAGTAGAAAACAAGATTATTAAACACCCAAAGATTATCAATGAAAAAGAAAATGATGAGGAAAAAGAAATTGTAATGGAATTGATGGATGTTTGGTTTAAGTATAATCGTAATGAAAAAGATGTAATAGAAGACCTTTCAATCCAGATAAAAAAAGGGGAATTTCATTCTATTGTAGGAGGCAATGGGACAGGTAAGACAACCATGTTATCCTTACTTGGAGGCTTGAACAAACCCTACAGGGGAAAAATGAATCTTGATTCAAATATTGCATTTTTACCCCAAAACCCCCAAGCCCTATTTGTTGAAATGACTGTAGAAAGAGATATTTATGAAATGGTAAAATCAATTGAAAAAGATAGGAATAGACGGGAAGAAAGGGCTAATGAAATAATAAAAATGCTAGACCTAGAAGAAATCTTAAAAAGACACCCCTACGACTTAAGTGGGGGGGAACAGCAAAAGTTAGCAATGGCTAAAGTCCTCCTACTAAATCCAAAGATACTCCTCTTAGATGAACCAACAAAGGCCCTAGATAGCCACTTTAAAATAAAGCTAGGGAGTATTTTAAGGGACCTAGTTAATAAAGGTACCACAATAGTTATGGTATCCCATGATATTGAGTTTTGCGCCCACTACTCAGATAGGGTTTCACTTATTTTTAATGGCTCAATTATAGCTACACAAAGACCAAGAGAATTCTTCTCAGGTAACAGTTTCTACACCACAGGGGCAAATAGGATGTCAAGGCATGTATTTGAAAATGCCGTAACCACAGAGGATGTGATAGTATTATGCAAAATGAATGGATTATAAATAACAATAAATATATAGAACATCCAGGGATTAAAAAAAGGTCCTTGGTATCAGGATTTATAATCTTGGTCTTGGTACCCTTAACCATATGGTTTGGCATGGTTTTTTTAAATGATAGGAAGTATTATTTTGTCTCTATGTTCTTAATAATATACACCCTGGTACCCTTCTTTATGGTGTTTGAAAATAGAGATCCAAAGGCAAGAGAACTTATTGTTATAGCAGTGCTTGCAGCCCTAGCAGTAATGGGAAGAACAATATTTTTTATGGTACCAGCCTTTAAGCCTATGATGGCAATAGTAATAATATCAGGTATAGCCTTTGGGCCAGAAGCGGGCTTTTTAGTGGGCGCAATGAGTGCCTTTGTATCGAACTTTTTCTTTGGTCAAGGTCCCTGGACCCCATGGCAGATGTTTGCCCTTGGCCTAACAGGGTTTTTAGCAGGGATCTTAGTTAAAAAAGGCTTATTAAAGAAATCCAGACTGAGCCTATCAATATATGGATTCATAACAACATTTTTTTTATACGGTGGCCTAATGAACCTAGCTTCAGTCCTAATGTATACAGACAAGGCAAGCATTAAGATGCTTCTAGCATCTTTTGCCACAGGTATCCCATATGACTTGGTTCATTCAATTAGCACAGTATTTTTCATATACTTTCTATCAAAGCCAATGATAGAAAAACTAGACAGAATAAGAGTAAAATACGGAATGTTAAGATAAAGGGAGAGGATAAAATGTTTAGAAACAACAAGGAAGGTCTAAGGTTTATAACATTACTTATGGCGATAGTAATGATTGCAATGGTAATATTACCAGCGGTACCAGTTTTTGCAGAGGAAGAAGAAGCTATAAATAAGGAAGCAGTAGAGGTTTATCTCGCAATTATAGACGCTGAAGGTAAAACTATATTTGGACCAAGTGTATTAAATATAGACAAAGATGATGAATATGGATTAACTGCTTTAGGGGCTTTAATAAAAACAGGAGTAGCACATGAATTTGGAGATTTCCGAGGTTATATTATTGAGATTGAAGGAATAAAAAGTGAAGGCATGGATGGCTGGATGTATTCAGTTAATGAGGAAAGTCCCAATGTTGGTGCTATTGATAAAGAAATAAAAAATGGTGATAAAATTTTATGGTATTATTCTAAATCAGAATCATCAGACCTTCCTGCATGGCCAGAAAAGATAGATACCTTCCCAGATGTAGGAGCAAATATTCCTTGGGCTAAGGAAGCTATTGAAGTATTAGCAGGTAGGGGAATAATTTCAGGGACTGGAACAGGTCAATTTGAACCAAATAGGTCTATTAATAGGGCAGAGTTTGCTAAACTGGTAGTTGAAACTTTAGGGAACAAATCATTGAGCCAAGGTTCAGGAATGTTTTCAGATGTGGATTCAGCAAAATGGTATGCAGACTATATTGGAAAAGCATTTGCAACAGGTTTAATAGAAGGAAGTAACGGAAAGTTTAGACCTCTAGAGAACATAACAAGAAACGAAGTAGCAGTAATGCTACACAGAATGCAAAACAAGGTAGTTCCAAACAATGGAATAATAAGCTTTAAGGATGAGAAAGAAATTCCAAACTGGGCAAGACTAAGTGTTGCATATGCAATTGAAAGAGGCTTAATAAAAGGCTACGATGACAATACATTTAAAGGTAACCAACCAATGACAAGAGCAGAGGTTGCAGTAGTTTTATATAGATACATCCAAATGATGAACCTATAAAGAAAAAGAAAGATTCCTCGCTATACTCACAATGACAACCGTGACCGTCATTCTGAGCCTTGCGAAGAATCTTATCTTTTTTGTTTTCAAATATTAAGATTCCTCACTATTTTGTGCTCCTATAGCAATGTAAACACTATCGAAACGGTCCTTTAAATCAAGTATTGAAATATCTTTACCCACATCAACACCTAAGTTTACCTTTACACCATTTGAAAGCATAGTTTCAATTTCCTTATCCAAAAGGACCCTTGGCAACCTATAATTAGGGATACCATAGCGAAGCATTCCCCCTAGGTAATCTTTTTGTTCAAATATTTCAACATCATGGCCCATCAAGGACAAATAATAGGCGGCAGATAAACCACTTGGGCCTCCACCAACAACTGCAACATATTTGCCAGTAGAAGGAGCAGGTTTAGGAATTGGAACATTACCAGCATTATCAACTGCAAAGCGTTTAAGCCCCCTAATATTAATAGAGTCATCAATCATATTCCTCCTACACCTTGTCTCACATGGGTGTTCACATACATAAGCGCAAGTAAGAGGCATAGGATTGTCTTTTCTGATTAGAGAAACTGCATCAGCATATTTTCCTTCAGATATAAGAGCTATGTAGCCAGGCACATCTACACCAGCAGGGCAAAGAGACACACAAGGAACTGACTGGTAGAGACTAAAGTTGCACCTATCCCTAAGTATATGCTCTTCAAAGTCATCCCTAAAACCTTCTACTCCTTTTAGTACCATATTAGCTGCTTCATAACCAATTGCACAATCAGCAGAGTAATAAATAGACCTTGCAGTCTTTTCTATTAGGTCTATTGTTTCTAACTTTCCCTTTCCATCTAGAACATCTTCAAGTAAAGACTCAAGTTGGCCTAGTCCAATTCTACAAGGGACACACTTGCCACAAGTTTGAGCATGGGCCATCTTTAAAAACGATGCAGCCAAGTCAATGGGACAAAGGCCAGGAGGTGATGCAGTGATTCTTTTCTCAAGGTCCTTATACATATCTTCGACAGTAGCCTGAGCCCTGTCTTTGGTGATAATACTCAATCGACTCAAATCAATCCTCTCCTTTTAATTGGATTTATTTTGGGTAATAATTTAAAAGTAAAGAGTTAATGGTATTTAAAGGAGGCACTATTATGGATAAGAGATTTAAAGATAAAGTAGTTTTAATAACTGGTGGGTCAGGTGAAATTGGCCAAGCAACTGCAAAGCTCTTCCTTGAAGAAGGTGCTAGGGTTGCCATTGTTGGAACAAGTGATGAAAAACTAGCTAAGGCCAAAGAAAATTTAGGGGATGTCTTAACTATCAAGGCAGATGTAAGTAAGGAAGATGAAGTAAAGAATTATGTCAATAAAACCCTAGAGGAGTATGGAGGAATTGATGTTTTCTTTAACAACGCAGGCATTGAGGGTAAGATGGCTATGATTGAAGCAATAGAAGTAGAAGATTTTAAGAGACTTCTAGATATTAATGTTACTGGGATTATGCTAGGTATGAAACATGTAATACCAATAATGAGAAAGCAAAAGGGTGGAAGTATAATAAATACTTCATCTGTCGCAGGTCTTGGTGGGACACCAGGTTTATCACCATATGTAGCATCAAAGCATGCAGTTATTGGATTGACTAAATCTGCTGCCTTAGAAGTAGCAAATGATAATATTCGGGTAAATACTATAAATCCAGCCCCTATAGAGGGTAGGATGATGAAGTCTATTGAAACAGGTTTTAGTCCTGACAATGCAAAAGCCATGGAACAAGAATTTATTAAAGCCATACCCCTAGGCAGGTATGGAAAGGTAGAGGAAGTTGCAAAATTAGTACTCTTCTTAGCTTCTGATGATGCATCCTTTATAACTGGGACTACCCACAGGATAGATGGGGGCTCTTTAGCTTAAGACATATAAAAATAACACTTTCTTTATTAGAAAGTGTTATTTTTCATTTAAAAAAAGTTCTTATGTGAAGGTGCCTCATACACTATTTAAAAGCTTATTTTTTAATTAAACAAGGAGCTAAAAAAATTCTTTATAGCATCTAAGATTTTTTGTAGGAGGGACTTAACTTCTTCATTGTTTTTCAAGGTATCATCTAATTTATTTCCAATATCCTTAAGTTGGTTTTTTATACTTTCAGTATTCAAACCCAACTTATTTATTTTCTCCATTAATTCCATTATCTTTTCAATTTGTTCTAGGTTTAAATTTATATCTAGGGTCTGGGCAATTTCCACAATAATTTTTTTTATTTCTTCTGGATCCTTAATATTGTTTTCTATAACCCTTTCTTTTACAATCCTAAATAACTCTGACGCCTTATCTTGGCCAACTTCTTCTCCAAGTTCTCCTACCCTTACAATTTCTTCACTAGCTAGCTTCTTTTGATCTTCACTAATAGTTTCACCACTAGCTTGTTCAAAAGCCTTTAATATACCTGTAAGGGCCCCTGTACCTGAAACAGGAAAGGGGGCTGCTGCAATTACTCTGGCATTTTCCACACCTGCTGTTACTAGGGCATTGGCATACATTTCTTTTGTAACCCATGATATATTGTAGGTTTCAACCTTAATTCCTGAACCCTCATCTAATAATTCAACATAGGCTGAACTTAGGGTTAGTTTACCTAGCTGGGCTTCTGTAGCCAAGCCCTCCAAATACTGTCTCTCTTCTTGGTTGTTAACTTCTAATATAGTAACATCTTTTTCGTCTACTTTAAAAAGTTCTAAAATTTGAGTTTTTTGACTATTGTCTAGGTCTTTGCCAAGGGTTACAACTGTATTAGTATCCGCATATGAGATAGTGCCAAATATAAATATAAGTGACAAGACCATGCTTATAATCCTTAAGTTTTTATTTTTCTTCATTTTTATCCACCTTTTTTATTATTTATACCTTGTACTCAATATCTTATCACAAATATGTCATTTATCACATTCATTATCAAATCTTCATATAAAAGTAATAATAAGAAAATAAAAAAATTTGCTTAAAAACTTGCTATAAATTTTAATCTGTGTTATGCTAGGTAAGAACTTAAACAAAGAGTAGATAGTAACACAATATATTTCTATTACGTACTATATCATTATAGTATACATCTAGATTTTATTAGTGAATTATTAAAATCAGTTTAAGAAATAAAAATTTGGAGGTACACATTATGAATGGTACAGTAAAATGGTTTAACGCAGAAAAAGGATTTGGATTTATTACAGGAGAAGACGGAAAAGACGTTTTCGCTCATTTCTCACAAATTCAAAAAGATGGTTTCAAAACTTTAGAAGAAGGCCAAGAAGTTGAATTCGACGTAGTTGAAGGACAAAAAGGTCTACAAGCAGAAAATATCGTTTCTAAGTAAGAGATATTTTAACCCTAGGATATTATTATTCTAGGGTTTTCTAATTTAAAAAATCAAGGTAAGAGATTATTAATCTCTTACCCTGATTTTTTTTTACTTAGTTACAAGTTGAAGATCAACTGGTATGGATGCTTCTACTGATTCCCCTGAAAGGACCTTTACTGCAGTGTCTACACCAATTGCTCCTATATCCTTAGGTAGCTGCTGTACAGTTGCCGCTAAGTCTCCTGCTTCTACTGCTGCAACTGCATCATCAGTTGCATCAAAGCCAACTATGATAATGTCTCTTCCGGATGACTTTACAGCTTCAAGTGCCCCAAGAGCCATTTCATCATTATGGGCAAAGACAGCATCTATTTCAGCTTGAGATTGTAAAATGTCTTCCATTACAGAAAGACCTTCAGCACGGTCAAAGTTTGCTGTTTGTTTTGCAACAACCTTAATATCGCTACCTTCTATAGCCTTATTAAAACCTTCTCCTCTTTCTCTTGCTGCTGATGCTCCTGGTATTCCTTCAAGTTCAACAACAGAACCAGAACCACCAAGTTGTTCTACTATAAACTCTCCAGCCATAACTCCCCCAGCTACGTTATCAGAAGCAATATGGGCTACTACTTCACCTGAATTAGCTGACCTGTCTAATGTAACAACAGGTATTCCAGCTTCATTAGCTGCTAAAACTGCACTGCCTACTGCATCTGAATCAGTTGGGTTAATCATAATCAGATCAACACCTTGAGTAATTAAGTCTTCTACATTTGAAAGTTCTGATGCTGCGTCATCTTGTGAGTCTAGTACGATTAGACTAGCCCCTAATTCGTCAGCCTTTGCTTGTGCTCCATCCCTAAGGTCAACAAAGAATGGGTTGTTAAGGGTAGATACAACTAAACCAATTTTATATTCGCCTTCGACAGCCCCATTGTCATCCCCACCTGTACTACAACCTACTAATCCAAGTACAAGCACAAGTGCCATTACTAGTGAAAAATAAATTTTCTTGTTTTTCAATTTTTACTCCTCCTTTTAATTTAAGTAATATTTTATCTATTTCAACCTATAAAGGTTAAAATCAACCTAACGAGACTTCCTTTGCTTTCTATCTAATAAAACAGCTATTAAAATTACTACACCCTTTGCCACATCTTGATAGTAGGAAGAAACCTGAAGCATATTTAAAGCATTACTAAGAATTCCTATTATTAAGGCTCCAATAGCTGTGCCAAAAATTGTACCTATTCCACCTGCCATACTTGTTCCACCTATAACAACAGCAGCTATAGCATCTAATTCATAACCAGAACCAGCTGTTGGCTGAGCAGATCCTAACCTTGATGTAACAATTATTCCCGCTATGGCAGCTAAAAGGCCAGAAACTCCATATACAAATAACTTTATATTATCAGTTTTTATACCAGAATACATTGTAGCTTCTTCATTAGAACCCAATGCATATGTGTACCTACCAATCTTTAGATGGTTTAGGGTATACCAAGCTATAAAAAAGACTACTAGCATAATATAAACTGGTATGGGGATTTTTAAAAAATACCCAGTTCCAATTTTAGAAAATATTGCTGATGTATCAGACCCAAATATTGAAATTGGTTTACCTTGTGTATAAACAAGGGTAAAGCCCCGAAGTAGGGTCATGGTACCTAGAGTTGCTATAAAGGGCTGCAACCTACCCTTACTGATTAACAATCCATTTAATAGGCCTATAATAAGGCCAATTAAAAGGGTTATAATAATTACTAAAAATATATTCATTCCGCTTGCAACAAGACTTGCTGCAACAGCACCTGATATAGCTAACACGCTACCAACAGAAAGGTCAATCCCACCTATTAGGATTGCAAAGGTCATGCCCGTTGCAATAACAGCATTTATGGATGTTTGTCTAAGAACAGTAATTATATTTGACCAAGTTAGGAACCTATCCCTTAAGAGGGACATAGTAATAATAAGTATTAAAAGAACCACAACTGGCTTATTATCAGAAATAATTTTTTTCCAATTCTTATTTTTAAATGAAAACTTACCCATCTAACTCAGCTCCTTTCCAACTGCATAGGTCATAATTTTTTCTTGACTTGCATCGGCAATATCCATAATCCCACTTAGTTTCCCTTCATGAATTACCATAACCCTATCAGATATGCCAAGTATTTCTGGAATTTCTGATGATATCATTAAAATGCTCATACCATCTTTCTTGTATTCATTGATTAATTCGTAAATCTCTTTTTTTGCCCCAACATCAACACCTCTGGTTGGTTCATCCAAGATTAAAATCTTGGGGTTAGTGTCTAGGTTCTTTGCCAATGCTACCTTTTGCTGGTTACCCCCGCTTAAAAACTTAAGGAGCTGGTTCTTACTTGCTGCCTTTATGGACATACTTTTTATATAAGAATCAGTAGATTTTCTTTCATTCTCCTTGTTTATGGTTCCAAACTTGTTAGTATACTTAGCTAGGGAAGCTAGAGTCACATTTTCAATTAAGTCCATACCAAGGACTATTCCGTTTTCTTTTCTATCCTCTGATACATAAGCTATGCCATTATCTAGAGCATCCTTGGGACTTTTTATAGTAAGAGCTTTTCCATCTAGTATAATTTCTCCAGAATCTGCTTGGTATACTCCATATATGGTCCTTGCTAGTTCGGTTCTTCCAGCCCCAACAAGACCTGCTACCCCCAATATTTCACTCCTTCTTAGCTCAAAGGAAATATCATTTACAAATTTATTAGTAAGGTTTTTTACTTGTAAAACAGTATCACCTAATTCAGTTTGAACCCTTGGGTATTGTTCACTTAATTTTCTGCCAACCATCATTTCAATTATCTTATCCTCATTTAATTCTCCAATTGGCTTTTCTCCAACTAAGCTGCCATCTCTTAAAACTGTCACATAATCGCATATTTGAAATATTTCATTAAGCCTATGAGAAATATAAACTATACTTTGACCAGATTTTTTAAGGTCTTCTACTACTTGGAATAGTTTTTCTGTTTCTGATAAAGTTAAGGCCCCTGTTGGCTCATCCATAATTATAATTCTTGCATCTAAGGAAAGAGCCTTTGCTATCTCTACTAATTGTTGCTTACCCACACTTAAATTTTTAACGAGTTCCCTGGGGTCTTCTAAGAGTCCAAGTTTATCTGTCCAAATTTTCGCATCATCAAATAATTTTTTCCAATTAATCTTACCAGTTTTTCCTATTGGTTCCCTGCCCAGAAAGATATTTTCTCCTATTGATAAGTCTCTTACAAGGTTTAATTCTTGATGGATTATAGCTACACCCTTATCTTGAGATTCTTTGGTTGTTTTAAATTCAACAGGTTCACCATCTAAGTAAACTTGGCCACTAGTTTTGATATATACTCCAGTTAAAATTTTCATAAGGGTAGACTTTCCAGCCCCGTTTTCACCTACAAGGGCCATAACCTTGCCCCTATATATGTTAAAATCTACATTGTCTAATACCCTTACCTGTGAAAATTCTTTTACAATACTCTTCATAGATGCTACAACTTCTGCCATGGAGAACCCTCCTTTCAAAATTATATTAAAAGACAACTCCAGAAACTAAAATTACATTTGCATAGGGAGTAAATTCTCCACTCCTAATAACAGCTTTAGACTTAGAAGTTCTTTCCTTAAAGTCCTCGTGAGCAATATATAAAATCTTTGCATCACTTTCAAATTCCTTGATTGTTTCTAAAATATCTTCGTGCATATTTGGACTAAAATCCTTTATTTCTTCAGCCATAATAATAGCTTGTATCTTTTGCTCAGATAAAACTGCCCTTAATACATCTATAAAGGAGGGGATACCTCTGCTTATAGCAAGGTCTATCCTCTTAGTAGTATTAGGAATTGGTAAGCCTGAATCACCTATTGTTAATTCATCCATATGACCCATTTTAGAAATAACATATGAAATATTTGAGTTTAAAAGTCTTGTCTTTTTCAAATTCAACCCTCCAATCGGTTTATTTTATACCATTTTTCAAAAGCTTCAACTTCACTTAATAAAGGAAGGGATGTTTGGGCACCGGGTCTTGTAACTGTTATGGCCCCAACCTTAGTAGCAAAGGTAATAGCTTCCTCTATGGGATTACCCCTGCTTAAAGATACAGCTAAACCTGCATTAAAACTATCTCCAGCCCCAGTTGTATCAATAGCCTTTACCTTATAAGCCTCATAATACTTATAATAATCTCTTGTTAGGTGTAAACTACCCTTCTTGCCTAAGGTAACAATTAAATTTTTCACACCCTTTTTAATAAGAGACTCTCCTGCTATTTTCACTTCATCTATACTTGATGTGGGTAGCCCAGTTAAGAGTTCCAGTTCACTTTCATTAGGTGTGAGGATATCAACAAGACTGTAAATATCATCTTCTAAAAGCAAGGCAGGAGCTGGGTTAAGTATTTTTACCATATTATATTTATTAGCTATTTCAAGAGCCTTTCTAACAGTATCAATTGGAGTTTCTAGTTGTACAAGTAGGGCCTTTCCACCCTTAAAGCCATCTTCCATGTCTTCTAAATCGTATGATCTAAAGGCAGAGTTAGCACCAGGTGAAACCGTTATAGCATTATTTCCCCCATCATCTACAACTATTGCAGCTATTCCAGTTGCATAATTATCTTTTTCTACTACATTATCAATGTCAACCCCGTCATTGGCAAGGGATTCTTTTAAAAAGTTTCCCATTGAATCCTTCCCAATTGCCCCAAACATTCTTGTTTTCATATTCAACTTAGCACAAGCAGCTGCTTGATTTCCACCCTTTCCCCCAGGAACTTGTTTAAAGTCATATCCAAGAACGGTTTCGCCTGGACGTGGAATTTTAGGAGCTTTTATAACTAAATCCATATTTAGACTTCCCACAACTATAACCATTGTTACCCCACCTTTAACAAGATTTTCTAATAATTAAGTCCGTATTTAAGATTAAAGTCTTTTCTTTTATATTTTTATTTTCAAGATAATCTATCATCATATTTACTGCTTCATAACCCATTTTATAGTTGGGTTGTTTAATAGTTGTAAGCTCTGGGTTAACTAGGGAGGATATATATATATCATCAAAACCCATAATCCCTATATCATCAGGTATTTTAATATTATGTTCTCCTAATGTCTTCATTGCTCCTATGGCTATAAGGTCATTTCCACAAAAGATAGCATCTATATCATAAGCATTTTCAATAAGGCGCAAACTTGCATCTGATCCCCATTGGGACCTGTATTCACCTACTAAGACTAGGTTTTCATCATACTCTATACTGTGATCATACAGGGCTTTTTTATACCCATTTAACCTATCTTTAGCAGTCCTAGTATTTAAAGGACCTGCTATATAGGCTATCTTTTTATAATTTTTTTCAATCAAATAACTTACCCCATCATAGGATGCACTTGTATTATCTATTAAAACCTTACCGATAAGATTTTCCAAGTCATAATCCCTATCGATTAGAATCAAAGGAACCCTACAAGATTCAAGACCTTTCTTTTCATTACTCCTATTAGCTGAGTGAGTAAGGATTATTCCATCCACCATTTTTTCAGAAAGTACATTTAAATAATTGTTCTCTCTTTCTACATCATCATCAGTATTACATATTATAATGCTATAGGAGGATTCCCTAGCCCTGTCTTCTGCACCACGGGCAATTTCTGGGAAAAAAGGATTAACAATATCAGGAACTAAAAGTCCCAAGGTATTAGTTCTTTTTGTAACTAAACTTCTGGCAATAGAATTGGGAATATAATTAAAATCTTTTCCAATTTTAAGTATTTTATCCCTAGTTGCCTTAGAAATATTTTTATCCTTATTATTAAATACCATAGAAACTGTAGCTGTTGAAACCCCAGCCTCTTTAGCTATATCTTTTATGGTTATATGTCTTTTTTCCACTTTTTTTCATCTCCAATTAAGTTAAACGGTTAACCTATTAATATTATACCACCCCAACCTGATACTAAACAAGATTAAATTATTTAATTTACCTTTTTAAAGTAGGTTTTATTGCCAGTATTTTATAAATAGGCTTTATTCTTACAAAAAAAGGGCATATAATAGGAAATAGGTAAAGTATTTAATAAAAGTAAAAGGAGGGAAGAGGTATGAAGGCCCATGTAAACAGGGAAGATTGTATAGGCTGTGAGTTATGTACACAAATATGTCCAGAGGTTTTTGAAATGGATGATGAACAAATAGCAATAGTTATTAAAGACCCAGTTCCACCAGAAGCAGAAGATTCAGCAAAGGAAGCTGAAGAATCATGTCCTACTAGCGCAATTACAATAAAAGAATAGGGCTAGGGATGGTTTTTGCCTTAGGGAAAAAACCACCCCTTCCAAAAGGAGGAGATTATTTGTCTAAGCAAACAGTATTTGTAAATGAATTAACCAATGGCTTACTGGATCCAAATCAGGAAATGTTAGGACCTGTAAAAGATGGGGGTATTATAGTTGCAAACACTGCACCAGGATGCTGGGGGCCAATGATTACACCTGCCCTTAGGGGAGGACATGAAGTTACTAAGCCTGTATATGTAGAAAACGCGGAAGTTGGAGATGCAATTGCAATCTTTATTAAATCTGTTGTAGTAACATCTACAGTTGTAGCATCAGGGAATGAGTTTACAGTAGATGAGAATTACCTAGGAGATCCTTTTGTAGCAGGAAGATGTCCAAGTTGTGGGACTATGTATCCTGAAACTGTTCTTGAAGGTATTGGGTCAACTGCTGTTAGATGTGCTAAGTGTGGGGCCGATGTAGCTTCTTTTAAGTTCACAAATGGATATACTATAGCATTTGATGAAGCTAAAACCCTGGGTATTACCTTGGATAAGGAGGCAGCTGAAAAAGCTGCTCATGATGCAAAGAATTTAATGGCCATACCAGATATTTCAATACAAAATCCTATTGTTACCTTTGCTCCCCATGACATAAGGGGAAATATATCTAGATTAAAACCTTTTATTGGGCAATTAGGTACTACTCCATCTATACAAATGCCTGACTCTCACAATGCCGGGGATTTTGGAAGTTTCTTAGTTGGAGCACCTCATGAATATGCTATAAGTGATGAGGAATTAAAAGCTCATAAAACTGATGGTCATATGGATATTAATAGAGTAAGACAAGGGGCCATTGTAATTTGTCCTGTCAAGGTTAAGGGCGGGGGAGTTTATGTTGGGGATGTTCACGCTATGCAAGGAGATGGAGAGATTGCAGGCCATACAGCAGATGTATCTTCAACAGTAACATTAAAAGTTAAAGTTATAAAGAACTTAAATATAGATGGACCAATAATTCTACCATTAGAAGAAGACTTGCCTTATCTTGCAAAACCTATTACGGCTTGTGAAAGAGAAAAGGCAGAAGCTTTAGGTGAAAAATGGGGGGCAAAGAAACTTGAAGTAGCAGCTCCTATATCTTTTGTTGGAACAGGCCAAAACCTAAACCTAGCAATTGACAATGGTTTAGAAAGAGCAGCAAAAACTTTAGGGATATCAATTCCGGAAGTTAAAAATAGGTCAACGATAAACGGTGCTCTAGAAATAGGAAGATACCCAGGAACTGCAACAGTAACTTTTTTAGCACCAGTAAAGTTACTTGAAGATATAGGTATTTTTGATTTAGTTAAAGAACACTATAATTTATAGGTATATTTGTATAAAAGACAAGCATAGTTTAAATTCTGTGCTTGTTTTTGTCTTTTTATTTAACAATGTAAAGCTTTAAATATTACCTTTAATAGTATAGAATTGTAGTAATGGCATACAAAATATTAGTATTGGATAATTATTTTAAGGAGTAAGGATCTATGGATAAGAAAAAGCTTCAGATATTTATTGCAACCCATAAGAAATTTATCAATAGAACAAACAGTCCTTATATTCCACTTTATGTCGGTAAATCTAATAAAAATGATCTGAAATATTTAGGCGATGATACTGGCGATAACATTTCGAGTAAAAATGCTTATTATTGTGAACTGACCGGTCTATATTGGATAATGCTAGAAAGGATGCTTATAAATGAACATACTTGTAACAGGAGGTCTGGGCTTTATTGGGAGCCATACTTGTGTTGAACTAATAGAAAAAAAACATAGGGTGATAATCCTAGATAATTTTAGTAATTCTAAAATTGAGACTTTAGATAAAATAAAGGAAATCACAGGGAATAAACCTGTATTTTATAGGATAGATGTAACTAATGAATCTAACTTAGAAGAAGTTTTTAAAAAACACAAGTTTGATGGGGTTATTCACTTTGCAGGCCTAAAGGCTGTAGGAGAATCTATAGACAGGCCAATTTTATACTATTATAATAATCTAGTTGCTACCCTTATCTTAAGCAAACTTTGTATAAAGCATAGGGTAAATAAATTTGTTTTTTCATCTTCTGCAACAGTCTATGGAGAAAAAGAATCTCCTCTTATAGAAGATATGGGCCTAGGGAAAACAACAAACCCATATGGTGAAACTAAGGCTATGAGCGAGAGGATTTTATCTGATATTGCTTATGCAAATCCAAGTTTTGGCCTAACCCTTCTTAGGTACTTCAATCCTATTGGAGCTCATAAAAGTGGTTTAATTGGAGAAGACCCAAATGGAATCCCAAATAATTTGATGCCCTTTATAACTAAAGTGGCCAAGAGAGAATTAAAGGAACTTAGCATTTTTGGGAATGATTACGATACACCCGATGGAACAGGCATAAGGGATTATATACACGTAGTTGATCTAGCAAAAGGTCATGTTAAAGCTATTGAAATGTTGGATAAGGGTGTTGAAATTTTCAATTTAGGAACTGGTAGGGGAACATCTGTTTTGGAGCTTTTAAATGCCTTTATTAGTGTAAATGAAATAAAGGTTCCATATAAGATAGTTGAAAGAAGAAAAGGAGATATTGCAGTTTGTTATGCAGATGTAAGTAAAGCAAAAGACAAATTAGGATGGCAAGCAAAACTTTCAATTGAAGATATGGTAAGGGACTCATGGAGGTTTGAAAATGCTAAATGAAAATATAGTTTTAACCAGTCACCCCTTAGCAAGGCAAGCAGGTCAAAAGATGTTAGAAAAAGGGGGTAATGCTATTGATGCAGCAGTTGCATCAGCTTTAGCCCTTATGGTAGTTGAACCCACATCAACTGGCCTAGGTGGAGATAGCTTTGCTTTAGTTTGGGCTAATGAAAATTTATATGGCTTAAACGCAAGTGGCTACTCACCCCAAGGAATATCCATAAATAATCTTAAAAGTAGAGGATTTAAAGAAGTACCAGAATATGGGATGATCCCAGTAACTGTACCTGGTGGTCTAAGTGGACTTGTGGCCCTTTCCGAAAGATTTGGCAAGTTAAACTTTAAAGACCTATTTGAACCTGCCCTAAAACTTGCAAGAGAAGGTTATTTAGTTACACCTATCGTGGCTAAGCTTTGGGAAAAGTCATTTAACTTATATTGCGAAAAATTAAAGGGAGAAGAATTTAATGAGTGGTTTAAAACTTTTACTAGAAATGGCAAAGCTCCAAAGGTAGGGGACTTATGGATATCTAATGATCTTGCAGATTCCCTAGAACTAATTGCTAAGACAAAAGGCCAAGCTTTATATCAAGGGGAAATAGGTGATAAAATAGACAAGTTTTCTAAAAAAAATGGGGGTTATCTTAGAAAAAGTGACATGGAAACCTATAAGCCAGAGTGGGTTGAGCCAATTAATGTAGAATACAGAGATTATAATATATGGGAAATACCTCCTAACGGCCAAGGGATTGTATCCTTAATGGCTTTAAACATACTAAATAATATGGATATCAATAAATTTGATGAACTAAAAGCACTACATACTAGCATTGAAGCCATTAAATTATCCTTCGCAGATGCAAAAGCTTATATTAGTGATATGGACTTTATGTCCTATAAAGTAGATGAGCTTTTATCAGATGAGTATGCTAAATCTAGGGGTAAATTAATAAAAGAGTTTGCAAGCAATCCAACTTGTGGCAATCCTAGGGAAAGCGAAACTGTATATGTTGCAACAAGTGATACTATGGGTAATATGGTTTCGCTAATGCAAAGTCATTTTATGGGTTTTGGCTCAGGTATAGTTGTTCCAGGTACTGGTATCCCCTTACATAACAGGGGGAGGGGTTTTTCACTTGATAAAAGTCATCCAAATGCCCTAGGTCCAAATAAAAGACCCTACCATACAATAATTCCAAGCTTTATAACTAAAGTTGGTAGGCCAGTAGGTCCTCTTGGGATTGTGGGAGGTTTAATGCAGCCTCAAGGGCAAGTGCAATTGTTATTAAATTTAATCGATAATAAGAAATCACCCCAAGAAGCTCTCGATAAATATAGGTGGCAGTGGATTAAAGGAAAGGTGATACAGGTAGAAAGAGGCTTTCCTAAAAGAATAATAAATGGTCTTATAGAAAAAGGTCATATTGTTGAAATTCAAGATGATTTGACCACCATGGGCAGGGGACAGATAATCTGGAAGGATAATGATAAGATTCAATGTGGAAGAGATAAAAGGGCTGATTAAAGATAAGGAGGAATATTAATTGAAGGTATTACTAGCAGAGGTAAACATTAGTGAAGGGACAAACCTTGATAATATAAACTTAATTAAAGAAGAACTTATGAAGGCAGGAGACCTTGAACTTATGGAATTAAATAAAGATAAGGACCACAACAGATCAGTCTTTACTTATAAGGGTAGCCCTAAGGCTGTTCTTGAAGGAACAAAGAGATTATCAAAAAAAGCTCTTGAATTAATTGATATGAGAAATCATAAAGGGAGCCATCCTAGAATGGGGGCTATAGATGTTGTTCCTTTTATTCCAGTAAGAAATGTAAGTATGGAAGAGGCAGTTCAAATTGCTAGAGAATATGGTAAATTCCTAGCTAGCTTAGGTGTGCCCGTCTATTATTATGAAGATGCTCAAAAACTTGATTATCGTAAAAATCTTGTGCAAATCAGAAAGGGTCAATATGAGGGATTAGAAGAAAAAATGAAGGATGACATGTGGAAGCCAGATGAAGGACCAAAAGAATTCAATCCTAAATCTGGAGCCACAGTTACAGGTTCTAGATTTGCCCTCCTAGCTTTTAACATTAACTTAAATACAAGAGACATAGAAATAGGAAAGAAAATTGTAAAAGCTATAAGAGGGGCAAGTGGAGGTTATCAACATGTCAGAGCCATAGCTTTAGACCTACCTGAAAAAAATATGTTACAAGTATCCATGAATTTAACTAATTACGAAAAAACTCCTATCCATAGGGTTTATGAGACAATCAAATCAGAAGCAGGAAGGTACAATGTAACAGTAGCAGAAACAGAATTAGTAGGTCCAGTACCAGTTTATGCTTTAAAAGAACTTATGGAGTTTTACATTAAGCTATCACCAAGCTTTTTACCAGAACAAATTTATTCATAAAATAGTTTTTTAATCTATAGCCCTAGACTAATAGGGCTATTATTTTTTTAATTGGGTATATATGACAATAAAGATTACTATTTATGGAGGTTAGTATTATGAGTAACATGTTAGACTACTTAAAATGGAGGGGGGACTTGAGTTTTTCTAAAGATCCCTTTAACGAAGTTGACAATTTAATATTTTCAATCCTATGCTACAATGATTTTTCACATATAGTGCCAGGTTTTAGTGAAGAAGGATACATAAAACTATCTGAAGCTGCTAGGATATTTAAAGAAAAAAAGAACACTGACGATATTATTGAATTACCCTTCCTTAGGGAAATACCTAACTTACTTGAAGAAGCTGCAAAATCCCAAAGATTTAAAGATATTGAGCTTTCTTATTATATAGATAAGGTTGATATAGAAAGTGCAAAGCAATTTGCAGCCTTAGTATTTAAAGTTTCTAAAGACCTTCATATAATAGCTTACAGGGGTACTGATGATACCTTAATTGGGTGGAAGGAAGACTTGCAAATGAGTTTTTTAGATGAAGTTCAATCTCAAAAGGAAGCAGTAATATACACTCAAAAGATACTAGAAGAAGTTGACTCCAAATTTATATTGGTAGGCCACTCTAAGGGGGGGAATTTGGGAGTATATGCAGGGTCTTTTATTGATGAAGGTTTAAATGATAAAATCCTTGTAATTTATAACAACGATGGTCCGGGATTTCAGCCAAAAGTAATAGAATCAAAGGGTTATATAAATATACTTAGTAAAACAATAACTTACTTACCTGAGTCTTCTATTATTGGGATGCTACTAGAACATAGTGGGGAATATGAAGTTGTTAAAAGTAGCGGTCTTGCTATATTGCAACACAATCCCTTCCTGTGGGAACTTAAAGGCAAAGAATTTATAAGAAAAGATGGCCTAACTAGGGAAAGTTTAAACATTAATAAGACTATAAGATCTTGGATAACAAAGCTTACTAATGAGGAAAGGGCAAATTTTGTAGAATCCCTCTTTGATATATTAAATAAGTCAGGTGCAGAGACAATAGCAGACTTAAGTAATGAAAAATTGTTAATGGCAGAAGCTATGATTAAGGCCTATGGGAAAATGGACAGGGCTACTAAGGAACACTTAAAAACAACTATAGACTTGTTTTTTAAAGAAGGTAAAAAAGTTATAAAGGAGTCTATAAGCTCAGATATTGAAGCTTTCAGGGCCAGAAGCAGGTGGAGGTAGGACAAAATAAAATTATGCATAAAATTGTAAATTAAGCCGTTTAAATAATCCTTTACTTATGTTATAATTACAATCCTATCTTTGACACTTGTGTGATGAAAAAACTCTGATACACCTTGTAAATTAG
>CAZSLV010000005.1:0-34963 GCA_964607545.1 uncultured Gudongella sp. | reverse complement strand
AGACTTAGGATCTAGTGTCATTGACGTGGGGGTTCAAGTCCTCTTTCCCGCACCAGATAAAAAACCAGTGGTTACAACCATTGGTTTTTTTAATATAGGATTCTAATGACATTTATGATATAATTATTTGATGGAGACTTAAGGGTGTCAATTAGATAAAAAACTATTAGGGGGTACATTGATGAAGGCAGTTTTTGAAAAAAAAGAAAAAAATACAGTTCACTTTAATATGGAAATATCTTCACAAGATTTTGAAAAAGCGGTACAAGAAGCTTATTTAAAATCTAGGGGGAGATTTAATATCCCTGGTTTTAGGAAGGGGAAGGTTCCAAGAAAGATTATTGAAATGAACTTTGGAGAAGAAGTATTTTTTGAAGATGCAATAAACAAAATACTTCCCGAGGCTTATTCACAAGCTATAGACCAATTAGAGCTAGAACCTGTTGATAGTCCTGAAGTAGATGTAGAAACCATTGAAAAAGACCAACCAGTTAAGGTTAAGTTTAGTGTAGATGTAAAACCAGAAGTTAAATTAGGCGACTATAACAATATTGAACTAGAAAAAGTAGATTATTCAGTTACAGATGAAATGATTTCTGCTAAGCTTGATGAAGATAGGGACATGAACTCAAGAATGATTGATGCCTCCGATAGAGAAGTAGAAGAAGGGGATATAGTTACAATAGACTTTGTAGGGTATTTAGATGGAGAGGCCTTCGAAGGTGGTAGTGCACAAGGTCAAACACTTGAAATAGGCAAGGGTCAGTTTATACCTGGCTTTGAAGAAGGCTTAATAGGAAAGAAAAAAGACGAAGAAGTTAAATTGGATGTAACTTTCCCACAGGATTACCATGAAGAAACATTAAAGGGAAAGCCAGTGGTATTTGATGTTAAGATTAATGAAATTAAGACAAAGGAACTCCCTGATTTAGATGATGAATTTGCAAAAGATATAAGTGAGTTTGATACCCTAGATGAATACAAGGAAAGCATAAGAGAAAGTTTAGAAGAATCCTTGAAAAATCAAGAAAAGATTGAAACTGAAAATAGGATTGTCGATAAGCTTGTAGAAATCTCAGAAGTTGACATACCTGAAGGTATGATTGAATCACAAATTGAAAGTGAAATTAAGGATTTTGAATATAGGATTAAGCAACAAGGTTTTGAAATGGACCAATACCTTGAGTTAACAGGTACAAGTAAAGAAGATCTTGAACTTAACTTTAGGCCAATGGCTGAAAAAAGAGTTAAGGCTGACCTAGTTCTTGAGGCCCTGGCAAAGGCTGAAAATATTGAAGCTAGTGAAGAAGACTTAGATGCTGAATTAGAAAAGTTAGCAGAAACATATAGCAAGGATAATAAGGAAAGATTTATTAAAGATATGAAAAAAGGAGACACAGGATTCCTTAAGGCAGGCATAGTTAATACTAAGGTATTAGATATGCTTAGAGAAAAGGTTAAGTTTATATAAATAAAGGAGGATTTAATATGGCATTAGTTCCAATAGTTGTTGAACAAACAAACAGGGGAGAAAGGTCATATGACATATACTCTAGGCTCTTAAAAGATAGGATTATCTTATTAGGCTCAGAAGTAAATGATACAGTGGCTGACCTTATAGTAGCACAGTTATTATTCCTAGAAGCTGAAGACCCAGAAAAAGATATACAAATATATATAAACTCTCCAGGAGGCTCAGTAAGTGCAGGTTTTGCTATATACGACACCATTCAATACATTAAACCAGATGTAGCAACCATATGTGTAGGTAGAGCAGCTAGTATGGGGGCATTTTTGCTAGCAGCAGGTACCAAGGGAAAGAGGTTTGCCCTACCAAATGCTGATATAATGATCCACCAGCCACTAGGGGGAACCCAGGGCCAGGCTGAAGATATTAGGATACAAGCAGAAAAGATTATTGAAATCAGAGAAAGAATTAACAAAATACTTGCACAAAGAACAGGGCAACCTGTTGAAAGAATAGCAAAAGATACTGATAGAGATTACTATATGAATGCAGAACAAGCAGTTGAATATGGTATAATAGACCAAGTTATGGAGAGAAAGAAATAGAGGTGATTCCATGGCGAAAAACGAAGAAAAACAGTTAAAATGTTCATTTTGTGGCAAGCCACAAGATCAAGTAAGAAGACTTATTGCAGGGCCAAATGTCTTTATCTGTAATGAGTGTATTGAGTTATGCCAAGAAATCATAGAAGAAGAATTTGAGGACTTTATTGAAGAGTATGAAATGACAAGTATACCCAAGCCATCTTCTATAAAAGAAAGCTTAGATGAATATGTTATACAGCAAGAAAGAGCAAAAAGAAATCTTTCTGTAGCTGTTTATAACCATTATAAGAGAATTAACAGTCAAAAGTCAGCAAATGACGATGTAGAATTGCAAAAAAGTAATATATTAATGATAGGACCAACAGGTTCAGGTAAGACCCTCCTAGCCCAAACCCTTGCAAGGATATTAAATGTTCCGTTTGCAATTGCAGATGCAACCTCCTTAACCGAAGCAGGCTATGTGGGAGAAGATGTAGAAAATATAATATTAAAGCTTATTCAAGCTGCAGATTATGATATTGAAAGAGCTGAAAAGGGTATAATTTACATTGATGAAATAGACAAGGTGGCAAGGAAATCAGAAAACCCATCTATCACTAGGGATGTAAGTGGTGAAGGGGTTCAACAGGCCCTTCTTAAAATACTTGAAGGTACTGTTGCAAATGTACCTCCACAAGGTGGAAGAAAACACCCCCACCAGGAATTTATTCAAATTGACACCACAAATATACTCTTTATAGTAGGGGGAGCCTTTGATGGCCTAGATAAGATAATTCAATCTAGGGTTGGTAAGAAAACAATGGGATTTGGAGCAGATGTAAAGTCCCAAAAGAAATCAATGAGCGAACTTTTAAAGCAAATTCAACCAGAGGACTTAATAAAATATGGTTTGATTCCAGAATTTGTAGGGAGATTACCAGTTCTAGCAGCCTTAGAAGAGTTAGATGAAGAAGCCCTAATTAGCATCTTAACAGAGCCAAAAAATGCCCTAGTAAAGCAATACCAGCAACTCTTTCACATGGATGATATTAAATTAGAGTTTGAAGAAGAAGCTTTAGTTGAAGTTGCAAAAAGAGCTATAGAAAGAAAAACAGGGGCCAGGGGCTTAAGAAGTGTTATAGAAGAAAAAATGCTTGATATAATGTATGAAATACCAAACAGGGACGATGTCGAAAAATGTGTAATTACAAAAGACACAATCTTAGAAGGTAAGGAACCAACCTTGGTTTTGGTAAATAAAAAAAGTACGACTACAAAGAAAAAACGCAGTAATGAATCTGCATCATAAGGGCTCACATTGTGAGCTTTTATTTTGCATTAGAGGAGGGATATTTTGAATAATCCTTATGAAATTTTAGAAAGAAACTTACCCTTAATTCCACTTAGGGGGATTTCAATATTTCCACACATGGTAATACACTTTGATGTAGGTAGGGAAAAGTCTGTACAAGCGCTTGAAAAAGCAATGATGGATGACTCCATGATCCTACTTTGCACTCAAATAAATTCAAAGGTTGAAGAACCAACAATAAATGACTTTTACAAGGTTGGTACCATAGCCAGAGTTAAGCAAATGCTAAAATTACCTGGAGGGTCCATTAGGGTCTTAGTTGAGGGAGTTAATAGGGGAGAAGTTGTAGATATTGTAAGTGAAGAACCCTACTTTGAGGCTAAGACTAAAGAATACTCTTATGACCCCCAAAAAATAGAAATAAACCAAGATATAGAAGCAGCCATGAGGCTTGTTACTCTTGATTTAGAGGAGTATATAAGTTTAAATACAAAGGTTTCATCAGAAGTTTTATATACCATATCTGATATTGAAGACCCAGGTAGGCTGGCAGATGTTATAGCATCCTATATCTTCTTAAAGCAGGAAGATGACCAAAGAATCCTAGAAACTTATGATTTTTATGAAAGGTTAGAAGTCCTACATGAAATTTTACAACAAGAAATTGAATTGCTTCGAATTGAAGATAGGATTAACCAAAAGGTAAGAAAATCAATTAACAAGGTTCAAAAAGAATACTACCTTAAGGAACAACTAAAGGCAATACAAAAAGAACTGGGAGAGGATGATGGCCTAAGTTCTGAAATTGAAGAATACCAAAAGAAAATTAATAAAATTAAAATGCCAAAAGAAGTTAAGGAAAAAGCCTTAAAGGAAGTTGAGCGTTTATTAAAAACATCACCCCACTCAGCTGAAGTTGGGGTAATAAGGACCTATCTTGATTGGATAGTTGACCTTCCTTGGGATAAGGAAACCAAGGAGAAAATAGATATTAAAAACGCAAGAAAAGTTCTTGATGATGACCACTATGGACTAGAAGATGTAAAGGAGAGAATCTTAGAATTCATTGCTATAAGGCAATTAACAAATTCTATAAAGGGTCCTATCTTATGTTTAGTTGGTCCTCCTGGAGTGGGGAAAACTTCTATAGCCAAATCTATAGCATCTTCCTTAAATAGGAAGTTCGTTCGTATGTCCCTAGGAGGGGTAAGGGATGAAGCTGAAATAAGAGGGCATAGGAGGACTTATGTTGGGGCCATGCCAGGAAGAATAATCAGCTCAATTAAAAAAGCAAATTCAAAGAATCCAGTATTCTTATTTGATGAAATTGACAAGTTGGCAAATGATTTTAGGGGAGACCCTGCTAGTGCCTTATTAGAGGTCCTAGATCCAGAACAAAATGCTACATTTACGGATCACTTCCTAGATGCACCCTTTGACTTATCTAAAGTCTTGTTTTTAACTACTGCAAATACAACATCAAGCATACCTCCAGCCCTCTTAGATAGGATGGAAGTAATAAGGATAAGTGGCTATACTGAAGAAGAAAAGCTTGAAATTGCAAAGAGGTACTTGCTTCCAAAACAATTGAAAGAACATGGCCTAACACAAGAAAAGGTTCAAATATCAGAATCAGCCCTTAAGTCAATTATAAGCTACTACACAAGGGAAGCAGGGGTTAGAAATTTAGAAAGAAATATTGCAAATGTTTGTAGAAAGGCTGCTAAGATAATAGTAGAAAAAGATAAAAAGACTATAAAAATAAACTCATCTAACCTTGAAAAATACTTGGGTAGTAAAAAGTACAGGTATGATTTAGTTGAAGAAGTTGACCAAGTAGGGGTTGCAAATGGCCTTGCATGGACTGCTGTAGGAGGGGAGACCCTTTCTGTAGAAGCAACAACCATGAAGGGGACTGGCAAAACTCAACTAACGGGTAAACTTGGAGATGTTATGAAAGAATCTGCCATGGCAGGTATAAGTTATGTAAGGGCTAATGCAGATGATTTAAATATATCCCCTGACTTTTACAAGGATATGGATATACACATCCACGTGCCAGAAGGTGCAATTCCAAAAGATGGTCCTTCAGCAGGTATAACAATAGCAACAGCAGTAGTGTCCGCCTTGACAGAAACTCCTATTAAAAGAGATTTAGCAATGACAGGAGAAATTACCCTTAGGGGGAGGGTCCTTCCAGTAGGAGGGATAAAAGAAAAAATCCTTGCTGCCCACAGGATGGGTATTAAAAGGGTCCTTTTACCAAAAGATAATGAAAAGGATTTGGAAGAAATTCCAGACAGGGTAAAGAAGAAAATGGAGTTTAAGTTTGTTTTAAACCTAGATGAGGTCTTAAGTGAAGCCTTAATATCAAAGGATGTTAAAGATGAAGATAACTAGTTCAAACCTGCAAGCAATGGCAGTAGCCCCAAAGGGGTACCCAGATGATGCCTTGTTTGAAATAGCCTTTGCAGGAAGGTCAAATGTAGGGAAGTCATCCTTGATTAACACCCTAATTAATAGGAGTAACTTGGCTAGGACTAGTGGTAAACCTGGAAAGACAAGGACCATAAACTTTTATATAATAAATGAAAGTTTTAGGTTTGTAGACCTGCCAGGTTATGGATATGCCCAAGTTTCTAAGACCGAAAGAAAAAAATGGGGAGAAATAATTGAAAAATACCTAAAAAAAAGAGGTAACTTAAAGGCCATTGTTTTAATAGTGGATATTAGACATTCCCCATCTGTTCAAGATATAGAAATGTATGATTGGATAAAGGCCTATGGGTATGATGCAATTATTGTTGCAACCAAGGCTGATAAAATTTCAAAGGGTCAAAGACAAAAACACCTAAATATAATTAAAAAGGAATTAAAACTTAAGGAAGAAGACAAGCTAATAGCCTTTTCATCCTTAGATAAGACAAATAAGGATGAATTGTGGGCCTTGTTAGAAATTTATAATTTGGGTGAATTAGAAACCCTTTCAGAATAATAATAATACTTTGTAAAAATTAAAAGACCAGTAAAAACTGGTCTTTTTAAGTATTCTTTTATTATTCTTTTTCGAACATATCTTTCTCTGCCCCACAAACAGGACATACCCAATCATCAGGAATATCTTCAAAAGCAGTACCTGGTGCTACTCCTCCATCTGGATCTCCTTCAGCTGGATCGTAAACATAACCACATGGTTGACATACCCACTTATCCATTATACATTCTCCTTTCCCTTAAATATTCTATGCTCCTTCATTATACCATATATATCCTAATTTTGAAGAAATAAACTAATTAATATTATAATTTTTATATATGGGATTATTATATAAATTAATGGGTAAAAAAAGTCTGAATAGTAAAAATGGATGTGATAGACGATGAAGTATATATACAAAGGCACAGTTTGCAGCGACTTAGAAACCATTAAGTCATTTGTTGAAAGAAATGTAAGCTCCTTAAAGGACCAAATATCAAATCAAGACATCTTATTTGATATTAAGGTCATATTAAGTGAGCTAATAGTTAATGGGGCCCTCCATGGAAATGAGTGTGAATCTACAAAATGTATTAGCTTAACTATGAAAATGGATGAAAGTAAGTTGACCATAGAAGTGGAAGATGAAGGAAAGGGTATAAATTATAATTTGACAGACTACAATGCCAAGGATTTAAAATCTTTTGGACGGGGCCTAGTCATAGTAAAAGGACTTTCTGATGAATTTTATTTCAAAAAAAATAAGGTTGTGTCAGTAAAAAACCTTACCTAACTTAATAAAAATTACAATCCCTATATTAATGGTATTGTCTATCCTAAGAGGGTAGGTAATAGCATTAATTTTATTTAGCATAATTTAACAAAGTGTGATAGAATAATAAGGTTGGAAAAGAAAACGGATTATAGAAGGGAAATTGAAGAATAATATGAAGAGAAATGATATTAGAAATGTTGCAATAATAGCCCATGTAGACCATGGTAAAACTACCCTAGTTGATACCTTATTAAAACAATCAGGTGTTTATAGAGAAAACCAAGTAATAGTAGAGAGAGTAATGGATTCAAATGATATTGAAAAGGAAAGAGGAATCACAATACTTGCAAAGAATACTGCTGTAACCCATAATGGGATTAAAATAAACATTGTTGACACCCCTGGTCATGCTGACTTTGGTGGAGAAGTTGAAAGGGTTTTAAAGATGGTAGATGGGGTAGTTGTAGTAGTTGATGCCTTTGAAGGTCCTATGCCCCAAACAAAGTTTGTTTTAAAAAAGGCTCTTGAATTGGAACTCCCAGTAGTGGTTGCAATAAATAAAATAGATAGGGAAGAAGCAAGGCCAGATGAAGTAATAGATGAAATCATTGACTTATTTATAGAATTAGGCGCCAAGGAAGACCAGCTAGAATGTCCTTTTGTATTCACATCTGCAAAGCAAGGTAGGGCAAGTTTAGATTTTACAACCTTAACAGATTCCATGAATGTCTTATTTGATACAATAATAGAATTTATCCCTGCTCCACAAGGGAGTATGGATGAGCCAACCCAAGTTTTAGTATCTACCATTGACTATAACGATTATGTTGGAAGGATTGGAATAGGGAAGGTAGAAAGAGGAGAAATATTTAGAAATCAAGAAGTTATGATCTTAAACAAGGCCAACCCAGAAAAGAGAATCAAGGCTAAGATAAATAAATTATATGAGTTTGAAGGCTTAAATAGGGTTGAAGTAGAAAGTGCAAAGATGGGGTCTATTATTGCCATGGCTGGATTGACAGAAATTGAAATTGGCGATACCATCTGTGATATCAACAAGCCAGAGGCAATAGATTTTGTGAAGATTTCAGAACCAACCCTTGCAATGACTTTTTCTGTAAATAACAGTCCTTTTGCAGGTAGGGAAGGGGACTTTGTCACCTCAAGGCAAATAAGGACCAGGCTATATAGGGAAATTCAAACAGATGTTTCTTTAAGGGTTGATGATACAGGCCTAACAGATGCTTTTAAGGTATCTGGCAGGGGGGAATTACACCTTTCTGTACTAATAGAAAACATGAGAAGGGAAGGGTATGAATTTCAAGTATCCAAACCAGAGGTACTATATAAAATAATTGATGGGAAAAAACACGAACCTATTGAAAAAGTTACTATTGATGTAAACAATGAATTTGTAGGGGCTGTTATAGACAAGCTTGGCCAAAGAAGGGGAGAACTTTTGAGCATGTCTGAACCAACAGGAGGCTATGCTAGGTTGATATTTTCTATTCCTGCAAGGGGCCTTATAGGTTACCGACAAGAATTTTTAACTGATACAAAGGGTAATGGTATTATAAATACTATGTTTGATGGTTATGCACCCTACAAGGGGGATATACCAAAGAGAAAGGTTGGTTCAATTATTGCCTATGAAACAGGAGATTCAACAGGATATGGTTTATATGCTGCCCAAGAAAGGGGTATCTTATTTATTTCACCTGGAGTGCCAGTTTATAGTGGTATGATAGTTGGATCTAATCCTAAGGGGCTCGATGTTGAAGTAAATGTAACTAGGAAAAAGCAACAGTCAAATGTTAGGTCATCTGGAGCTGATGATTCTTTAAAGCTTTCTCCACCTAAAAACATGAGTTTAGAAGAGGCATTGGAGTTTATCGAAGATGATGAGTTAATAGAGGTAACCCCTCTTAACTTTAGAATAAGGAAAAAAATCTTGGATTCAAATAAAAGGTATAAGTCTAAAAAGTAAATTAAGGTCAAGGAGAGTATAATGGAAGATTTGTTATCATCTTATGTGCTAGTATTTAGTAACTTAATATGGGTAAATATCCTCCTAGCCCTTGTCCTTGTTTTTTTTGAAAGAAGAAATCCTACTTCCACTTGGCTTTGGTTAATGGTCCTGCTTTTTTTGCCAATTGTAGGTTTTGTCTTATATCTCTTTATAGGTCAAGATATGAGAAAGAAGAAAAAGTTTAAAACAAAGGAAGAAGAGGACAATTATTTTGATATTATAGTAGCAGACCAAGAAAAAAACCTAAGCACAAAGGAATTTTTAAAAAACAATCCTGATTATAAAAAATACGATGAAATAATTAAGCTTAACTTAATGGGCAATAAGGCCATATATTCAAATGATAACCAAGTCGATTTATTTTTTAGTGGGGAAGATAAGTTTAAGGCCCTTTTAAAGTCTATAAACAATGCCAAACAATACATCCACATGGAATATTATATTTTTAAAAATGATCAAATAGGAAAGAAGGTTATTAAGGCCCTAGCCTTAAAGGCAAGTGAAGGAGTTGAAGTTAAACTCTTAGTGGATGGTATGGGTGGACGTTTTCTTAGGAAGAAATTAACTAATATATTAAAGGAAGCTGGAGGGGAAGTCCTATTTTTCTACCCCCCTTTTATACCCATATTTAATGTAAGAATTAACTATAGAAACCATAGGAAAATATGTGTTATTGACGGCAAAGAAGCTTATTTAGGGGGCTTTAATGTAGGAGATGAATACTTGGGTTTATCTAAAAAGTTTGGCTATTGGAGGGATACCCATATAAAAATAAAGGGTTCAGCTATTTCTGCTATCCAATGGCAGTTTTTTGTAGACTGGAGATTTGCATCAGGAGAAGAAATAAAGGGATGCCAAAGCTATATTGGTGAAAATTCCTACCAGGATGAGGTAGGAATTCAAATAGTAAGTAGTGGGCCAGATTCAAAATGGCCAAGCATCAAGGATGGGTATTTGAAAATGATATCTAATGCTGAGGAAAGAATATACATTGAAACACCATATTTTATACCTGATGATTCAATTTATGAAGCCCTAAAAATAGCAGCACTTTCTGGTGTAGATGTAAGGGTAATGATGCCTAATAAACCTGATCACCCTTTTATATATTGGGCTAGCCTAAGCTATATAGGGGACCTACTTCAAGCAGGAGTGAAATTTTATGTATATGAAAGGGGTTTTGTCCATTCCAAGGTTCTTATCATGGACCAGGATGTAGCTAGTGTAGGGACAGCAAACCTTGATATTAGGAGTTTTAAACTTAACTTTGAGATAAATGCATTTCTTTATGATAGGCAAATAAACAATGCCCTTGGAGATAGGTTTTATAATGACCTTGCTAATTGCAAGGAAATAACCATAGAATCTTATTCAAAGAGGTCAAACCTAGTAAAGATAAAGGAGTCTGTTTCAAGACTTTTATCACCCATACTTTAAAGGAGGAGTTCTAAATGAAAAACGAAGCAATTATGGATAAGTACATTGTAAATGGAGAAGTATTTGATAGTAAAGATGAATCTATATTTAAGAGTATTAGTAAGTCACCCATATACGAAGTGGTTAGGGTTGTAGAAGGTAAACCCTTATTTTTAGATGACCACCTTGATAGGATGTTTAGGTCAGCTGACTTAATTTCTTATGATATTAATTTTTCAAGAGAGGATATTAAAGACTATGCTAGGCAGTGCATAGACATAAACCAAATAAAAAACAACAACATAAAACTTCTTACAGTTGAAGATGAAAACCAAGATAAAATTTTTTTAGTTTATCCGATCTTAAGTTTTTATCCCCCAAAATCTTATTATGAAGAAGGGGTAAAGACTATTTTATTTGACCATACTAGGGATAATCCAAATGCTAAGATACAACATTCAGACTTTAAAGATAGGGTTAAAGAAGCCATGGATTCAAACAATGCCTTTGAGGCCCTCCTAGTAGATTCTAAGGGCTTTATCCTTGAAGGCAGCAGGTCTAATATGTTTTATGTATTAGATGACAAATTGTATACTGCACCCGCAGACCTAGTCCTACTGGGCATAACGAGAAAGCACATCTTATCCTTAGCAGAAGACTTAGGCTATAAGGTTATTGAAAGAAAGCTTCATAAGGATGATTTAATAAAGATAGGGGCCTTGTTTGTATCTGGTACTAGTACAGGGGTCTTGCCTGTTTCACAAATTGATAATTTAAAAGTACCTAGCATGAGTAATAAAATTATTATAGACCTCCTAGAAGGCTACCATAAGTTAATACACAAAAACCTTTAGCTAGTAGCTAAAGGTTTTTTTTAAGCAAGCTTTGAAATTTCTATTATTGTCTTAGTTGCAAGTTCCATATCCTCTAAAGGGATATATTCAAACTTTCCATGATAGTTGTAACCACCTGTAAATATATTAGGACAGGGAAGGCCCATAAAGGATAGCCTAGACCCATCAGTTCCCCCCCTAATAGGTTTAACAATAGCTTCTATACCAAGCCCCTGCATGGCTTTTTTAGCAAGGTCTACTATCTCCATATGGGGTAGGATCATTTCTTTCATATTGTAGTAGGTGTCTTCAATTTTTAAATCTATAAGATCCCCATACTTGAAATTCATAAAAGCTACAACTTCTTGTAACAATTCTTTCTTTTTTTCAAAACTTTCCTTAAAGTGGTCCCTAATTATAAAGGCCATACTTGTCTTTTCGACACTCCCATTTAAATGCATCAAGTGAAAGAAGCCCTCGTAATCTTGAGTATACTCTGGTCTTTGATCTACTGGTAGCATATTATTTATTTCATATGCTAGAAGTATAGAATTTATCATCTTATTCTTAGCAGTTCCAGGGTGAACATTTCTCCCCTTAATTAGTAATTTTGCAGTAGCTGCATTAAAGTTTTCATATTCAAGTTCGCCAACAGGACCCCCATCTACTGTATAGGCAAAGTCACACCCAAACTTTTCTACATCAAAATAATCTGCTCCCCTGCCAATTTCCTCATCTGGAGTGAAGGCAACCTTTAAATTACAATGAGGTATTTGGGGATTTTTTATAAGGTAGTCCATAGCGGTAATTATTTCTGCTATCCCAGCCTTATTGTCTGCCCCCAATAAAGTGGTTCCATCAGTAGTTAAAAGAGTTTTGCCAATATGGTCCTTTAAGTCTTTAAAGTCTGATGGGGACATAATAATATTTAAGTCCTTGTTTAAGATAATATCCTCACCCTGATAATTTATTACTTTATTAACTTTTACATTCTCCCCCGACATATCTGGGCTAGTGTCCATATGGGCTATAAAACCCAAAGTCCTTTTTTTACTAGGATCATTTGCAGGTAGGCTAGCCATTACATAACCTCTTTCATCTAAAGAAACATCCTCCATACCTATTTCTTTTAACTCAAGTACAAGCTTTCTTGCAAGGTCTAGCTGAGAATTAGAGCTTGGAGTACTTACCGAGCTTTCATCCGATGTAGTATCAATTTGAGTATAAGAAATAAACCTATCTAATAATTTATCCATATATATCCCTCCCCTCTTATTGTACACATTTTTCTATCTTTTGTATAATCTTTTGAAAAAAAAAGGATAGCTATTATAAGCTTTAAGCTATAAAATAGATTTATATGGGGAATATACATAACAAATATAAACAAGGAGGATATTATTATGGCTTTAAAAATTTTATGTGACAGTGCTTGTGATCTACCAGAAGACCTTATAAAAAAACTGGGAATAGATGTTTTGCCTATTATGGTAATAAGAGGGGAAAAATCATACAGGGATAAGATAGATATTAGTCCAAAAGAAGTTTATGACAATATGAGAAGTGGGGTAGTTTATAAGACAGCACAAATCACTCCCTTAATTTTTCAAGAGAAGTTTGAAGAATTAACCAAGGATGGGTCTAGTCTTATTTATTTAGGGTTTTCATCTGAGCTTTCATCTACTTTTCAATCTGCCCACTTAGCTAAGTTACAAGTTATAGGAGAAAATCCAGGGGTAGATATAGAAATAATAGACTCAAAAGCTGCATCAGGGGGTTATGGTTTTATTGTAAATGAAGCTGCAAAGGCCTTAAAGGAAGGAAAATCCAAGGAAGAAATACTAGAAATTATTGATTATAATATTAAAAATATAGACCATATTTTCACAGTTGATGATATTGAATACCTCTATAGGGGGGGCAGAGTATCTAAAACCAATGCAGTACTTGGAGGCATGCTAAATATTAAGCCTGTTTTAGAAGTAGTTGATGGTAAACTAGCTGTCCTAGAGAAGGTAAGAGGGAAAAACAAGGTATATAAAACCATGGTAGAACTTATGGAAAAAAGAGCAATTAACAAAGACTTTACAAGTAAAACTGTATATGTCTTCCATGGGGACGATATAGAGGCAGCAGAAAAACTAAAGGAAATGATTAGTGAAAAGTTAGGGGTTAAAGACTTTTTAATTGGAGAAGTAGGAGCAGTGATTGGAGCCCATGCTGGCCCAGGTGTCCTAACTGTATTTTATTCAAAGTAAGATTTAACTATGGGGGGGATTTAAATGAAAGCTATAAAAGCTCTTTTAATTGTAATTAGCTTATTATTATTTTTATTTGCATCTTTTATAGTTTATACTTTTCTAACTTCTATGAATCCTAAGGAAAAGTTAAACCTCTCAATTTCAAATAACCAAGTAAAGCTTGTACCCATAGAAAAAGAAATAAAGATCCTTTCCTACAATATAGGTTATGGGGGCCTAGATGAAGGTCAAGATTTTTTTGCCGATGGAGGTAGGAGATCAAGGGCTGAAAGTAAGGAAAAAGTACTAGATAATATAAGAAACATTATTGATATTGTAGATGGAGCTGAATCCGATATTTTTTTATTTCAAGAAATAGATACAAAATCTAGCCGTTCCCATATGGTTAACCAGCTAGATATTCTAAAGGAAAACTACCCAAATTATGGCTTTACCTTTGCACTTAATTACAAGGTAGCCTGGGTCCCTATCCCTCTACTAAGGCCTATGGGGAGGGTTGAGTCTGGTATTAGCACATTTTCAAGATATAATATCACACAGGCTAGCAGGTTTCAATTTCCAGGGTCGGAAAAGTGGCTAATACAATTATTTGAACTTGATAGGTGCTTTGTTGAGACAAGGCTAGAAGTTGATAATGGGAAGGAGTTAGTTCTTGTAAATATTCACCTCTCAGCCTTTGATAAGGGAGGAATTATTAGGCAACAACAACTTAACTATTTAAAGAGGTACCTAGAAGGGGAGTATATTAGGGGTAACTACATTATAGTAGGTGGAGATTGGAACCACAACCTCCCAAACACAGAGCCAGATAAATTTACAGCCTTAGAAGATTGGCCATTTTGGCTAAAGAACCTCCCTGAAAACTATGAAGTATCAAAGTACAATTGGGGGATTGATTATGAGCTACCTACAGTAAGAACCCTGGCAAAGCCTTATAAGGATGGGGAAAATTTTAAAGCTATTATAGATGGATTTTTATTATCTGACAATGTAGAAAGTGTAGGTGTTAGTACTACAGACACTAACTTTAAGTACTCAGACCACAATCCTACTGTTCTTACATTTACTTTAAAACAATAAACTTTACAAGAGAAAAGAGGGATAAGGTGAAGGATGTCGCGGCGTTTTTTGATATTGATGGGACAATATTT
Source organism: uncultured Gudongella sp. (assembly GCA_964607545.1). Taxonomy (GTDB): domain Bacteria; phylum Bacillota; class Clostridia; order Tissierellales; family Tissierellaceae; genus Gudongella. The sequence goes on along the minus strand of CAZSLV010000005.1, from coordinate 20,157 downwards.
AGAAATTCACTTATGATTGAACATTTTAAAAAGATGATAGCTTTTGAAATATTTAGCCCAGAAATTTGGTATACAAAAGTGAAAAAGGCATTTGACGAATGGGAAAAGAGATATGGTGAATTTGAACAATACTTAGAACTCTTAGCTGGAGTCTACTTACAAGAATTACAAGGGGTAAATAAAGAATACGTGGAGTTTGTTGCAAAGCATGTTATAGATTCTAACTGGGATATGGTCTATAAGTACTCAAGAGACCAAATAGAATGGCATAAAAACATGGGCCATAAGGTATTTTTCATATCTGGAAGCCCTGACTTTTTAGTTTCTAAGATGGCTGAAAAATATGGAGTGACAGAGTATAGGGGGACAGTTTACAAGGTAGACTCTGATAACAACTATACAGGCGAGATAATTAAAATGTGGGATTCTGATAGTAAGAAAAAGCAGTTAAATGAAATAATTTTAAAATACGATGTAGACTTAGTTAATAGCTACGCTTATGGGGATACTACAGGGGATTTATCCATGCTAAGGAGGATAGGAAATCCAGTTGCAATTAATCCTAACAAGGAATTAGTAATAGAGATTAAAAAAGACCCCTACCTTTCTAAGAGGATAAATATTGTTGTGGAAAGAAAGAATGTAATATATAAATTTGATTCAAGCGTTGAATTGCTATAGGCCAGAATTTACTTCTGGCCTATGATTTTTGAGCTTATTTGAAGTTCCTTTAAAAACCTTGAAGGGTCTGTTTTCTTGTTTTCAATCTTTGCATAGCTTAAAAGGTGAAGGCTTTTTTTAGCCCTTGTCATGCCTACATAAAACAATCTTCTTTCTTCTTCATATGACGAAGGATTTTTGTTTTCCAACTCCTCAATAGAACTTGCACAAGGGAAACTTCCATCTACTAGGTCTATAATGTAAACATTGTCAAACTCAAGACCCTTGGCTGAATGGATTGTAGAAAGGGTAATATTACTTTCGTTTTTACTAGATGAAAATAAGACTTCATTAAGCTTACTTAACCTATCTTTAAAGTCATATAAATCTTGCGTTTCCTTAGCTATTAATTTTAAATAAAAAATCATTTCTATTAAATTTTGATAGGTAGAACCAAATTTCATAGAGTTTTCCCTAAGGTAATTTTCATAATCTAACTTATCCATAATATACTCGATAGATTTAAAAGGGGATAGTTTTGAAAGCCGTTTAAAATCAAGTTCTAATTCACGAATGCTCTTTTTATAATAATCACTTAAGAGGGGGTATTTTAAAAGTTGGGAAAAAAGAGACCCCTTAAAATTTTTAGTCTTAAGCCAAAGAATCATTTTTTTAGATATATAGCCCTTGGACTTATAATAAATATTTTCATATAGGGTGACATTATTAATTTCCAAAGAAAGTTCCATAAACGATAAAATATCTCTTATTACCCAGTGGTTAAAAAATTTTAACTTTAAATCTCTTATATAAAATAAAACATTGTTCTTTTCAAATAGATTTAAAAGACCTAAAGAGGATAGGTTGTTCCTATATAAGATTGCCATAGTACCTTCTTTATTTTTAATATCTTCTAAGATATAAGAATACTGGTCTAGGATAGACTTAAATTTAACAACTTCAATGGGCCCTATATAGGGATTACTTGTAGCAATTTCCTTTAAGTACCTATTTTTATTTTGATGAATAAAGTTATTTGACATAGAGACTATATTTTTTGAAGACCTAAAGTTATCTTGCATAAAAAATATTTCCCCCTTAGGAAAGTCCCTTTTAAAATTTAAAAGCTCCTCTGGAGAGGCCCCCCTAAAGCCATAAATAGACTGGTCATCATCTGCAACTACAAAGAGATTATTATCTGGATAAGCTAGTAATTTAATTATCTCATATTGGAGTTTGGATGTATCTTGCCCCTCATCTAATTGTATATAATCAAAGGTTTTTCGGTAGTAGTTAAGGGCCTTTGGATGACTTTTTAACAAATCATAGCTTAGGGTAAGCATATCATCAAAATCTAGCAAGTAATTATCTTTTTTATACTTTTCATATTCATAATAAAGTTTAATAAAATTATCAAAATCTATCTTTTTTATCCTAATAAAGTCATGGGGTAAGATCATTGTATTTTTTATAAAGCCTACATAAGAAATAAAAGAATCTAGTTTTTCTTCAGTAATCTGGCTCTTATTTACCTTATAATATAAGTTTTTAACAATATTATACTTATTTAAGTTTTCTTTTTCATTTTCAATTATATTATAGGTGTGGTTTTGCTTTTTCGTATAATCCCTTATTATTTTATAGCAAAAGCTATGAATAGTTGTAAATAAGGGCATAATGCCTTGACCCTTATAAAAATTTAAGTAGCGAGACTTCATATCAAGGGCAGAAGCCTTACTAAATGTTATTGAAAGTATTCTCTCAGCCTTAACCTTATCTTTTGATATTAACTTATGAGTCCTGTGGATAATTACTGTAGTCTTACCTGCTCCTGGAACGGCTAAAACTAAAGCGGGCCCATTTTTATGATTTATTGCTCTTATTTGAATCTCACTTAAGTCCATTTTAGTCCTCCAAGTCCATTATAAATAGATTTTATCATAAAAATTAAGGATTATACATGGAATTATTAATATAGTCTTTATTATCGGGTAACAATGTAATATAATTGTTCTTGTATAGATCGGAGTGAAGACCTTGATAAATTATTTTAAGAAATTTGATGACTTTTTTATCCGCCTTATAAATTCTAAAATTAAGAATAAGTATTTGGATAAGATAATGTTTAGGGTAACTGATTTAGGAGGTGCCATATTTACATCTATTTTTGCCATGGGCCTTTTATTATTTGGGACTAGGGAAATAAAGATGATTGGACTTGAAGCTATTTTTGCCCTTTCCTTTGGTCAAGTTTTCGTCCAATCCCTAAAGAGGTTGATGAGCAGGGAAAGACCCTATAAAATCCTAGAACACCTCCATACCTTTGGAATAGAATTAAGGGATTATTCCTTTCCATCAGGACATACTACAGCAAGCTTTTCCTTGGCAACTACCCTAGCTGTCAACTTGCCTAAATTTGCTATGGTTGTCTTATTACTTGCCTTAGTTATTGGCCTAAGTAGGATTTATCTGGGGGTACACTACCCTACAGATGTAGTTGCAGGAATAATACTAGGAGTATTTGCTAGTTTAACTATTCATATATACTTTTTAGAATTTATCAACAAATTGGGCCTTGCAATAGGATTAAACCTATAAGATAAGCCTAACATAACAAACAATAGGGAGGAATTTAAAAATGAATATGGCAGACTTTTTAAAAAGCAGAAAATCAACAAGGGAGTTTAAAAAGCAAAATCTAAAAGAAGTAGACTTAAAGGAAGTTAAACTTTTAATTGAAAGAATGAACAAGGAATTAGGGGAAAGTGGGATGAACCTTGGCTTTTATGAATATGGCAAGCATATTTCAGATAGCCTTAGGGGGATAGGTGGCTATGCGGGAGTTATGATAGAAAGCCCCCACTATATTTCAATTGATATAAAAAACCATAGTCCAAAAGCCCTAGTAGATAGTGGATATTATATGGAGAAGCTTATAAGTGGAATTAACAAACTAGGACTTGGAACTTGCTGGGTTAGTTTAAATGATATAGAAGATGAGAGAAAAAGAGCAATTTTTGGAGAAGAGTCTGGTAATACAGAGTATTTATTAGCAATTGGCTATGCAAAACCAAAAAATCCATTTGCACAAGAGTCCTTTAGTGAAAGAAGAGGAATTGAAGAGATAGTATTTTTAGAAGAAATGAATAATTTAGTAAGCATGGACACCCTAGAAGATAGGGGACTTGGCGACTTGTTATTTTATATAAGGTTTGCTCCATCTACTAAAAACCTTCAACCATGGAGATTTATTGTCCACAATGAAAGTGTAGATTTATTTATAGAAGAGTTTAATGGGAAGTACTCCTATGCTGATGCAGGTATTGCCATGTACTACTTTGAAGAACTTGCAAAAAGACAGGGACTTAACAATAAATGGGATACTGATATAAAAGAAGTAACCATAGATGGAGTTAATTATATGTATATAGGGACTTACAAATTTTAAGTAGAGGTTAGCCTCTACTTTTTTTCTGAAAATATGATAGAATAGGTAGGAGTATATATGGACTTTAGGGGTAATAATTATAGGATACTAGGAGAAAAAATGTATATAGAGGGTGATTTGGAAAAATCCCTTGCCCTTTATAAAAAAGCCTTAGAAGGATCAAGGACTAGGGATTCTAAAATATTAATTTTATTTAATTTAGGAGTAATATCCACAGAATTAAATCAAATAAGTGAGGCCATAAATTACTATAAGAAGATAACTAAGTTAGATAAAGACCACCACCATGCATATTATCAACTAGGACTTATATATGAAGACTTAGGAGAGTTAAATACTGCCAAGGACTCTTATAAAAGAGCCATAGAAATATCAAAAGAAGACACTTTGTCACTTTATAATCTTGCTAACTTACTAGATAAAGAAGGAAAGATAAAAGAAGCAATTTCACTTTATTATAAAATACTAGATATAAATCCAAACCACCCCTTTGCCCTTAATAACCTAGGGGCCATTTATGAAGAAGAAGGTGATTTGAAGTTAAGTTTAAGCTTCTTAAAAAAAAGTATCTTACACAAAGATGATTTTTACCTATCACATTTTAATATAGGGGTTGTTTACGGTCGTTTAGGAAAAATTGATAAGGCACTAGAGTATTATCATAAGGCAAAAGCCTTAAAGCCAACTTATGAATATATTTATTTAAACTTATCAGCCATATATATTGATAAAAAAGATTATAAAGAGGCTATAAGGATTTTAAGTGAAGGCATCTCCCATAAGAAGGATGCCCATGATTTATATTATAATAGGGCATGTTCTTATGCCCTGATAAAAGAATATGACCTTGCCCTTAATGATATTGAAATTAGTTTAAAACTCCACCCAGGCCTAATTAATTGGGTTCTTTTAGATGAAGATTTAAATATACTAAGAGAAAAAAAGAGGTATTTAGAAATTATAAAAAATTATATTTAAAATAAACAAGGAGAGAATTGAATGATTATTGTAAAGACACCTGATGAAATAATGAAAATGAAAAAGGCAGGAGAAATCTTAGCAAATGTTCACAAGGAAATAAAAAAAATGATAAAGCCTGGGATTACAACTTCTGAAATTGACCAATTTGTAGAAAAGTACCTAGAAGAAAAAGGCGCTTATCCAGAACAAAAAGGCTACCATGGTTATCCCTATGCTATTTGTGCCAGTATAAATGATGAAATTTGCCATGGCTTTCCAAGGGATGAAAAGCTAAAAGAAGGGGATATAGTATCCATAGATATGGTTGTAAGGTATGATGGATACTTGGCAGATTCTGCTTGGACCTATGGGGTTGGAGAACTTTCAGAAGACAAGAAAAAACTACTTGATGTGACAAAAGAGTCCTTGTACTTAGGGATTGAACAAGCACAAGTGGGAAATAGACTAGGTGATATTGGGCATGCAATTCAAAGCCATGTGGAAAAAAACGGGTTTTCAGTAGTAAGGGATTTTGTAGGCCATGGAATTGGAAAAGACATGCACGAAGACCCTCAAGTACCCCATTATGGCAAGCCAGGCAGGGGGCAAAGGTTGATTGAGGGCATGGTAATTACTATTGAGCCTATGGTAAATATGGGTCAATATGGGATGCAAATAGACGATAACAATTGGACTGCAAGAACAAGGGATAAAAGCCTTTCTGCCCAATACGAACACACCCTTGCTATCACAAAAGATGGACCAATTATCTTAACCGACCAAGGTGAATAAGGAGGAAATATTATGGGAACTACCTACACCAAGAAAGAAGAAATATTCAATGGTATAAGCCATGGACTAGGAGTAGTATTTGGCATAGTTGGATTAGTTTTTCTATTAATTCAATCAATTTTAAAGAAAGACCTACCTGCAACTATTTCTTTTTCAATATATGGGGCTTGTATAATACTAATGTTTATGTCCTCAACCCTCTACCATAGCATCACTAATATAAAGGCAAAAAAAATCTTAAGGGTCTTTGATCACTCGTCAATTTTTCTTTTTATAGCAGGGACCTATACCCCTATAGTAATATTAACTTTAACTGGTAAATTAAAGTGGGGTATCTTAAGTGGGATTTGGCTTTTAGCAATTGCAGGGGTAATCTTTAAAATAGTAACATACGGCAAGTTTGATAAATTTAAACTCTTATCAGTATTTTTATATATTGGAATGGGTTGGGTTGCTATAATACCTATAAAAGCTATTATTAATGCAACTTCTTTATCCTTCTTCTTATATATATTAGGTGGAGGTTTATTATACACCCTAGGTACTATATTTTATAGCATTAAAAAAATACCATATAACCATGCTATCTGGCATTTATTTGTTCTTTCAGCTAGTATAATCCACTTTATAGGTATATTTTTATACCTAGCCTAGGCTTATTATTATAGATTAAATATAAAGGTGCCATAAATTAATTTTGGATAGCCCTGCTATCCATTATTTTTTGATTCACAACATAAGACACACAAGGAACAAGGAGAAAGTATGAATAGAGGAATCAATTTAACTGAAGGAAATATAATTAAGACATTGACCAAGCTTGCCTTGCCCATAATGGGTACATCATTTATTCAAATGGCCTATAATATTACTGATATAATGTGGCTTGGAAGATTAGATACTAGGGCCGTTGCAGCAGCTGGGGCTGGGGGATTCTTCCTTTGGCTAGGGGCAGCCTTTATATTAATATCTCAAATAGGGGTTGGGGTAAGTGTAGCCCAATCCTATGGCAAGGGAGATTATCTTAGGGCTAAAGACTATATAACTCAAGGACTCCAACTAGACATACTAATAGCTATAGTATATGGTTTAAGTTTATTTTTCCTAAAATCTGAAATAATTGGATTTTTTAACTTCGATGACCCAGTAGTTGTAACTATGGCTGAATCTTACTTGAGCATAATTGGACTAGGAATAGTCTTTCACTTTTTAAATCCAATATTTTCAACAGCCATGAATAGTTCAGGGAACAGCTTAAGTCCTTTTAAGATAAACACCATAGGGCTTGCGGTTAATATAATCCTAGACCCAGTATTAATCTTTGGATTTGGCCTAGGTATAAAAGGGGCTGCTATAGCTACTATTAGTTCGCAATTTATAGTTACATTTATGTTTTTAATTATTTCTAGGAATAAAGGGGTAATATTTAACGGCATAAGGTTATTTAGAAAATTAGATATAAGAAAAGTTAAAGAAATAATAAAACTAGGTTTTCCTCCTGCAACTCAAACAGGGGTCCATGCCTTAATTGGGATTGTACTTACAAGAATTATTGCTGAGTATGGGGCAGTTGCAGTTGCAGTTCAAAGCATTGGGTCTCAAATTGAATCCCTGTCATGGATGACATCAGAAGGTTTTGCAGCAGCAATTTCTGCCTTTGTTGGGCAAAATTACGGGGCCAAAAAATTCGATAGGATTAAGGAAGGCTACTATAAGGGTATAAAACTACTAGGGTATTTTGGTATCTTTATTTCCTTCTTATTAATATTTGCAGCTAAACCAATATTTACCATGTTTACTCCAAATGACCAAAAGACAATAGCTGAGGGGATAATTTACCTAAGGATTCTTGGCTTGTCTCAATTTTTTATGAGCATTGAAATAGGAACGGCTGGAGCCTTTAATGGTTTGGGCCTTACCCTACCCCCTACTATATCAGGAGTTTCAATTAACCTCTTAAGGATTCCACTTGCCATTGTATTATCCAGTGGGGTCTTGGGCCTATCAGGTATATGGTGGGCAATTTCTGCAACTAGTATCTTAAAGGGGATAATTTTATTTATTTGGTTTTTCTTTGTCTTAAAGAGTTTGGTAAAGAACAAGGGCCTTATAAAACCTTTCGCATAGCTACAACATCAACACCAAGGTTAAAAATATTTTCAATAATTACCTGTCCTTTTTTTATAGGACCACTAACCCTGGTATTTTGGATTTCTTTCATAACCTTACTTTTTACTTCTTTTGGGATGGGGGAACTTGTCTTTACTGCAAGCCTACCCATGGAAGAATTTGACAAGATACACCTGCCAAATAAAACTTGAGGGGAATCCTCATAAAGAGACCTAGCATATTCTAAGCCTCTATTACAATTATTACCTTTTATTATTAAATCATTATCTTCACTAGTAACTTCTATACTACATCCTACAGGGCATACTTGGCACTTAAAAGTTTTATGATTCACATTATCACCTCTAGAAAATTATAGCATATACTAAGTTAAATGCTCAAATATATTTAAGTAAAAAGGGGAGGCATTTTGTATGATATCAAATCAAGATATACTACTGAGGTTGTTATTAGCAGCCCTTATAGGTGGGATTATAGGGATAGAAAGGGAGGCTAGCAACAGGCCTGCAGGCCTAAGGACCCATATATTGGTTAGTGTAGGGTCTGCATTAATTATGTTGATTTCCTTATATGGGATGCCAGAAAGGGCTGATCCTTCAAGAATAGCTTCAAATGTAGTAACAGGGGTTGGTTTTCTTGGAGCAGGTACCATACTAAGAAATGGAAATACAATTAAGGGCCTAACGACTGCTGCAAGCCTATGGGTATGTGCAGGAATTGGATTGGCTGTAGGGTCAGGCTATTATTTTGGGGGCATAGTAACAGCCTTAATAGTCTTAATTTCTTTAGTTGTCCTGTCAAAAGTTGAAAAGAACTACTTAAGAGGGGCCAATAAAATAATTAGGATCACAGCTAAGGATAGGGCAGGACTTATTGGAGAAGTTGGCACTTTATTTGGAAGCTTTGGGATTAGCATTAGGAATATTACAATAGATGATTTAAAGATAGATGATGAGGAAACAGGTTATATAGATGTTAAATTTTATATAAAAAAACCCATGGGTATAATAAATGAAGAATTATATGAGAGCCTGCTTAATGTAGAGGCTGTTAAGTCAGTAGATTTAGAAGATGGGAAAATGCAAAATTGGAAAAACAAAAAAGGAGGAATTTAAATGTTAAATCAATTAGAAAAACCAAAAAAAGGTGAACAAGTGGCAATTATGAAAACAAGTCTTGGGGATATAAGTTTTAGATTATTTCCACAAGTTGCTCCAAAGGCAGTTGAAAACTTTGTAACTCACAGTAAAAATGGCTATTATAATGGGTTGAAATTTCATAGGGTAATAAAGGATTTTATGATTCAAGGTGGAGACCCAGATGGAAGTGGCAGAGGAGGCCATAGCATTTGGAATAAGTCCTTTGAAGATGAATTTAGTCCTTTGCATAGGAATATAAAGGGAGCCCTATCCATGGCAAATGCAGGACCTAATACAAACGGGAGTCAATTTTTCATTGTCCAAAAGAGTGACCTTGACCCTCGTTCATTAAAACAAATGAAAAAGCTTGGAGAAGAAAGAGGTTTTTCTGATGATGTAATCGCAGCCTATGAAGAATTTGGTGGGACAGAATGGTTAGACTTTAAACATACAGTCTTTGGTCAAGTATATGAGGGAATGGATGTTGTAGATAAGATTGCAAGTGTAGAAGTTGGTAGAAATGACATGCCAAAAGATCCAGTGATTATTGAGGAAATGGTAATAAAGGAGTACTAAATGAAAGACATTAACCATTTAATACTAGGGCAAATTAAAGATACTATTTCAAACTTTATAGCTAGTGGTGATATAAGTACAAGGTGGAAGGACCCTCTTGTAGGTTATGCAGATGCACATGACCCTGTTTTTGACTTATTAAAAGAGGTAGCTAACGAAAACCACCTTAAGCCTTTTGACATATTAGAAAGCGCGAGTACAGTCATAGCTTACTTTTTACCCTTTGAAGATTTTATAGGTCAAAGTAATATAAAAGAAAGAACAGCTTCCCTAGAATGGGCTAGGGCTTATGTAGAAACAAACTTACTCTTAGGACAAATAAACGATGACTTAATTAAATTCTTTACTAAGATGGGGTTTGAAGCTGGGAAACTCCCCCCAGACCAAAACATGGATTATGAAAGGTTAACATCTGTATGGTCAAATAGGCATGTAGCCTATATTGCAGGCCTAGGAAAGTTTGGCATAAACAATATGCTTATCACTGAAAAAGGTTCATGTGGAAGATATGGAAATATTGTAACAAACTTTAAAATACAAGCAACAAAGAGAACAGCAAATGAAAATTGCTTATTTAAACACGATGGTTCATGTGGAATTTGTGTTGATAATTGTGTTAATGATGCCCTATTTATAGATAATTTTGATAGGTTTAAATGTTATGAAATGTGTCAAGTAAATGAACAGATATATAAAGAACTTGGTCATGCAGGGGTTTGTGGCAAATGTTTAGTTGGCTTACCTTGTACATCGACAAATCCTGTGGTTTAAAAATTATCTACTTCATGGTATAATAAAAAAACCAAAAGCATGGGGGGTAATAAATAGTGCACCAGTACAAGGGAAAGTTAATTATACACACAGGGTCTATGTTTTCGGGCAAGACATCTAGTTTAGAAAAAGAAGTAAAGAGGTTTCATATAGCAGGTTACAAGACAGTAGCCTTTAAACCAGCTGTAGATAGTAGGTATCCCAGCTCAGAAATTATATCTCACGATAAAACTTCAATAGAGGGTATTTTAGTAGAAGATATAAAGATGATTATGGATTATTGCCATAAAAACAATCCTCAAATAGTAGCAATAGATGAAGTGCAATTTTTAGGTGGAGATATTGAAGATATAAAAGATGGGATTAATGAGCTTTTAAGCGAAGAAATCACTGTGATTTTAGCAGGTTTAGATATGGATTTTAGTGGGAAACCCTTTGAAATATTAAAAGAAATGATGCCATATGCAGATTATTTAACTAAACACCATGCAGTATGTACCAGGTGTGGTACAGATGCTTGGGTAAGTCATAGAAAGACAAAGGCAAGGGAAAGGGTTGTAATTGGGGCTACAAAGGAATATGAACCCCTATGTAGGACTTGTTTTCTAAAAGAGAAAAAAGAAGAGGAAGCTATAGTAAATAAAAACCAAGTTAAATTTATAGAGTAATTTAAAAAAGGAAAACCCTAATTAAGGTTTTCCTTTTCCTATTCAAAGCTAAGACCCTCCCTATAAATTCCAACACTTAAAATAATGCCTATTGAAATAAGATTAACCAATTGGAAGGTACCACCATAGCTAATAAAGGGCAGTGGAATCCCTGTTATAGGCATAAGGCCCATAGTCATCCCTATATTTTCCCAAATATGAAATAAAAACATTCCAACAAAACCTATAGCCATAAACGACCCAAACTTATCTGGAGTGTTTTTAGCTATCTTTATTATCCTGTGTATCATTATAAAATACAAAATTATAAGTACAGCCCCTCCAACAAAGCCAAGTTCCTCAGCTATTACTGCAAATATAAAGTCTGTTTGTTTTTCTGGTATATAGTTAAATTGAGTTTGACTTCCTTTAAAAAGGCCCCTACCAAAGATTTTACCACTCCCTATGGCTATCTTTCCTTGTATGGCTTGAAGGCCTGTGTTTGATGTATCTCTACCTGGGTCTAGAAAATTAAAAAACCTATTTTTTTGATAAACATCAAGCCTAGTCCAAAGTAAAGGTAAGCTTAGAATACCAAGGCCAATAGCTGACCCAATAAACTTCCATTTTATTCCTGCTGAAAATATCATCAAGGCTATTATAAATATAAATACCATAGCAGTTCCAGCATCTGGCTGGAGCAATATAAGGGCTACTGGAGTAAAGGCAAAAATCAATACTTTAAGAAGTACAAAAAGCGAATTTATATCCTCCTTGTGTATATCTAAGTATTTAGCTAGGGAAATGATAAGCATTACCTTTACTATTTCTGCAGGTTGAAAACCAAAACGTCCAATATAAAGCCAAGATCTAGAACCCCAGTCACTTTCTCCAATCCCAAGAACAAGCACCCCTACTAAGAGGACTAGGGAGGCAATGTAGATGGGGATATAAAGCCTTCCTAAAAATTGATAGTCAAAGAAGATTAAAAAAAAGATAGCAACAAGGCCTAACAAGGTTGAAATAGACTGAGTTTTAACATACCTTAAGTTTTCTAAACTTAGGGTAGCTGAATAAATGACTATTATTCCATATAGGCATAGCAAAATAACACTTGTTAATAAAACAAAATCAAACCTTTTAAAGGATTTTCTTTTAAGATTAAACATTAGTATCTACTCCTTTTTATCAAAGAATATTATACCATACTAGGGAAGGTTCAAGTAGTAGGATTTTATGATATCTGATATAATTACTTTAGGAGGAAGACCTAATGTTAATAAAAATGATTGACAATGAGGCTAAAAAGCTTGGTATTGAAATGATAGGTTATACAGGGCCCTTAGCCTTTTACTCTCTAGAGGAAACCTTAAGAGAAAGAATTAAAAAAAATGAGAGCCCAGAATTTGAAGAAAAAGATATTATGCTTAGAATTGACCCAAAGAAAACTATGGACAATTGTAAGAGTATTATTGTAGTGGGCTTGTCCTATTATAAGAAGGTTACAAATAAGTCAAATGCAAAAATAAAAGGATCCTTATCTAGGTCCTCTTGGGGGATAGACTACCATAGGGTATTAAAAGACCATATGGAAAGTTTAACAAGGGAGTTAAAAAAATCTATAGATTTTGAATTTATGATTTTTACAGATACTGGCCCCCTAGTAGATAGGGAAGTTGCCCATAGGGCTGGCCTTGGTTATTATGGGAAAAACTGTAGCCTAATTAATCCTAAGTATGGGTCTTATTTCTTTATAGGCTATATATTAACTAATTTAGATTTAAATATAAATGAAAGTCCCCTTGAAAGCGAGTGTGGAGACTGTGACCTGTGCTTAAGGGCTTGTCCAACAAATGCCCTAATAGGGGCGGGAAAACTTAAGGCTAATAAGTGTATTTCTTACTTAACCCAAACAAAAAATCCAATAAATGAGGAGTTAACTAAGAAAATGGGTATAAAAATATATGGGTGTGATACTTGCCAAGCGGTGTGTCCAAAAAATATTGGTATAAAAGAGTCTAGCCATGATGAATTTATACCATATAAAACTGGGGGCTTTATAGATATAGAAGAGCTCTTAAAAATGTCTAAGAAGGACTTTAATAATAAGTATAGGGATATGGCAGGTAGCTGGAGGGGAAAGAGTGTACTTATAAGAAATGCTCTCATAAGCTTAAACAATATAGGTATAGATGATTACTATGACTTAGTAAAAACAATTGACAATAAAGAAGTTGAATTGTTAAAACCATATACAAAAATATGGTTAGATAATTATATGAAGAGACAAAATTTAAGGGGGTAGTAAGGTGTCAAATGTACATGAACTAGACTTTTTAAAAGAAAAAATTGAAGCTTTAAAAGAACAAGGAGTTTATAGGAAACTTCCTGTTATGAGTAGTCCAAGTGGACCAGAGGTAATTTTAAATGGTAAAGAAGTAATAAACCTATCTTCAAACAACTACCTTGGATTTGCAAATCACCCTAGGTTAAAAAAAGCAGCCATAGGGGCTGTAGAAAAGTATGGTGTTGGATCTGGGGCTGTTAGAACTATTATAGGAAATATGGATATACATGAAGAACTAGAAAGGGTCCTTTCAAGTTTTAAAAGAGAAGAATCAGCCTTTGTTTACCAATCAGGCTTTAACTGTAACGCAGGTACCATACAGGCAATTACAGATGCTGGAGACTTGATTATTTCAGATGAATTAAACCATGCCTCCATCATAGATGGGTCAAGGCTTTCTAAGGCAGCAAAGGCTATTTATAAACATTCAGATATGAACAGTTTGGAAATGGTTTTAAAGGAAAATAGGGATAAGTATAGGAATATATTGATTATTACTGATGGTGTCTTTAGTATGGATGGGGACATAGCAAAGCTACCAGAAATAGTAAGCTTAGCTGAAAAGTTTCAAGCCATGACCTATGTAGATGATGCTCATGGTTCAGGAGTTTTAGGCGAAAGTGGTAGGGGGACAGTAGACCACTTTAACTTGCATGGGAGGGTAGATTTTACAATTGGAACTCTTTCTAAAGCCATTGGGGTTATAGGAGGCTATGTAGCAGGTTCACAAACTATGTATGATTGGTTAAGCCACAGGGCAAGGCCTGCACTTTTCTCAACATCCCTACCACCAGCTGCTATAGGAGCCATTACTGAAGCCATAAAAATGCTCACAGAATCAACAGAGTACACAGACAAGTTATGGGATAATGCAAATTACTTTAAGGCTAAAATGGGAGACCTAGGCTTTGATATAGGCCATAGTCAAACTCCAATTACCCCAGTAATGATTGGGGATGAATCTAAGACCATGGAGTTTAGCAAAAAACTCTTAGAAAAGGGTGTATTTGTTTCTGGAATTGTATTCCCTACAGTACCAGTTGGAACAGGTAGACTAAGGTGTATGGTGACAGCTGCCCACACAAAAGACCAACTAGATCGAGCTTGCCAGGCCTTTGAAAAAACTGGAAAAGAGATGGGTATAATATAAGTTAAGGGGGGATAAATTTCCCCCTATTTTTTTTCTTGTAACTAGTATAATATAGTCTATGTAGATAAAATTTTAAAGGAGGCAAATTTATGATTATTGGTGCTTGTAGGCTTAAACTCCATATATTTGAATCCTATTCTCTAAAAGATAAAAGGCATGTTGTAAAGAGCATCATAGAAAGGTTAAAGGCTCGCTATAATATTTCAATTGCTGAAATTGATAACCTTGATAGCTGGCAAACAGCCTTAATTGGATTTGCTTGTGTATCTAATCAAACTAAGCATGTGCAAAGTACAATTAATAAGGTAATTTCCTTTATAGATAATGACACAAGGTTAGAAATAGTAGACCAAGATATAGAAATACTTTAGGAGTGAAATACATGCTATCAAAGAAGAAAATAGGACTAGTTTTAGACTTGCTAGAAGAACTTTACCCAGATGCAAGGGCTGAGTTAAATTTTACAAATCCCTTTGAGCTTTTAATAGCTACTATACTTTCAGCCCAGTGCACAGATGTCAGGGTAAATATTGTAACAAGTGACTTATTCAAGGACCTTAAAGGACCAAGTGATTTTTTAAACTTAGGTGAAGAGGCCTTGATTGATAAAATTAAAACTTGTGGATTGGGAAATTCTAAGGGTAAAAATATAATTAAGACATGTGAAATCTTAGTTGATAAATATAAGGGAAGGGTTCCTTCAAGTATGGATGACTTAATTAACCTACCAGGTGTTGGGCGAAAAACTGCAAATGTAGTTTTAAGCAATGCCTTTTCACTTCCTGCAATAGCTGTAGACACCCATGTTTTTAGAGTTTCAAATAGGATAGGCTTAGCTGATTCTAATAATGTTGAAAAAACAGAAGTTGACTTGATGAATAACATACCAAAAAAAAGATGGACAAAAGCTCATCATATGTTAATATTTCATGGTAGGAGAGTTTGTAAGGCAAGAAACCCCCTATGTGAAACTTGTCCTATAAATAAGTACTGCCTATATTTTAAAAGAGGGGAAAGAGAATGAAAAAGGGAATTTTAATTGGAATTATATCAATATTAATTTTAAGTGTATCAGGATTTGCTGGCTATTATTACCTAGATGATTACTTAAACAAGGAAACTTTTTATAAGGGGGTCCTTGTGGAGGGAGTAGATCTAGGAGGCTACACTTTCAATGATGGTATGGAAAAAATACAAGCTATTAAGAGAAATGAAGATAGAAATAAAGAAATTAACTTTTATACTGATGAAGAAGCTTTAAATTATTCCTTTAACCTAGAAACACTAGGTTATGACTATAACTTTCAAGAAACTATTGAAGAAGCCTTTAATTATGGAAAGACTGGTAATTTAATTAGTAGGTATTTTGAAGTGGAAAAACTACAAAAAGAGCCTGTTAATTTTAACCTAGACCCAGTATTTAAAACAGATAAAGTAAGGAACATACTAGACCAAATAGGTGAAGAAATTTACACTGAGAAAAAAGATGCTACTTTTGAATTTAATGATGGGAAAATCACAATAGAGGACCATAAGGTTGGAAGAGCATTGCAAGTAAATGAAGTAATTAAGGACATGGAAGAAAGATTCCCGAATATAGACAAGGTAGAACTTATAGTTAAATATGATACACCAGAAAGAACTTCAGACCAATACAAGAAAATTAACGGTGTAATTGGAGAGTATTCTACAAACTTTAAAACAAGTGCTTATGGGAGGAGTTATAATATTGGCCTATCTACAAATGCATTTGAAGGCCTAATGCTTATGCCAGGAGAACTTGCATCCTATAATGAAATAACAGGGCCCAAACAAGCTAAATACGGCTACAAGGAAGCTCCAGTTATCTTAAACGGAGAGTTAACACCAGGTATGGGTGGGGGAGTTTGTCAAACATCGACAACCCTTTATAATGCCCTTTTACTAGCCGATTTAGAAATTGTAGAAAGACACCCCCATTCTATTCCAGCAACCTATGTAAGAAAGGGTACCGATGGTGCAGTAGCAGCCCCTTACTTGGACTTAAAGTTTAGGAATAACTTTGATTATCCAATATATATAGATACCAAGATAGAAAATAAGAATGTTCACTTTTATATATACGGAGACTTAGAATCAAGGGATTATTCAATTAGGATAGATACAAAACTTTTAGATACTATTCCCTATAAAACAATAGAAAATTTAGATAATACCCTTCAACCAGGTACTAGGGAGCTTGTTCAAGAAGGCAGGACTGGATATAAGGTTAACACTTACAAGACTAAGTTAAAGGATGGGAAGGTTATAAGTTCAGAAAAAATTTCCTATGACTACTACAGGGAGAGGGACTTTATTTACAAGGTCGGACCTCCCCTTGCCCCTGAACCAAGTATTCCAAGTGAAACTTTAAACCCACCTAGCCCTAGTCAAGGTGAAGATGGTGTCATTTATTATTATCCTCAAACCCCATAAATTTTAAGAGGCTTTTTCTATAAAGATTTTATTAAACTAGAAACTATGTTATATTAATATTGTTGGAGGTAGAGAATGGATATAAAATTAGTAGCAATAGATATGGATGGAACACTTTTAAATTCAAATCATGAAGTAACAGAAAAGACTAAAAGAATATTACTAAAGGCAAGAGAAGAAGGAGTCAAAATTGTTTTGACAACAGGCAGGGTCCTTCAATCTGCCCTCCACTATTCTAATAGCTTAAACTTAAATACCTTTGTAGTTGCCTGTAATGGTGGGATTATTGTTGACAAAGATTTAAATGTCTTATATAAAAAGCCAATTCCAAAAGATAAGATGGTAAAGATTATGAAAACTGGAAAAGATCTTTCTGTTTATTTTCACTTTTATAATGAAAATACTTTTTTTACAAACTCTTATGTTAAAGAAGTGCATGATTATTACGCCTTAGCCAAGGGTAAATTTGAAGGTCAAGCTGTTTTAGTTAACTTGTATAAGGAAGATGATGAAATATTAGTTAGGGATGACTTAGATATTTATAAGTTTTTATTTATAGAACAAGACACAGAAAAACTTATAAGTTTAAGAAAAAGCCTAGCAAGGATAGGGGGACTATCCCTATCATCTAGCTGGGGCAACAATGTGGAAGTAATGAATGAAGGAGTTTCAAAGGGTAGTGCCATAGCCCTACTAGCAGAAGAGTTAAATATAAACAAGAATAACATTATGGCCATAGGTGACAATGAAAATGACTTATCCATGATTGATTATGCTGGGATTGGGGTTGCCATGGGTAATGGGAATAAGTTATTAAAAGACTCAGCTGATTATGTAGTACCTTCTAATGAAGAAGATGGAGTAGCTTATGCAATTGAAAAATTTGTTTTATAAAGAGGTAAACCTATGTCACTTAATATAGTATTAGTAGAACCTGAAATACCCCATAACACAGGTTCAATTGCAAGGACATGTGCACTAACAGAAACTAGACTCCACCTAGTAAAACCAATGGGATTTTCTGTAGATGATAAGTATTTAAAAAGAGCAGGATTAGATTATTGGCATCTTGTGGATATTAATTACTATGATAGTTTTAATGAGGTGTTAGAAAAAAACCCAGAGGGTACTTTTTACTATGCAACGACTAAGGCACAAAAAAACTACAGTGAATTCATATATAAAGATAATTCCTTTTTTGTATTTGGGAAAGAAACAAAGGGCTTGTCTGAAGAAATTTTAAATAACAAAAAGGGTAGTCTAATTAGGATACCTATGAAAAAGAATATTGCAAGGTCTTTAAATTTATCAAATTCAGCAAATATTATTATTTTTGAAGCCTTAAGGCAGTTAAACTTTCCTAATTTAAAATAAAAATTATATATAAAACAAGAGGATTTTATGTTAATATGATTTAGGAATTATAAAGGAGGTACTTTATCTATGGATTATGCTCTACCAGTTTTAGGAGGGCTTGGATTATTTTTATTTGGCATGAACACCATGGCAGATGGACTTGAAAAAGCAGCTGGGAATAAATTGAAAAAGATGATAGAGGCCCTAACTAAAAATAGGGTTATGGGAGTTATAGTTGGAGCAGTAGTTTCTATGATAGTTCAAAGTTCTTCAGCTACAACCGTCATGGTTATAGGTTTTGTTAACGCAGGCCTAATGACCCTACCCCAAGCAGTGGGAGTTATCATGGGAGCTAATATTGGTACCACTGTAACCGCTCAGCTTATTGCATTTAAGCTAACAGACTTTGCCCCCCTTGCAGTAGCAATAGGGGTTGCCATATGGATAGGGGCAAAAAAGAAAAAAGCTAAGATGTATTCAGAAATCCTGATAGGATTTGGTATCCTATTTATTGGTATGGATATGATGGGAGATGGTTTAAAACCTTTGGCAGGCCTACCAGCCTTTGGATCTTTTTTAGCAGGTCTTGAGAACCCCTTAATGGGTATGCTAGCAGGTTTAGGCTTAACTACAATAGTACAAAGCTCATCAGCTTCGATTGGACTACTACAAGCCTTAGCAGGACAAGGTTTAATTAATATGAACGTAGCCTTTCCCATATTATTTGGAGAAAATATTGGAACTACAACAACTGCAATAATATCCAGTATTGGGGCTAATAAGACAGCTAAAAGAGCTGCCCTAATTCACTTTTTATTTAACCTTGTTGGTACCATAATATTTATGACAATTTTAAGGTACCCAATTGAATGGTTGGTTACTTACTTAACCCCACTTGATGTACAAAGGCAAATTGCAAATGCCCATACATCCTTTAATGTTGTGAATGTGTTAATACAATTACCCTTTGCAATGCTGCTAGTTAAAGCAGTAGAAAAACTAGTTCCAGGTTCAGATCTTGGAGATATTACAGAATCAAAATACCTTGATAAGCGTATTTTAGAAACCCCATCAATAGCCTTTGGACAAGCTACAAGAGAAGCCCAAAGGATGGGACAATTAGTTCTTGAAAACTTAGAAGAAAGTAAGATTGTATTTGTAGAGGATAAGATTCAAAACCTAGATAAGATTTTCGATAGGGAAAAGAGGATAAACAAAATTCAAAGAGAAATTACAGACTACCTAGTAACCCTATCTAATGCATCCTTATCTGATGAACAACATGGTGATGTAAATGCCCTTTTATATATTATTGGGGATATCGAAAGGGTGGGAGACCATATTGAGAATATAGCTGAGCTTGCCCAGTATAAATCTGATAATGATTTGCTTTTTACAGATCAAGCTAAGGGAGAAATGCTAGAAATGTATGATAAGGTTAAGAGTGCCTTTGAATATTCTTTACTAGCCTATAAGAACTTAGACGAAACCCTTGCAAGACAAGTCTTAGCCCTTGAAGATGAAGTAGACGTTTTAGAAAAACAAAACAGAACAAACCATATAGACAGGCTAAACCAAAGAGTATGTAATACAGGGGCAGGTATAATATTCTTAGATGCCATAAGCAATTTAGAAAGAATGTCAGACCATTCAAAAAATATTGCTATGTATGTATTAGATAAATTTAAAGATTAAAATTAGCATATAGTTATAAAAAGCCTATAATT
>CAZSLV010000004.1:2272-36195 GCA_964607545.1 uncultured Gudongella sp. | reverse complement strand
CGTAAAGTATATTGATGAGTCTAGCACCATCAAATATGAAACTCATAGAAGGGGTTTAGATGACAAAAAGACAAAAAAACTATTTAGGGTTGTAAATATAAGCCACCATCCTACCTGGCTTGTAAAAAGAGAAGTATATGAAAACCTTGAAGGTTATCGTGAGATTCCACATACAGAGGATTATGATTTTAGTTTAAGAGCTTTGAATAAGGGATATAAAATAGGGAAAATGAGTCAACATATCGCAAGGTATAGGGTTAGAGAAACAAGTATATCACTAAGCAACGGCCTAGAGCAGTTTTTATATATGAAGGTTCTAACTAAAGCATATAATAAGGATCAGATTGAGGATTATGATAAGGTTTTAGAACTTCTTAACATAGTTAAAAATAAGATTTCTAACAAGGATAGAGAAAACTTTAAAAAAGCAAATAATACCTTTGAAGCAGGAGTTGTCTATTGGAAGAATAAGGATAAAACAAAGGCTATAGTAAAATTTATAAGTAGTATTTTATATAGCAAATATATGCTTTTAAAGTATGCGGGTTTGTTTAAGTATAAATTAATAGATAAAACTTATTCCTCCCTTTTACATAACAATCCAACCTTCTAAGACTAATACTTTAGAATTATCATTAATTTCCTTATCCTTAAACCATTTATTAGGGATAATTACTTGCTTATTCTCTGATTCAGATAACCATGCTGCCCACCAGCTAAAAGTACTATTTGCTATAATAAAGTGCTTGCACGATTTCATTATTAAGAAATCAATATGATGTGATGAGCTGGTGGTACCATCTATAAAAACAACATTGTCAATTTCCTTTAAATTATTCTTGCACCAATCAATATCATCGGAAAATACATAAAAACACGCTTGTGGTATCTTTTTCTTCATATGGTTTATTGCTTGAGAATAATAGTCTAATGATTGAACCTCAAAGAAACTTGTGTTCTCCTGATTTAAATAATCATCGCGTCTAAAGTGAACTGCAACAGAATTCTGAGATTGAATGGTTTGTATTATTTGTTCTTCTACCTCTGTTAGTTCTCCTTTATATCTAAAATCTTCTAATAGGATATCTCTTATACTTTCAAAATACTTAGGATTTTGCCAATACCCATTTAAATAACTATACTTATATTGAAAAATTTCATCTTGAAAAACAAATAATTTTTTCTCCAGACTGACTTTGAATTTATTATTTAAATTTTCCTTATAGATTTTATATAAGATGTTATAAAAAAATGTCTTCAATCCATTTTTAGAATCGTATTTAACATTATAATTATCAAGTTCAAAATTTCTTTTTCTATCCCTAATGTATGAAAATGTATCCAAGACTAGGTGTTGATTGTATTCTAAAGATAACCTTCTAGCCAGTGCATATTCAAACATTTGATTCCCTAAACCACCCTTCATTTTCATTATAATCATGGGCCTACTCCTTTTATTATTTTTTGTTTATAGGTCTATTATATTGATTTATAATAATAAAGTACAGGTAAGAAAAAAAGATTTTAAAAGTTCCAGTCTCTGTCATAAAACTTAATGACTTAATCTATATTCTCACATTTTTAATATCAAGCTGTGGATAAGAGAAAGTTAAATATAGTTTGATAGTAAGGAAGATGCAGCTAATCATGGGTATATCCCCTGTGGAGTTTGTAAGCCATAAAAAAGAGAAATAAAAAAACGAGTTAACCTTTACGGCTAACTCGTTTAAACTGGTCGGGGTGAGAGGATTTGAACCCCCGGCCCCATGGTCCCAAACCACGTGCGCTACCAAGCTGCGCTACACCCCGATGTTTTTTATGTCAACTTCTTTATTATAGGACAAAGTATAAAAAAAAGCAAGCCTAATTTGCAATTTCTTTTTTATAATTTTATTTTCTATTTGCCCTAGTAAAATAGAACCTTTTTAAGGTGGAATTTTAATAATTTCATTATTTCACCCTTTTTATTGACTATAGGATGAGGGTATGCTAAAGTATGGTTATAAAATTAAATATCTTGATTACCTTATCAAGAGTGGTGGAGGGATAGGCCCAATGAAACCCAGCAACCTATTTATAGGTGCTAATTCCTGCAGAACAAAGTTTCTGGAAGATGAGGTGTAGTGCGAACTCACCTTTCCTTTTGGATAGGTTTTTTTTATTTTAAGAAAGAGGAGGATTATTAAATGAAAAAGTGGTTATTTACATCAGAATCAGTGACAGAAGGTCATCCAGATAAGATATGCGATCAAATATCGGATGCCATCCTAGATGCAATCCTTGAACAGGACCCAGATGCTAGGGTTGCTTGTGAGACCTTAGTTACAACGGGTTTAATCCTTGTGGCTGGAGAAATTACAACATCTTGTTATGTTGATATTCCAAAGCTTGTAAGGCATACAGTTGAAGATATTGGCTATGTGAGGGCTAAGTATGGCTTTGATGCAGATACATGTGCAGTTTTAACATCTATCAATGAGCAATCATCTGATATTGCCATGGGAGTTGATGCTTCCCTTGAGAAGAAGAGTTTAAGTAATGATGATTTAGATAAGATTGGGGCAGGGGACCAGGGAATAATGTTTGGCTATGCTTGTAATGAAACAGAAGAGCTTATGCCCCTACCTATATCCCTAGCCCACAAGCTTGCTAAAAGGCTCTCTGAGGTTAGAAAAGACTCTACCCTAACCTACCTAAGGCCAGATGGGAAAACTCAAGTAACAGTTGAATATGAGGATGATAAGCCTGTGAGAATTGATTCTATAGTTGTATCAACCCAGCATAGTCCTGTTGTAGAATTAGAGGATATATACAAGGATATTAAAAAGCATGTTATAGAAGTTATCATCCCACCTGAAATGCTTGATGAAAATACTAAGTACTATGTAAACCCTACAGGTAGGTTTGTCGTTGGAGGACCTATGGGGGATGCTGGGGTAACTGGAAGAAAGATTATCGTAGATACTTACGGTGGATATTCAAGGCATGGGGGAGGGGCTTTCTCAGGAAAAGACCCAACAAAGGTTGACAGGTCTGCTTCTTATGCGGCAAGGTATGTAGCTAAGAATATAGTTGCAGCTGGACTTGCCGATAAGTGTGAAATTGGACTATCCTATGCTATTGGAGTAGCAAGCCCCTTATCAATATTTGTAGATACCTTTGGGACTGGAAAGATTAGCGATGAGGAAATTAAAAAGCTTGTTATTAAGCATTTTGACTTAAGGCCTGCAGCAATAATTAGAGACCTTGACCTTTTAAGACCTATATATAAAAACCTTGCAGCCTATGGACATATGGGTAGGACTGACCTAAATGTAACTTGGGAGAGGACAGATAAGGTTGATGTCCTTAAAGAAGCCTTAAAATAATAAGAACCTGCCAAATATTGTATGATATTTTGGCAGGTTTTGTTATAATTAAATAAGGTTGGGGGGTGGACATGTGGAGATACAGGGAATTGTTGAAGATATAATTTTTAGGAATGAAGAAAATGGCTATACAGTTGCTAAACTTTTTACAGAAAATGATAGCATTACCATAGTTGGACTTGCGACTTTTATAAGAAAAGATGAACCTGTCTTACTTGAGGGTGAATTTATTTACCATGATAGGTTTGGAGAGCAATTTAAGTTTGACCAAATTAAATCCATCATGCCATCTTCCCTTGTTGGAATAAAAAACTACTTGGGATCTGGTCTTATCCCAAATATTGGACCAAAGACTGCAGAAAAGATAGTAGATAAATTTGGTGACAAGGCCCTTGATATAATACAGTACTATCCAGATAAGCTCCTTGAAATTGAAGGTATAGGTAAAAAAAAGCTTAAAAAGATCATGCAAAGCTTTGATGAACAAAGAGAGGCAAGGGAGGTAGTTGTTGCCCTTCAAGAATTTAATATATCTGCAAACCAAAGCATGAAAATTTACAAGCAATATGGAAATGACACCATAAATGTTATAAGGGAAAACCCCTACAGGTTGGCTGATGATATTTATGGAATAGGCTTTTATTCAGCTGATGAAATAGCTAAAAAAATGGGGATAGCCTTTGACTCACCCTATAGGATAAAGGCAGGTCTTAAATATATAATTTTAAATGCTGCAGGGGATGGCCACTGCTACCTACCAGAAGATGAATTAATAGATAAAACATCAAGCATGCTCCAGGTTAAAAATACCTTAATTAAAGATGAATTAAGCTCCCTCCTTCTTTCACAAAGTTTTTTTATGGCTAGGGAGGATGAAAAAAACTTAGTTTACTACATGCCCTACCATGTGGCAGAAAACAATGTTGCCAAGTCCCTAGTAGAGCTTAGCCTATCAGAACAAGGGGATATAAGTTTAGACTTAGATAGGGTGATTAGGGATATTGAAAGGGATGAAAAAATTAAGTTTGGGCAAAAGCAAATCTCAGCTATAAAAAGTTCCATACAAAATGGGGTTTGTGTTATAACAGGGGGGCCTGGGACGGGAAAAACCACCATAATAAATGCAATTATAAAGATAATGGAATTAGAAGGTAAACAAGTCGTCTTGGGGGCCCCAACTGGACGGGCTGCAAAGAGGATTACTGAAACAACAAATAGGGAGGCAAAGACAATCCATAGGCTACTGGAAATTTCTTTTGCCAATGAGGAGTCTGGCTTTAACAGGGATGAAGACACCCCCCTTGATTGTGATTGTATTATAATTGATGAAGTTTCCATGATAGATATAATTTTAATGAGTCAGCTTTTAAAGGCCATCAGGATGGGGACAAGGCTTATTCTAGTTGGGGATGTGGACCAACTACCCTCTGTGGGGCCTGGAAATGTCTTAAAGGATATTATAAATTCAGAAGTAATAAAGGTATTATCCCTTGATGAAATATTTAGACAAGGTGAGGAAAGCATGATTATCTTAAATGCCCACCTGGTAAACAAGGGACAAAACCCCCTTGTTAATGAAAAAGATAAGGATTTTTTCTTTATTAAAAGTAAGTCTTCTAGTGAAATCTTAAAAACCATCACAAACTTGTGCAAGGAAAGGTTACCCAAGTTCTATGGCTTTCACCCCCTAAAGGACATTCAAGTTTTATCACCTATGCGTAAGGGGGACTTGGGTGTGGTTAGGTTAAATGCAGACCTTCAAAGTGTCTTAAATCCAAAGGCAGATGATAAGAAGGAGAGAAGGTTTCAAGATGAGGTCTTTAGAGAAGGGGATAAGGTTATGCAGGTAAAAAATAACTATAGTATTGAGTGGAAACTTATAAAGAACAAGGGCCTTGTTGAAGAGGGTACTGGGGTCTTTAATGGGGACTTTGGTTATATAGAAAAGATAGATGAAGAGGATGGGATACTTGAGGTCCTCTTTGAAGATGGAAAGCTTGTTAAGTATGAATTTAAAGAAGCAGATGAATTAAAACTTGCATATGCAACGACTATCCACAAGTCTCAAGGGAGTGAGTTTCCAGCGGTCATAATTCCTGCCTGGAGTGGTCCACCCATGCTATTAACTAGAAATTTATTTTACACTGCCATCACAAGGGCCAGGGACCTGGTTGTCCTTGTAGGGGAAGAGAGGTATATTACTCAAATGATTAGGAATAATTTAATTTCAAAGAGGTACTCATCCCTTGATAAAAAGATTAAGGATTACTTTAAAGTAATCAAAGAATTTCACAATTAGGAGCTTTATATGCTAACAAAATTAATTTTTCCAACAGAAAATATTTGCTATTTTTGTAATGATCAAACAAGAAATATTGACCACTTTCTTTGCCTTGAATGTAGGGAAAGAATAGAAGAAATCCACAAGGAGTATAAGCTTGAAAGTCCTTATATAAAAGATTTGCATGTTTCCCTTTTTTATAATAACTTTACAAGGGACTTTTTCCATAGGTTTAAGTTTCAGGATAAATCCTACCTTTATGCCCCCTTTAGTAGCTACCTACTTAAGACTATAAGGATAAATAATATAAAAGATTTTGACTGTATTATTTTTGTCCCCATCCACTACCTAAAAGAGGCAAGAAGGGGTTACAATCAAGCAGAACTCCTTGCAAGGTATGTAGGAAAAAGTGTTAATGTAAGTGTTTTAAGTAAGGTTTTAATTAAGTCTAAGTGGACTAAGGAACAAAACAAGCTTACAAGCTATCAAAGAAGGCATAATCTAGATAACTCTTTTTCTATAAAAGATCCTAGCCAAATTTGGGGAAAGAAAATACTCCTTATAGATGACTTAATAACTACTGGAACTACCCTTAACCTATGTGCAAGAGAATTAATGATGGCAGGGGCTGAAATTGTAAGGGGTCTAGCCCTTTTATCTACAAAGGAATAGGAAGAAGAAAAAATCTTCTTCCTATTCCTTATCTATAATATTTCTTAAAAAAGACCTTTCTGGATCTTTTGCAAAGTTTCTATCCTTTAAAACATCTAGGGTTGCATTAATTTCCCCACCTAAGACAATTACTATGGAGCTTATAAACAACCAAACTAGCATTATTATAACCCCTCCAAGACTCCCATAGGTAACTGAGTAGTTGCCAAAGTTAGATACATAAAATGAAAACAAGGTAGAGAGGATAAGCCAGGCAAATGAAGCAAATATGGCCCCGGGCAGGGCTTCTTTTAGCTTAATCTTCTTTTTATTGTTGACATTTGGACTAAACTTATAAAGGAGGGTAAAGATTAGGATTAAAAATATCAGGGGTATTATAAATCTTAAGTAGGTCCAGATGGTTTTAAATACATAAGCTAGGTCTAATAAGTTAAATACAAACCTTCCTATAAGCTCCCCAAAGACAAGGGCAACAAAGACTAGTATTATCATAAATATTAAGGCCAGGGTAAATAAGATACTTATCCCTCTTTGCTTTAAGAAAGACCTGTTTTCACTACATTCATATGCTTCATTTAAGGACCGAATTATAGCCCTTATCCCATTTGATGCAGTCCACAAACCTCCTAGGGCGGCAACAGATAGTAGGCCCTGGCTTGAACCTGAAACAATATCTTCTACAAAGCCACTTATAATATTTTGAATTTCTCCAGGGACATACCTAATCATATTCATAATAACATCTTCACTTGCCAGGGAAGTGTAGCTTAGGGCGTTTAAGAGGACTATTATAAAGGGAAATACTGATAATATTAAAAAGTATGTCATTTCTGCTGCATTCCCAGTAATATGGTGGGCGCTAAACCTATAAATTAATTGGTCTAAAAATATTACAGGTTTTTTTTGCCCTATTTTTTTTAAGAATTCTTTCATCCTACCACCTTTTCCTTTAAGAAAAACTATTTTTTAAGAAATTTATCAAACCATCCCAAAATTTCTTCCATCCTTCTTATCCTAGCCTTAGGCTTGCCTGAACGAGACAAGTCATGGTCTTCACCCTTAAAGATAACCATTTTAGATTCAACCCCATGGTATTTTAGGGCTGTAAACATTTGAAGTCCTTCTGAAAGAGGACACCTGTAGTCTTCCTGGGCGTGAATAAATAAGGTTGGTGTTTCTACCTTATCAGCATACTTAAGGGGAGAATTATCCCATAGCTTATCTTCTTTATCCCAAGGAGTCCCCTTGGCTTGGTCAGGGGCAAAGTAATAACCTATATCAGACTGGCCAAAGAATGAAATCCAATTTGAAATGGACCTTTGGGATACGCTTGCCTTAAACCTATTTGTATGGCCTATTATCCAATTTGTCATATAACCCCCATATGACCCTCCTGCAAGGCCCAAATGGGTCCTTAGGATTTGAGGGTAGTCCTCTAAAACAGAATCTACAAAGTCCATAATATCCTTATAGTCTAGGTTGCCATACTCCCCCCTAATATCTGCAAAAGCATTTCCATACCCATCACTTCCCCTTGGGTTTAAGTAAAACACAAAGTAGCCCTTACTTGCAAGGACTTGGATTTCATGAGTAAAGACAGGACCATAAAGGGTTTTAGGCCCCCCATGTATATACAAGATTCCTGGGTACTTCTTATCTTTTTCTAAATCTATTGGCGGATAAACCCACCCACTTATTTTTCCATCGTCAGTAGAAACTTGAAGGAAGTTTGGCTTAGAAAGTTTTTTTGAGTCCATGACCCATTGGTTAAAGTAACTTACCTTACTTTCCTCATCCTTAAACCTATATAACTCCTGGAGGTTAAGGCCCCTTAGGCCAACAAATACTACTTCTTCATTATAAATATCAAATGAATCGACAGACCCTTCGTTTTTTGTAACTTGCATAACCCTCCCATCTACAGAAAGCTTAAAGAGGTTTGAGGAATAATTCTTACTTCCTATAAAATACAAGTAGTCTCCTGCTACCTTTAAGCTAGTCCCATCCCCGTATCTTACATCAGAGTTAAGAGAATTATATACAGATATATCAGGTTCTCCTATTTTAACATAAGTCTTACCTAGATCATGGCTTATATACACCTTGGGGTTTTCGTTTACCCCATAGGCCTTCATATCAGTACCTAAAAATATAATCTTATCCCCTATATAATCGGCATAAGTATACTCAAAGTTTTTAATGGGGGATACTTTTTCTAAGGTTAAGGATTCAATATTTAATTGGAACAAGTCATTAAAAACACTCATCTTATCAATAAAGGAAGAACAAATAAACAAGGCTCTTTTTTTATCCTTACTTAAAGATAAACTTAAGACATTAGTAAACTCATCTGTCAATTCTTTTACTTGATCTTTTTTACTCTCATATAAGTACAAGCGGCTTCGTTTTTTATTGGTAAAACCTGCCCCATTTGACCAAAAGGGAATTTCATCTAAAACTTCATAAGACTCATCTTCCTTTACCCTATCAATCTTTGCTTGTTTTTCATCAGGACTTAACTTATACACATCCCCCATAGCCTGGTTAAAGTCCCCAATTAAAAGGTACTTATCTTCATTTAAGTAATAGATGGAAGATACATTTATTGGCAGGCTAAAGGCCCTTCTTGCTTCCCCAAATTCTAGGGAAATTTCATAGTAGGTTGAGATTGGATGTTTAGAATCTTTCTTTTCCTTGTCTTTTTTATCCCTTAAAGACTTAAAGAGGAGGGTCTTATCATCTTTCCACAAGAAATTTTCAATATCACAAGAACTTGTAAGCTTTTTAATTCCATGGTCCTTATTCCATATAAAAATAT
Source organism: uncultured Gudongella sp. (assembly GCA_964607545.1). Lineage (GTDB taxonomy): Bacteria > Bacillota > Clostridia > Tissierellales > Tissierellaceae > Gudongella. The sequence continues at coordinate 27,056 of CAZSLV010000004.1, read as the reverse complement.
CTGTATTGTATTTGTTTTCTTCTAAATTTATGGTGTGAAGATTAAAAGCTAAGTTTTCTCCATTTGGCGAAAAAGTAGGATTTGACAAGGACTTATAATCGATAAAATCTTTTAATTTTATATTTTCCATAATTAACCTCCATATATAAAATTCTTTTCTAACTACTATTATACCCAATAATTTCCTAAATTACATACTTAATATAAATCCCCCATCTTTACACTTAACTTAAAATGATATAAGATTTTATAGGGAGTAAATATAAACTTGGAGGGATTAAATGAAATTTAATGACTTTAAATATGAAAGGCCAGATTTTGACAAGATAGAGGTGGAATTTGACCACTTGCTAGAGACTTTTGAAAGGGCAAGTTCTCTTGATGAACAAAATAAATTAATTGAAGAGATAACAAGGATTAGAAACAGGATATATACCATGGAAACCCTAGTTAGCATTAGGCATGCTATTGATACAAGGGATGAATTTTATGAAGTGGAACAAAACTTTATGGATGAAAATATGCCAAGGTATGAAAACATGACTACTAAGTTTTACAAAAAACTTATTTCATCAAACTTTAAAGATGGCTTAGAAAAAAGATGGGGCAAGCAAATATTTAACTTGGCAAAACTTCAAATTGAAGCCTTTGATGAAAAGATTATGGAGGAGATTGTCACTGAAAACAAACTATCCACCAAATACGAAGCCCTGGTTGCATCAGCTAAGATAAGTTTTGATGGAAAGACTTTAAACTTAAGTCAGCTAAGACCCTACATGGAGGATAGGGACAGGGAAACTAGGAGGGCTGCCCACCTAGCCTACACTAACTTTTTTAAGGAAAGAGAAGATGAGATAGATAAGATTTATGATGACCTTGTTAAGGTTAGGGATAAGATGGCTAAAAAACTTGGCTATGAAAACTATGTAAGTCTTGGTTATAAGAGGCTAGGAAGGACAGATTACAACCCTAGCATGGTAGCAAACTTTAGGCAAGGAGTTAAGGATGAAATAGTTCCCTTTGTTGTTCTTTTAAAAGAAAGGCAAAGAAAGAGACTTAAACTAGATAAATTATATTATTACGATGAGACGATTGAATACAATAGTGGAAATGCAAACCCCAAGGGTAATCCAGATTGGATAGTAGAAAAAGGAATGGAGATGTACTCACAATTGTCAAAGGAAACCAAGGAATTTTTTGACTTTATGGTAGAAAAAGACCTGCTTGATCTTTTAAGTAAAGAGGGTAAAAAAAGCGGTGGTTTTTGTACAATTATCCCAGACTATAGGGCCCCCTTTATTTTCTCAAACTTTAATGGGACAAGTGGAGATATAGATGTCCTTACCCATGAAGCTGGCCATGCATTTCAAACTTATATGAGCCTTGATTATGAATTGCCTGAGTATAAGTTTCCAACCCTTGAAGCATGTGAAATTCATTCTATGTCCATGGAGTTTTTAACCTGGCCTTGGATGGAAGGTTTCTTTAAGGAGGATGTTTTAAAGTATAAGTTCTCCCACCTAGTATCTGGACTTTCCTTTATACCATATGGGGTTTCCATTGATGAATTCCAGCACTTTGTATATGAAAATCCAAATGCTAGCCCAAAACAAAGAAAGGATAAGTGGAGGGAGATAGAGAAAAAGTACCTGCCCTTTAAAGATTACAGGGGAAATGACTTTTTAGAAAGAGGAGGCTACTGGATGAGGCAGGGCCATGTCTTTTCTAACCCCTTTTATTATATAGACTACACCCTAGCTCAAATATGCGCCTTTCAGTTTTGGGATAAGAGTAGGACTAAGAGAGAAGAAGCTTTTGAAGACTACCTTAGACTTTGTAAAAAGGGAGGGTCTTTAGCCTTTTTAGACCTAGTTGAAGTGGCAAACTTAAGGAGTCCCTTTGAAGAAGGGACAATAAAAAAGGCCATAGGGCCAATTGTCGATTATTTAAAAGAAGTTGATGATACAAATTTATAGATTTAAAATAAAAAGATTCTTCGAAAGAAGAATCTTTTAAATACCATCCTCTTTTTTAAAAAACAAGAGCTCTTTTAAAACCTTTTGCAGGTGGTAGTTAAAGATAATATCATCTTCTGAAATTATTGCCCTTTCCCCCCAAAGGCATTTGATGTTAAAGACTTCTTCTATAAGGATTAAGTTGGCAGGGCTTAGGGTTGCTACATGTTTCATATTATCAAGGGAGGCCAGGCTACTAAAAATATCCTCTACCTTGTTAAGGGTTATGGCAGATTGGACCATTTCCTTGCTCTTGGTTATATTTATCTTTGTTTCATCTTCTATTAAAACTTGTAATTTTTCTAATTCACTAAGGTCTTCCCTTAGGCTAATTATATCCACATTTAACTTACCCACTGCTAATTTATAAGTATAGTCTTTTGCCTTTTCCAAGAACTCATCTATAAAGAGTTTAAAGAGCTTGTCTATGTTTGGGGTTGCTATAAAGTAATTTACTAAGACCCCAACTACAATTCCTACAAAGGTATCAAGGGTCCTATTGTAGGCTGAGGATAAGATATCTACATCTTGGCTTAAGGAAACAGCTATAAAAACTATGGCAGCTAGGGCTACGGAATGCTTCCAACCTAAGATATTTAAGATTTGTATAACAATTATAATCCCAAGGCCTAAAAAGATTACATTTCTAGGGAAGAGGTACTCTATAATCACAGCTACCAAGGCCCCCATAATAGTAGCTAAAATTCGATTTTTACCCATTTCAAAAGATTGGGAAACTGATGATTGCATGGTGGAAATAGCACCAATACCAACAAAAAGAGGACTGTTTAGGCCCAATAATTCACCTAAAAAAAGTCCAATTGCTACAGCTATACCAGTTTTTATGGTTCTCATACCTATCTTATATTTTTTTAGTTTCATAATTATTTCCCTCTAGTATTGTTAATATATTATCTTTATACTAACTCATTTTATAATAATTATCAAGGGGTCTGTCCACATGATAAGGGGGTCTATCATGCGTTTTCCACAGACTTGCCCACATTATCCACAAGGACCTTATGACTTATCCACAGAAATCATAAAAATTCTATCCACAAGCTTGTAAAGGGCTTAATAAAATATCTTTTAAAAAATAGTAGGGTTTTTTGTTTTTAAAGGGTATAATAGTATCAAATAGTATAAGTAATTATACTTATATGAAAGGAGCTGGGTTTATGAAAATGAACTACACTGGAAAAAACATGGACGTAACAGACGCATTAAGGGATGTTACTGAAAAGAAGCTGAGTAAGCTCGATAAGTATTTTCAAACAGATGTTACAGGTAATGTGACTTTTGGAACTGAAAAGAACAGAAAGATTATCGAGGTTACCATAAACCTTCCCGGCACAATCTTAAGGGCAGAGGAATCTAGCGATGATATGTATGCATCGATTGACAGAGCAGTAGATGTATTAGAAAGACAAGTAAGAAAGCACAAGACTAAGTTGCAAAGACGTTACAAAAACAATGAAACAATAAGATTTGAAAATGTACCATCACCAACTAAGGAAGATGAAGAAGATAAGCCAACCCTAGTTAAAAGAAAAAGATTTGGCCTTAAGCCAATGTCAGTTGATGAAGCCATACTTCAAATGGAACTTTTAAGACATAATTTCTTTGTATTTATGGATGCTGACTCAGAAGATGTAAGTGTTGTTTACAAGAGAAAAGATGGGAATTATGGTTTAATAGAACCAGATTTTAACTAAAGAAAAAAACAAAGCAGGGCTAAGGCCCTGCTTTTCTAATTAGTGGTATTTGAAAGAAGCACTTCTTTTTCTTCCTTTACAAAAAGAAACTTTATATATGAAAAGAAAACATAAATAACTATAAAAACTGCCAGTCCTTGCGATATAAGGGCAAGGGGCTTTAAATAATTATAGCCTAATAAGCTTAGGTAGTTACTAGCAAGCTTAAAGGCAAGTCCACTTATAACAAAGGGGAAGGTAAAGGCTGCAAAGCTTGGGTAAAACTTTAGTTTTAATAAATCAAACATTTTTATACATACAAAGATATATGATAAAAGACAAATAGATACCATTACAAATATAAGGTTTGTATTTATACTTTTAAAGGAAGATAAGTAAGCGGCAAGTAAGAGGGACATGGGGGCTGTAAATATAGCCAGCGTTGGCCTAATACCTTCTTTTAAAATTTTAATTTTCCTAAGCCTATAAGTAAGTAGGGGTAGGATTATGATATAGGAAGTTAATCCAAGGTAAAATGATATTTCTCCTATAAGGGGCCTATTCATAGAACTTGCGCTAAGGCTAAGAACAACATGGCCAACAAAGACAACAAAATAAGAGGGAAATACATTTTCTAACTTAAAGTTAAGGACATACTTCTTGATAAATATAAGTAGGATTCCTAGGTGGATAAAAAGACCCCCATACCAAAAGAATATGCTTAGTTGACCATATGGCCTAATATAAGTGGATAATAAGACCAGGGCCATGGAAAAACTTGGAAAGAGACCCAGTCCAATAGGGTTATTTAATTCTTCCATAAAAGCCTTTTTATCTAATAAAAACCTTCCAAGGACAAGTAATAGGATTAAGCCTGACAAGCTACCACAAAGGCTTTTTATAATTACCCCATGTGAGGAAAGCAAATTTCCAAGCCCTGCTAGGGCTAAGGCAAGACCACAAATAGCAATTGGGATTTTCTTAATAAACTTAAGCATAACTTTAGTCCCTTGTACTTTCTAATTCTCTTAGGATTACTTCTGCAGTTTTTCCAGCCATTTCTCCTGTAAAGGATATGCACTGGGCCTTGTGTTCCCCACTTGCCATATCCATCCCCCTTGTGTGGATGGAACAACATAAAACACCCCTGTGGTTATTTCTAAAGCTAGCTTGAACTTCATTTGCTAGTTCCAAAGACTTTTGACTTTTAGGATCACTTGGGGATGAGGGGTCTGTCCTACCAAAAAAATACCCCAGGGCTATAACTGCACCAGAAACAGCACCACACATGCACTTTGACCTACCAACACCTACTGGAAAGCCAGAAGCAACAGAAATTAATTCTTTGGGCATTTGAGGGGCAAGGTTTTTTCTAATTGAAGCAACAACAGCTTCAGAGCAATAAAAGCCCCCACTTCTAAATAAGTCCTCTGCATCCTTTTTTACTTGTTCTACTTTTACATTTGACATTTTAACTCCTCCTAATATAATTTTTTATTATTATAAGCATCAAAAAAGACACCTATTTTCTAAAATAGATTATTTGCTATACAAAATAAATGCAAATAACTATTTTATTCATAAGGTGCCCAAATATTAGGGTCATATTATGAAAAAGAGGTAATAGTTAGATGCATAAATTTATTTTGTAGTTAAGCTCACGGCTTTTAAGTATTACAAATCAAATATTAGAAAAACCCTTATACATCATTTTACTTACCACCTTGTCTTTAAAGATTTATTTGATATTTTCTTAACGGAAAAAATCAATATTTATATAATAACAAGTCTTTTCTAAATTTGAAATCAAAACATAAACCCATAATATTAAAAATCATTATCATTAAAAAGATTTTTATTTGGCATACTTGTGGATAAGTGGTATAATATAATGATGTTAATTAGTTGAAAGGATGATATAAATGGGTTTATTCGACAAGCTCCTAGGTACTTATAGTGAGAGAGAGCTTAAAAAATTAGATAAAACAGTAAATAAAATACTAGAACTTGATGAATCTATGCAAGCTTTAAGCGATGAAGAATTAAAGGGTAAAACAGAAGAATTTAAAAATAGATATAGGGATGGGGAAAAGTTAGATGATTTTCTACCAGAAGCCTTTGCGGTAGTAAGAGAAGCATCAATGAGGGTTTTGGGTATGAAGCACTTTCCTGTACAAATTTATGGGGGGATAATCCTTCACCAAGGCCGTATATCTGAAATGAAGACAGGGGAAGGTAAGACCCTGGTTGCAACCCTTCCTGCTTATTTAAATGCCATAACTGGCCTGGGTGTCCATATTATAACAGTGAATGATTACCTTGCTAAGCGTGATAGGCAGTGGATGGGAAAGATATATGAATTTTTAGGCTTAAGCGTTGGTTGTGTAGTCCATGGGATGGATAGCGAAGAAAAAAAGGAAGCTTATGCAGCAGATATTACCTATGGTACTAACAATGAATTTGGCTTTGATTACCTAAGGGATAACATGGTAATCTACAAGGAAGAAATGGTCCAAAGAAAACTTTACTATGCAATAGTCGATGAGGTTGACTCAATCCTAGTGGATGAGGCAAGAACCCCTTTAATTATTTCGGGTAAGGGGGATAAGTCTACTAACCTTTATACAATGGCTGATCATTTTGCCAAGACCCTAACATCAAGGTACTTAAACCCAGATGAAACAAAGTCGGACCCCTTTAACAGGGAAATAAAGGAAGAAACTGTAGACTACCTAATAGATGAAAAGGCAAAGTCTATTTCCTTAACTGACAAGGGGACAGAAAAGGCCGAGGCCTTCTTTGGCATAGAAAATATGGCTGACTTAGAAAATATGGAAATTGCCCACCATGTAAACCAGGCTATAAAGGCTAGGTCTATTATGAAAAGGGATACTGACTATGTTGTAAATGATGGGGAAGTTATAATAGTTGATGAGTTCACAGGTAGGCTTATGCTAGGCAGAAGGTATAGTAATGGCCTCCACCAAGCTATTGAGGCTAAGGAAGGCTTAAATGTTAGATCTGAGTCAAGGACCCTTGCTACTGTAACCTTCCAAAATTACTTTAGGATGTATGATAAACTTTCTGGTATGACAGGTACTGCAAAGACTGAGGAAGAAGAGTTTAGGGAAATTTACACAATGGATGTTGTTGAAATCCCAACTAATAAGCCAATCTTAAGGGAGGACTATCCAGATAGCGTTTATAAGACTGAAGAGGGAAAATACAGGGCAGTTGTAAATGAAATAAAGGAAAAACACAAGGATGGCCAACCCATACTGGTTGGTACAATTACAATAGAAAAATCTGAAATGATATCTAAGATGCTAAAAAAAGAGGGAGTTAAGCATGAAGTATTAAATGCTAAGCACCATGAAAAAGAGGCTGACATAGTTGCCCAGGCTGGTAGGTATGGGTCAGTTACCATTGCAACAAACATGGCAGGTAGGGGTACTGACATTGTCCTAGGCGGTAACCCTGAGCATATGGCTATGGATGAATTAAAGAAAAAGGGTTATGATGAAGAGGTTTTAGCCCTTGTAGATAGCTTTTTTGACATTGAAGATGAAGAAGTCATAGAAGCAAGGAAAGAATACAAGGCCTTAATAGAAAGATTTGAAAAGGAAACCAAAGATGAGCACAAGAAGGTTGTAGAAGCTGGAGGCCTTCATATTATAGGTACTGAAAGACATGAATCAAGGCGTATAGATAACCAGTTAAGGGGTCGGGCAGGTAGACAGGGAGACCCTGGTAGTTCCAGGTTTTATATTTCCCTTGAGGATGATTTAATGAGACTTTTTGCTGGAGAGAGGATGAAGGGGATAATAGATGGCTTAAATATGCCAGAAGATGAACCTCTTGAGCATAATTTACTCTCAAGAACAATAGAGGGTGCCCAGAAAAAAGTTGAAAGCAATAACTTTTCTATAAGAAAGCACGTCCTCCAATATGATGATGTTATGAATAAGCAAAGGGAGATCATCTATGGGGAGAGAAGAAAGGTTTTAGAAGGGGAAGACTTAAAAGACCATATAGAAGAAATGATCCACAATATAATAACAAGCAATGTAGACCTTTACACAGGGGGGATGAAGTACCCTGAAGAGTGGGACTTAGAGGGTATGGAAACCTACTTTGTAAATAAATTTGACTTTAGCCCTAAGCTTTTTTCAACCCTTGATATAGAAAGCTTAACTAGGGAAAGTTTAAGTGACTTTATCCTAGAAAAGGCCAAGGAAAAGTACAGCGAGAAGGAAAAGGAATTTACTAAAGAAAAATTTAGGGAAATAGAAAGAATAGTTCTCCTACAAGTTGTTGATAGGAAGTGGATGGACCATATAGATGCAATGGACCAACTAAGACAGGGTATTGGACTTCGGGCTGTAGGCCAGCAAGACCCAGTAAGGGCTTATCAAGTTGAAGGTTTTGATATGTTTGATGAGATGACAAGGTCTATAGCAGAAGATACAGTAGGCTTTTTATTCCATGCAGTCTTAAATGACAATATGGAAAGAAAAAGAGTAGCAAACCCCTTAAATGGAAGCTCACCTGATGGGAGCCTACCTAATAAGACTGTGGTAAACAAGGAGAAAAAGGTTGGGAGAAATGACCCTTGCCCATGCGGGAGCGGTAAAAAGTACAAGAAGTGTTGCGGAGACCCAACCAAGGCCTAGTAAGTGTATTTGAAAGGGAGTGAATTATGGAGAGTATATACCTAGATAGGGAAAGACTTATTTCATTAAAAGATACAGTAATAGAATTGGGTGTTTCACTTTGACATATCTTCTTTAAGAGAAGAAGTTAAAGTCCTACAAGAAAAAACCTATAAAGAGGACCTTTGGGATGATGTAAAAAAGGCCCAGTTAATTATGCAAGAAATTAAAAATAAGACAAGTAAGATTGATGAGTATGATGAATTGTTAAAGGAAATAGAAGAAAGTGAAATTTTACTTGAACTAATAATTGAAGAAGATGATTTTTCTGACTACAAGGAAGTTCAAAAATCCCTTAATAGGTTGGAGAAGAAGGTAGATGACTTTAAGATAGCAACTCTTTTAAACGGTGAGTTTGACCATAAAAATGCTATACTTTCTATCCATTCTGGAGCAGGGGGCCTAGAAGCCCAAGATTGGGCTGAAATGCTTCTTAGGATGTATAGGAGGTGGGCAGATTCAAGGGGATTTAGGGTTGAGACCCTTGACCTTCAAGCAGATACAGAAGGGGGAATTAAGGCAGTGACCCTCTTAATTGAAGGCCACAATGCCTATGGGTATCTAAGAAGTGAAAAGGGAGTTCATAGGCTTGTCCGCATATCTCCCTTTGATACAGCAGGTAAGAGGCACACTTCCTTTGCCAGTATAGATATTTATCCAGAACTTAGCGATGATATAGAAATAGAAATTAACGAGGCTGATTTAAAGATTGACACCTACAGGGCATCAGGGGCTGGGGGCCAGCATGTAAATACTACTGACTCTGCCATAAGGATAACCCATATCCCAACAGGGGTAGTTGTATCTTGCCAATCTGAAAGGTCCCAGCATACCAACAAGGCAACTGCTATGAATATGTTAAAGGCTAAGCTTGTGACTATAAAAGAAGAAGAAAACAAGGAAAAGATTGAGGACCTTCAAGGTTCATATTCACAAATAGCCTGGGGGTCTCAAATAAGATCATATGTCTTTCACCCCTACAGCATGATAAAAGATCACAGGACAGATGCAGAAGTAGGAGATGTATCTAAGGTTATGGATGGTAATATAGACTACTTTATTAATGAATATTTAAAATACAAAGCTCTTCAGTAGAAGGGCTTTACCTACATAGGAAGTAAGAAAGGTTGGTTTTATGGATATAATTAAAAAAATTGCTGAAGAATTAAATTTAAAAGAAAGCCATGTAAAAAATGTAGTCCTTATGATTGATGAAGGAAACACAATTCCCTTTATTGCAAGGTACAGGAAGGAACAAACAGGGGAGATGACAGATGTTTCTTTAAGGGACCTTGAGTCAAGGTTAACTTATTTAAGAAACCTACAAGCTAAGAAGGATGATGTTATAAGGATTGTATCTGAACAGGGGAAACTTACTGAAGAGTTAGAAAAGCAAATTAAACTTGCTGATACCCTCCAAAGGGTAGATGACTTATACAGGCCCTACAGGCCAAAGAGAAGGACAAGGGCAACTATTGCAAAAGAAAAAGACTTAGAACCACTTGCCAAGGTCCTCATGCTCCAGGCCATGGAGGAGGAAGAATTATTTAATTATGCCACTAGCTTTATAAACGAAGAAAAAGAAGTATTGACCATAGAAGATGCCCTAAATGGGGCTATGGATATAATAGCAGAAGACATAGCAGATGATCCAGACTTTAGGAGGTCAATTAAAAACTATATATGGAATAAGTCCCTTTTAGTAACCACAGCAGTAGATCCTGAGGCTGAGTCAGTTTATGAAATGTATTATGATTTTAAGGAACCCCTTAATAAAATTGCAAACCATAGGGTCCTAGCTATAAACAGGGCAGAGAGTGAAAAAATAATAAAGGTGAGTCTTTATAGGGAAGCAGAAAATGACACAGATATAATAAAGAATAAGCTTTTAAAAACACCCCCAACTAAGTCTACATCCTATATAGAATTAGCCATAGAGGAAGGGTATAAAAGACTCTTATATCCTTCTATAGAAAGGGAAATTAGGAATGATTTAAAGGAAAGGGCAGAGGATGAAGCTATAAAAGTATTTGCCTTAAACCTAAAGCCCCTCCTTTTACAAGCACCCATTAAGGGAAAAAATGTTATAGCCATAGACCCAGGTTTTAGAACAGGTTGCAAGCTTGCAGTCCTTGATGATACAGGTAAGCTTTTAGACAATACTACAATATTTCCTACTGAACCTCAAAATAAAATAAAAGAATCTAAGGAAACCTTAAAAAAGCTTATTGAAAAATACAAGGTAGACCTTATAGCCATAGGCAATGGGACAGGGTCAAGGGAAACTGTAGCAGTTGTTTCTGAATTATTTAAGGAAATAGAAAAATCTGTTTCTTATGCAATAGTAAATGAAGCAGGGGCTTCAATTTATTCAGCATCTGAAGTAGGGCAAAAAGACTTTCCTAACCATGATGTAACTGTTAGAGGGGCAGTTTCAATTGGAAGAAGACTTCAAGACCCCCTAGCAGAACTAGTTAAAATTGACCCAAAACACATAGGGGTTGGCCAGTACCAACATGACTTAAATAGGGTCAAGCTTGATGAGGCCTTAAGTGCGGTTGTAGAGGACTCAGTAAATACTGTTGGGGTTGACTTAAATACAGCTAGTCCATCCTTGTTAAAGTATGTTTCTGGCTTATCCCCAAAGGTTGCAGATGGTATAGTTTCGTATAGGGAAGAAATGGGTAAGTTTAGTGATAGGGCAGAATTGTTAAAGATAAAGGGTCTTGGACCCAAGGCCTATAAGCAAAGTGCTGGTTTTTTAAGGATATCAAATGGGAAAAACCCTCTTGATAATACAGGGGTCCATCCTGAATCCTATAAGATTGCAAAAGACCTTATGAAAATTGACTTTAAGAATGAAGACTTAAATACCCTATCAAGTAAGTTAAATGTAGGCCTACCAACCTTAAAGGATATAATAAAGGAATTAGAAAAACCAGGTAGGGACCCAAGAGAGGAAATGCCAAAGCCCATATTAAGGGATGACATATTAAAGCTTGAAGACTTAGAAAAAGATATGGTTTTAAATGGTACAGTAAGAAATGTTATAGACTTTGGGGCCTTTGTAGATATAGGGGTAAAACAAGATGGACTTGTCCATATCTCAGAACTGGCAGATAAATTTGTTAAACACCCTAACGATGTAGTAAAAGTTGGAGATATTGTAAAAGTAAGGGTCCTAGGAATTGATAAGGGTAAAAACAGGATATCTTTAAGTATGAAAAACATACAAAATTAGGAGGTCAGAATATGAAGCTTGGTGTAATTATAAACCCAATCGCAGGTATGGGTGGAAAAGTTGGACTAAAGGGAACTGATGGCAAAGAGGTGCTTGAAAGGGCTAGGCAAATGGGGGCTAAGGAAGAATCTCCCCTTAAGGCTAAAAAGGCACTTGAGAAGTTAATCCCCTTAAAAGAAGACCTAGAAATATTAACCTTTCCAGGCAAAATGGGGGAAGATGAATTAAAAGATCTAGGCTTTAACCCAAGGGTCCTAAATCATTTAGCTGATGTAAGCACAGCTGAGGATACAGAAAAAGCTGCAAGGATGATGTTAGAAGAAGGTGTTGACTTAATCTTATTTGCAGGTGGGGATGGGACAGCTAGGAATATTTTAAATGCTATAGGTGAAGAAAAAACTGTAATTGGGATCCCAGCAGGGGTTAAAATTCACTCTGGAGTTTATGCAAGCCACCCAGGGGCAGCAGGAGAAATTGCCTACAATTATTTAACCAATAAAGAAGGTCCAGTTAAGGCTGCGGAGGTTATGGATATTGATGAGGAATCCTTTAGGGAGGGGATCTTATCAGCTAGGCTATATGGGTATATGACCATACCTGATATGCCTAATTTAACTCAAGTGCAAAAGTCAGCTGGCCATGCAGATGAGTCTGAAACCATAGCTGGAATAGCAGAAAAAGTTGTTGAAGAAATGGAAGATGATGTATTTTATATAGTGGGTTCTGGTACTACTATTAGACCTATTATGGATGAATTAGGCTTAAAAAACACCCTTTTAGGGATAGATATAGTAAAAAACAAGGAATTAATAGCAAGCGATGTAAATGAGAAAAAAATCTTAGAAATAATTGGGGATAGTGAGGCTAAAATAATAGTTACAGTTATAGGGGGCCAGGGGTATATTTTTGGAAGGGGCAACCAGCAAATAAGTGCTGAAGTTGTAAAAAAAGTTGGCAAGAAGAATATAATTGTAGTAGCACCAAGGAGCAAGTTACTTTCCCTAGGTGATAACCCTCTTTTAGCAGATCTTGGGGATGAAGAAGTTAATAAGGAAATGACAGGCTATATAAATGTAGTTGTAGATTATTATTCAAATAGCCTACAACCAATAAAAGGATTATAAGATAAATTTAAAAGTTGGCTAAAGTCTTCTTAAAGTGAAGATAAGCCAACTTTTATTTTACAAAAAATAAGTATAAGATTTATTTGAAAAATGTGATACAATTCTACCTAAGATAAATTAAAAAAAAAGGGGGGTGGGGTATTGAAAATCAAAAAAACTCTTAAAGCAGCTACTATTTTTACCTTTATCTTTCTCTTGTTCTTGTTTGCAGCTTTTATTGAATTTAATACAAATATAGAAATACATAAACAAAAAACCAAAGACGATATGACCATAATCCAAACAAGGCTTGAAAATATTATAGGGACAAGGCTGGTTAGTTTAAATGCCATGCAGCCCTATATAGAAGTAAATTCAAACTTTGATCAAGGTAGCTTTGAAGTATTTGCAAAAAACATTTATGAGTCAAAAGATGGCTTGGTTAAAGACTTAAGTTTTATGACAGGAACCACAATAACTCACATTTACCCCTATGAAGAATTTAAGGATTTACTAGGGGTGGACTTAAGTCAAATCAGTGAACAAAGTGACTGGGTCCTATTTGGAAAGAATTCCAATAAGAATATTATGACTGCCCCAGTTGACTTGATAGAGGGTGGTAAGGGGATAATAATTAGAATTCCCATATCCCTACAAGATGCCTATTACGGACAATTATCAATTATATTTGATTATGATAAAACTTTTAACTTAGCTGGATTTGACAAGTTTTCTAAGGACCACCTAATAAAGTTAGCTACCCTTAATTACTTAAAAGATGAAGAGTTAACGGTTTGGTCAAATAGTGAAGAAGACTTGCAAAATGGCATAACTAAAGGAATTGGCTTTCATGGGATTGATTTAAGGTTACAAGTTCTCCCTAAGGGGGGCTTTAGTGGGTATTCTACAAACTTTTTACTAATACTTATAATTGGCCTTTTAACTGCAAGTGGGGCTAGTGTTTTCTTCTACCAAATACTTACATCAAAAGAAGTCCTAGAGCATAAAAACTTATTACTTAAGGCAAGTGAAGAAGAATTAAATATAAAGTATACAGAAATCCTAGACCAAAAAAAGAAAAACATCCATATTTCAAACCATGATTCCTTAACTGGTTTTTATAACCGTCAAAAATGTATAGAAGACCTAGATATTAAGATTAAAGAAGGAAAAGAATTTACCATTTTCTTATTTGATATAGATAATTTTAAAAAAATAAATGATACAAGGGGCCATACCTATGGAGATATAGTTTTAAAGGAACTTGCCCAAGGAATTAGGAGCATTACTAAAAAAGCAAGTAATTACAGGATAGGGGGAGATGAGTTTTTAATCTTAGTCCCCGACCTACAAGATGAGGCTGAAATAGTTAAGAGGTTGATTTTTGCCTTTGGTGAACTTACCAGGGGATCCTTAGATGGGAGGATTGACCCTAGGATAACAATTAGCTTGGGTATTGCAAGGTATCCCCTAGATGGTAACTTGGTTGAAGATCTAATAATGAAGGCGGACTTGGCCATGTATGAGGCAAAGAGAAAGGGGAAAAACCAATATTGTTTTTTTGACAATACAATACTAGAAAACTTGTTAGATAAGGTGGAAATAGAAAATCAAATTAGGCATGCCATAAGTAACGATGGGTTTAAATTGTTGTACCAACCTATTATTAGTAAAAGTAGTGGCCAAATTGAATCATTTGAGGCCCTAATAAGGTTTAAAGATGCAAATATTCCCCCTGGAATTTTCATTCCCATAGCAGAAGAGACAGGCCTTATACAAGATGTGGGTAAATGGGTAATTGATGAAGCTATTAGGCAACTTGCAAGGTGGAGAAAGGAAGGCTACTTACTTAAGCCCCTAGCTATTAATATATCCCCCATACAAGTTTTCAATGGGGGACTTGAAGATTATTTATTAAACAGCTTAAGAAAAAACGATATTTTAGCTTCCCTTATAGTTTTAGAAATTACTGAAAGTTTACTTTTAGAAAACATAGAAGAAAGTTTAGAATCTTTAAATAGGCTAAGAAGAATTGGGTGTAAGATATCCCTTGATGATTTTGGAACAGGCTATTCATCCCTTAGCTACTTAACCTATATACCTGTTGACAAGGTTAAATTGGATAAGAGCATTAAGGATAAGTTTTTACTTACTGGTAACATTGAAGTTATGAAGGTCTTAATTGACTTATGCCATAGCCTAGATCTTGAAGTAGTGATAGAGGGGGTTGAAACTAGCTTGGAACTTAAAAAACTTCTGGATACTGAAAGTGATTATTTTCAAGGTTACTACTTTGCTAAGCCAATTCCACCAGAAGATGCAATTAAGTTGGTTAGGATTAAATTTGAGGGTCTCTAGGGCTTGACAAAAGAGAAAAATTTTTATATCATAAAGTTAGATATATCTTCAGGGCGAGGTGCAATTCCTCACCGGCGGTAAAGCCCGCGAGCCGAAAGGTTGATTTGGTTAAATTCCAAAGCCGACAGTTAAAGTCTGGATGAAAGAAGATGGTATAATCTGTGTTAAATTGCCCCGAAGAAATTTTCGGGGCTTTATTTTTTCCCGAAAACAATTAAATTTTATGGAGGGATAAAATGTACACATTAAGTAGAGAATTATGGTCCACAAGGACCATGGTAAAGGTATCAGTTTTAGGAGTAATTGGATTTGTGTTGATGTTCTTTGAAATGCCCCTTATATTTTTGGCACCACCCTTTATTAAGATGGATATTTCAGACTTGCCAGCCCTTATCGGAGCCTTTTCACTAGGACCCATGGCTGGGGTGATAATCCAACTTTTAAAGAATGTTTTAAATGTTGTAATAGAGGGTACGACTACAGCAGGAGTTGGGGAATTTGCAAACTTTGTGGTAGGAAGCGCATTTGCTTACACAGCAGGCTTTGTTTATTTTAAAAAGAGGACCTTTAATAGGGCAGTAGTAGGCCTAGTCCTAGGTACAATAGTGATGACCATAGTTATTTCCTTTGCAAATTACTTTATAATGTTCCCTTTTTATGCTAAGCTCTTTGGATGGCCAATAGAAAACTTAGTTGAGATGGGGACAGCAATAAACGCAAATATTACTGATATGAAAACCATGATAATTTATGCAATAGTACCCTTTAACCTTTTAAAGGGAACCATACTAACAGCACTTACAATTTTAATTTATAAAAAAGTATCACCAATACTTCATAGGTAAGTTAGAAAAGGCGGATAAGAACTTTTATCTGCTTTTTATTTTCTTTAAGTAAGCTTATAGGGAGGAAAGATATGATATACAATAATATTTCTGAATTAATAGGTAGGACACCTATTGTAAAATTAAATAATTTAGTAGATGAAAATATGGCTGATATATTCCTAAAGCTTGAGGCTTTTAACCCTTCTGGCAGTGTTAAAGATAGGCCTGCCCTTTATATGATAGATGCTGCCATAAGAGAGGGAAAACTTAAAAAATCAGCTACAATTATAGAACCAACTAGTGGAAATACGGGTATAGGGCTAGCAATGATTGGCTCTGCAAGGGGTTATAAGGTAATATTAGTTATGCCAGATACCATGAGTATTGAAAGAAGGACCATATTAAAATCTTATGGGGCGGAATTAGTTTTAACAGACGGCAAGCTTGGTATGTCTGGTTCAGTTGAAAAGGCTAGGCAACTTGCCAGGGAAAATGGTTATTTTATGCCAGATCAGTTTTCAAATGAAAATAATCCAAGGGCTCACTATGAGACCACAGGAGAGGAAATAATTAAAGATACCCTGGGTAAAGTGGATGCTTTTGTAGCAGGGGTTGGTACTGGAGGTACAGTTTCTGGAGTTGGAAGAAGGTTAAAAGAAGAAATAAAAGATATTAAGATTATAGCAATAGAACCTAGCAAATCAAGGGTCCTATCTGGTAGGGACCCTAGCCCTCATAAAATCCAAGGTATAGGGGCAAACTTTATCCCCTCCATATTTGATAGGCAAATTATAGATGAAATAATCAATATTGAAGATGAAGAAGCATTTAAATACGCAAGGGCTTTAGGTGAAAAAGAAGGAATATCCTCAGGCATATCTGGAGGGGCAAATCTTGCAGGTGCTATTATGATAAGCAAAAGATTAGGCAAGGGTCATAGGGTCCTTACCATAATCCCCGATAGTGGGGAAAGGTATTTATCTACAGAATTGTATAGTGGAGAGTGATTAAGATTATAAAATTTTTGAAAAAACAGGGTGAAGTTGCTTTGAAAATGGACCCTGCCGCAAAGACCCTCTTGGAAGCTATAATATCGTCTCCAAGTATTAAGGCCATCTTCTACCATAGGATAGCAAGTAAACTCTATGGGAGGGGTTTTGTTATCCTCTCAAGGCTTCTATCTCAAAGGGCTAGGAGAATTACAGGGATTGAAATCCACCCAGGTGCTAAAATTGGTGAGGATGTATTTATAGACCATGGGATGGGGGTAGTTATTGGAGAAACAGCAGTGGTTGGAAACAATGTTTTACTCTACCATGGAGTAACCCTTGGGGGGATAGGTGGAGATAAGGGTAGTAAGAGGCACCCAACACTAGAAGATGATGTTGTAGTTGGATCAGGGGCAAAGGTACTTGGGCCTGTGACAATTGGAAAGGGTGCTAAGATAGGGGCAAATGCTGTAGTCCTAAAAGACATCCCACCCTATACAACAGCTGTAGGAATACCTGCTAGGATTTTAACTAAAAGTAAAAACGCCTTATAAGGTGAAAATGGTATAACTTTTTTAGAGGAAGAGGAGATTAATTTATATTAATTAATTTAGAAAACATTGACGTACTTAAATAAGTACTATCTTAAGTTACAGGTGTTGGCAACATAAATGCAAATGATACCACAGTAGAGAAAAGAGCGATAAACATATTAATTTATGCTTATCGCTTTGTTTTTTTAAAAGTCATAAATTGTATAAGTTTCTTTTATTTGATATAATTATATGTTGATATTTAAAACAAGTGAAGATAGAAAGGTAGTCATATGAATATAATAATAAATAGCTTAGATGAAACAAGAGAATTTGGAAAAAGGCTAGGGGGATATTTAAAGGAAGGGGATATAGTATGCTTAAATGGAGACCTTGGTGCTGGTAAGACTACCCTAAGTAAGGCTATTGGAGAGGGGCTTGGAGTTGATGATTATATTACTAGCCCAACCTTTACCCTAATAAATGAATACGAGGGGAGAATTCCTTTATACCATTTTGATATTTATAGGCTAAACTCCTATGAGGATTTAGAGGATTTAGGAGTAGAAGATTATTTTTATGGAAGTGGAGCCTGCTTAATTGAGTGGGCAGAAAAAATAGAAGAAGACCTTCCTAGCCAAAGGCTAGAGCTTTATATTTTAAGAGGGGACCATGAAGAACAAAGAAAAATATTAATAAAAGCCTTTGGTCCTAGGTATGAAGAATTAATTAAGGAGTTAAATATATGAAAATTTTAGGTTTAGATACATCAAGTCTTATGACAACCTGTGCTGTAATGGATGGGGATAATTTAATTGGAGAGTTTTCCCTAGCCCTAGATATGAGTCATTCTGAAGCCCTTGTACCCATGATTAAATCTCTTTTAGACAACCTAAACTTAAGGGTGAGGGATTTGGATGCCTTTGGCGTTGCAATTGGACCTGGGTCATTTACAGGCCTTAGAATAGGGCTTGCAAGTGCCAAGGCCTTTGCCCATGCTAGCAATAAGCCCATAATCGGGGTCTCATCTTTAAAAGCCTTAGCCTTAAATGTACAGGGCCATAAACTAGTAGTTCCCATGATGGATGCTAGGAGGGACAGGGTTTTTACAGGTATCTATGATTTAAGTAAAGAAAGTCCCCAAACTATTTTACAAGATTCAGCCATTTCAGTCCTAGACTTAATTAACCTCTTAGACAAGCATGAAGGTAATATTTACTTAGTGGGGGATGGGGCAAACAAGTACAAGGATATCTTTATAAGTAACCTAAAAGATAGGCTTAATTTTTTACCAGGCCACTTAAACTTATCTAGGGCAAGTTCCACATGTCTCTTGGCTATGGAAAGGTTACAAGCATCTGATGTGGATAATATTTATACCCTAAGCCCAGAATATTTAAGGGACTCTCAAGCCCAAAGGATGAAAAAGAAAAAGGATGGAATTTTATGAAGATTATATTAAGGGAAATGACCTTAAGTGATATAGAAGAAGTTTCGCTTATAGAAAGAGAAACCTTTACCATCCCCTGGACTAAAGGTGCCTTTGAAAAGGAAATAAGTAATAACCAATTAGCAGTTTATTTGGTAGCTGAAGTGGATAATAAGGTAGCTGGTTATGGGGGTTTTTGGAAGATTATAGATGAAGCCCATATAACAAATATAGCTGTAAAAAAAGACTACCAGGGCAAAAAAATTGGTGATGCCATCTTAATGGGTATTGTTGATTATTGTGATACTAATTATATACCTTATATAACCCTTGAAGTCCGCCTGTCAAATATCGTGGCACAAAACCTATATAAAAAATACGGCTTTCTACCTAATGGAATAAGGCCAAACTACTATACTGATAATAATGAAGATGCCCTTATAATGTGGAGAAAGAATGAAACGAGGTAAAATATGATAACACTTGCTATAGAAACATCATGTGATGAAACATCTGTTGCTATAATTAAAAATGCTAGGGAGGTATTATCAAATATAGTCTCCTCTCAAATTGCTATACACAGGGAGTACGGGGGAGTAGTCCCAGAAATAGCATCTAGAAAACACATAGAAAATATTGATTTAATAGTAGAAGAAGCCCTAAATAAGGCTAGGCTTACCCTAAAGGATATAGACTTTATAAGTGTAACTTACGGTCCTGGCCTAGTGGGGGCCCTCTTAGTAGGCTTAGCTTATGGGAAGGCCCTAGCTTATGCCCTTGAGATACCTATTGTTGGGGTAAACCATATAGAGGGTCATATTTGTGCAAATTACATTGCCCATCCTGACTTGACCCCACCCTTTACCTGTCTTATAGTATCAGGAGGCCACACTTATTTAATTGATGTCCTAGATTATAATACCTATAAGGTATATGGTAGGACAAGGGATGATGCAGCAGGTGAAGCCTTTGACAAGGTAGCAAGAGCCTTAGGCTTACCCTATCCTGGAGGACCCTTTATAGATAAGTTAGCAGGTGAGGGTAATCCACATGCAATTGATTTTCCCAGGGTCTTTTTAGAAGCTAATAGTTATGATTTTAGCTTTAGTGGGATAAAAACTGCAGTCTTAAATTACTTAAATAGTTTAAGTCAAAAAAACCTTCAACCTAATATTGAAGATGTGGCTGCAAGTTTCCAACAAGCTGTTCTTGAGGTTATGATGGAAAAATCCTTTAGACTCCTAAAGGCTACAAAGAGAGATAAAATTGTTATAGCAGGTGGGGTAGCTGCTAATAGGGGTCTTAGAGAAATGTTTGAAAAGGAAGGTTTAAAAGAGGGGATACAAATCTTATATCCTCCAATTGAACTTTGCACAGACAATGCAGCTATGATAGGATCTGCAGGCTACTATAATTATTTAGATGGGAAAATATCTGCCCTTGATTTAAAAGTAATGCCAAATTTAAGCTTATAAGTGAAAAATCCATCCCCAAGAAATGTGGATACACATGGGGATGGATTTTTTTATCCTTGTGGACAATGTGGGAAAAGAAGGGGAAAGTCCATTAACTAGGGTTAAATCTGTGGATAAGCCTGTGGATAGTGTGGATATTGTAACCATTACTCATTTACTTCTATCCAAAAGTTGTAAAGTGAGTTTAATTCTTCTGATAATTTTTCTCTTTTTAAGGTAATTTTTATTACTTCCCCATGGTCATCATATATACTTGGATTGGATAATATTTGGTCTATGCCCTCTATTTCATTTTCAAGTTTTTCAATATCTTCTTCTAATTTTTTTAGCTTTTTCTTTTCTTCTCTTTCTTCTATCAAGGCTTTTTTTTCTTTTTTTTGTTCTTGCTTAACTTGAGTTTTAGTCTTTGCAAAATCTTCACTCGCATCTTCTAAGGCTTTTTCTAAAGAAGTTTTTTTATCTAGATAATAATCATAGTTGCCAAGGTATTCAAATAAACCATCTTCTCGTAATTCAAGGATCTTACTTGCCACCTTATTTAAAAAGTACCTATCATGGGATATGACAAAGACAGTCCCGCTATAATTTAATAGGGCATCTTCTAGTACTTCCTTAGAATCGATGTCTAAATGGTTTGTTGGCTCATCCATAATTAAGAAGTTTGACTTTGAAAGCATTAGTTTTAAAAGACTAACCCTAGCCCTTTCTCCACCACTTAAGTCTTTAATTTCTTTAAAAATATCATCTCCCACAAACATAAAGCGGCTTAGGTAGGACCTTATTTGAAAATGGTCTAGTTTGGGATAAGTATCCCATATTTCATCAATTATGGTCTTATCTAAATTTAAATCCGACATCTCTTGGTCAAAATAGCCTGTAATAACATTGTGGCCTAGGTTTACAAGGCCAGAATCTGCTTCTAGCTGGTTTAGGAGTATCTTAAAAAGGCTTGTCTTTCCTATTCCATTTGGGCCTATTAAACCAACCCTTTCCCCCTTATAAATTTGCAGGGATATATCCTTAAATAGGGTAAGGTCTCCAAAACTCTTACTTAAACCCTCTGCCAAAAGAACATCCTTGCCTGACTTTAAGGCTGGTTCAAAAGTAAAGGAAGACTTTTTATCTTCTGTAGGCTTGGGTAAAAGTTTTATCCTATCGAGCATCTTTTGCCTGCTCCTAGCTTGCTTAATATACCTTTCTCCCCCAAATTGAGTGTACTTTTGTATTATTTCCTCTTGTCTTTTTACTTCTTTTAATTGGTCTTCATATTGTTTTTTTAAAATGTCTAAATCTTTTTTCCTCTGGGTCATAAAGCGGGTGTAGTTTAAGTTATATACGCTAAGCCCAGTGTTTTCCATATAAAAGATCCTCTTTACTACTGTATCTAAAAAATACCTATCATGAGAAATTATTAAGCTAGTCCCCTTGTAGTCTTTAATAAAGCGCTCAAGCCAAGATATAGCACTAATATCTAGGTGGTTAGTTGGCTCATCTAAAAGGAGTATACTGGGTTTTTCTAATAGGAGGATAGCTAGTGAAAGTCTGGATTTTTGGCCTCCACTTAAAAGGTTTACTGGCTTATCAAACTCTTCATCAGAAAAGCCTAGCCCCTTTAAGACCCCTTTTATCTCAGAAGGATATCCATAACCATTAAGGGCTTTAAAGTCTTCTAGTAAATTTGAGTATTCTAATAGGGACTTATCTAGGTTAAAATTCGAATCATTACTTTTTAAAGCAATATATTCTTCTAATTTCCTCAAGTCCTCTTCCATCTTTATAAGAGGCTTAAATACCTTAAGAGCCTCTTCAAAAACACTATTATTGCTTTCAATCTTAGTATGCTGTTCTAAATAGCCAAGTTTAGCATCCTTTGCAAGGATAACTTCTCCCTTATCAAGGGGGATTTTATTTGCTAGGATTTCAAATAAGGTGGTTTTTCCACTCCCATTTAAGCCTAGAACTCCAACTATATCCCCTTCTAAAACCCTAAAGGACACATCTTCCAAAATTGGCTTTGTTACATAAGTTTTGCATATATTACTTGCTTGTAAAACTTGCATATATAAACCCTCCAGTACCTATAGCTATTCTAACAGAAAAAAAGTTTTTTTAAAAGAGGAAGACTCGATAAATACTTAATCTTATAGGGATTCAAAAAGATTGTTAAGCCTATGTGAATTTATTGACATAAAATTTAGTCAATGCTATAATTGATTTAGAAAATGGATAGGCGGTGTATAAATTGAATAAAAATGCTGATGTTTCTTTAACGGTAATCAGAAGATTGCCAAAGTACTACAGGTACCTTAACGATTTATTGGATAAGGGAACTACAAGGATTTCTTCCCAAGAATTAAGCATCTTAACAGGGTTTACAGCTTCTCAAATTAGACAAGACTTAAATAACTTTGGGGGCTTTGGCCAGCAAGGCTATGGCTACAATGTAGAGGACTTGCAAAGAGAATTGGGGAAGATATTGGGCTTAAACAATAGGTATAACGCCATAGTAGTAGGGGCAGGAAACCTAGGCCAAGCTATTGCTAACTACAAGGGTTTTGAAGATGCAGGTTTTAAAGTCTTATCCTTATTTGATAGAAATCCAAGGGTTATTGGACTTAAAATTAGGGATATAGAAATTAGGGATATGGACACAATAGAAGAGTTTATTGATGAGCACAATGTTGAGATTGGTATAATCACAACCCCAAAAGAAAGTGCCCAAGAAGTAGCAGATATTTATGTAAAGGCTGGAATAAGGGGGATATGGAACTTTGCCCCAACTGATTTTACAGTACCTGACCATGTAATTGTTGAAAATGTAAGGTTAAATGAAAGCTTGTTTATCTTATCCTACTTCTTAAAAACAGCAGAAGAAGAGTAATTTAATATTTTGATAAGATTATATCATGTGGAATTAGAGTTGATATCATCAATCCCCTATGATATAATTTTATCGAGATTTAAATGATGCAAAATCTTTGCATCTAAAATAAAGGGGGTAGTTTGTCGTGTCAAAAGAAATGCTTAATCCTTTAGAAAGTGCACAAAAACAAGTTAAGGATGCATGTGAGAAACTTGGATTAGAATCATCAGTTTATGAATTACTTAAAGAACCTAAAAGAGTAATTGAATTATCAATTCCAGTAAGAATGGATGATGGGACTACAAAGGTTTTTAAAGGCTACAGATCTATGCACAACGATGCAGTTGGACCAGGCAAGGGTGGAATACGTTTTCATCCAGGAGTTAACCTAGATGAAGTTAAGGCTTTATCAGTATGGATGACCTTTAAGTGTTGCGTTACTGGTATTCCTTACGGGGGAGGAAAAGGTGGTATTACAGTAGATCCTTCAACTCTTTCACAAGGGGAACTAGAAAGATTATCAAGAGGCTATATACAAGGACTTCACAAGTATCTTGGAGAAAAAATTGATATACCAGCACCAGATGTTAATACAAACGGACAAATAATGAGCTGGATGGTAGATGAATATATTAAACTTACAGGTGGAATGAACACTGGAGTTATTACTGGTAAACCAGTTGAGTGGGGCGGATCACTTGGAAGAAACGAAGCAACTGGTTATGGAGTTGCTGTTGTAACTAGAGAAGCTGCAGCTAAGCTTGGAATCGACATTAAACATTCAAAAGTTGCTATTCAAGGATTTGGTAATGTTGGTAGATTCACAGTTAAAAACGTTCAAAAACTTGGTGCAACAATTGTAGCTATTGGTGAGTGGGCAAAGGATGTTGGAACATTTGCACTTTACAATGAAGATGGTATTGACTTTGATGATTTAGCAGCCTTCCAAGCAGAAAATAAGTCAGTTGCAAACTATCCAAAAGCAAAAATGATTAGCCTTGATGAGTTTTGGGCTTTAGATGTTGATATTATGATTCCTGCTGCTTTAGAAAATGCTATAACATCTGAAAATGCTGGTAAAATAAGAGCAAAATTAGTTGCTGAAGCAGCTAATGGACCTATAACACCAGAAGCAGATGAAATACTTGAAAAGAATGGTATCCTTGTTACTCCAGATATCCTAACAAATGCAGGAGGAGTTACAGTTTCCTACTTTGAGTGGGTACAAAACCTATATGGTTACTACTGGAGTGAAGCAGAAGTAGAAGAAAAAGAAGAAATTGCAATGGTTAAGGCATTTAATGACCTTTGGAAAATTAAAGAAGAATACAATGTATCAATGAGACAATCAGCTTACCTACATTCAGTTAAAAAAGTAGCTAATGTAATGAAGCTAAGAGGATGGTACTAAGATATAAATAAACAAATAAAAAAACTGGTCGAAAGACCAGTTTTTTTATTTAAAGTAAAAGCCAAGATTCACTCGTTCCAAGCCTTTAGAGGAATCTTATTTTTTCCTGTCATTCCGAGCTCTTAGAGGAATCT
>CAZSLV010000004.1:0-2172 GCA_964607545.1 uncultured Gudongella sp. | reverse complement strand
GAGGAATCTTTCTTTTTATCTTTCAATTGGTAACTGTGAATTGAATTGCAATTTGAATTTGTAAATTGCCATTCTTCTAGTATAATATACCTATAATATCAAAAAAAAGGAGAACCTATGACTTATAATATAACAGAAAAAGACAATAAATTGATAATCAAAGGTTTAAAACACTTCCACCCCAAGCATATTTTTGAATGTGGTCAATGCTTTAGGTGGTTTTTAGAAGATGATGGGTCCTATACCACAATTTCTAATGGGAAGGTTCTAAATATACTAGAGGATGATGATGGATTTCTTGTAGATTTAGCTACAAGAGAAGAATGGGAGAATTATTGGCACCATTACTTTGACTTAGATAGGGATTATGGAAAGATAAAAGAAACACTATCTCATGATCCCATCCTTAAAGAATCAATAGAATTTGGTTATGGGATGAGGCTTTTAAATCAAGACCCCTATGAAACGACAATTTCTTTTATTATTTCAGCTAATAATGGAATTCCAAGGATAAAAAGTGCTGTAAATGCTATAGCTGAAGATTTAGGAGACTACCTTATGACCTATAAGGGCAAAGATATTTATAGCTTTCCTAAACCAGAGAAACTAGCAGGAAAAACTACTGACTATATAAAAGAAAAGTATAGGGTGGGCTTTAGGTCCGATAGGATTAGGGAGGTTAGCAGGAGGATTGCAGAGGGAGAATTTGATATGGAGTGTATCTTTGATATAAACCATAAAGATGCTCAGGTTATGCTCACAAGCCTTCCTGGTGTGGGTCCTAAGGTAAGTGATTGTATCTTACTCTTTGCTTATGACAAGTCAGAGGCTTTCCCAGTTGATGTTTGGGTTAAGAGGGTAATGGAGCACTTTTATTTTAAAAGAAATGCTACTAAAAAGGAATTAGAAAGCTCAGGGGTGGATTTATTTGGCCCTCTTGCAGGATATGCCCAACAATACCTATTTTATTATGCAAGAGAGCTTGGGATAGGTAAATAAGTATTATTATCGTAGGGATGGACGACTCTGTCCATCCGCTTAGACTTGATAAAGTTTCCAAGCAAAAGTGGGCTCCTAGTTCCTAGAATTGTAGCATTTCTAGGGATAAGCTTAGCTGGCCCGTTATTATAATCTTAAAATTACAAGGAGGAATTATGAAACTTATTTCATGGAATATTGACTCATTAAATGCAGCACTTACAAGTGATTCAAATAGGGCAGTACTTACAAGAGTTGTAATTGGATCAATTCTTGATATAGATCCAGATGTAATTGCCTTGCAAGAAACAAAACTACCTTCTAAGGGGCCAAGTAAAAAACACATTGAATTATTGGATGATTACTTTAAAGGATACTCATATGTATGGAGGTCTTCAGAGGAGCCAGCAAGAAAAGGATATGCAGGGACTATGTTTTTATATAAGAATAAATATTCTCCTGAAGTTTTATACCCACAAATACAATCTCCTGATACCATGGATTTTGAAGGGAGAATTATTACTTTAGATTTTGGAGAATTTTATATAACTCAAGTTTATACTCCAAATGCAGGAGATAGCTTAGGAAGACTTAAAGAAAGACAAGTTTGGGATGAAAAATATGCACAATACCTTGAAAGTCTAGACAAGGAAAAACCTATAATAGCAACTGGTGATTTTAACGTAGCCCATAAGGAAATAGACTTAGCCCACCCGCAAAACAATGCTAGGTCAGCTGGTTTTACTGATGAAGAGAGAGAAGGATTTACAAACTTATTAAATAAAGGGTTTACAGATACCTTTAGACATATACATGGTGATGTAGAAGGTATGTACACTTGGTGGGCCCAAAGAGTAAAGACAAGTAAAATTAACAACTCGGGCTGGAGGATTGATTATTGGTTAGTTAGCGATAGGCTAGCAAACAAAGTTCTTAAATCCGAGATGATAGACTCAGGTATAAGGCAAGACCATACTCCAATTTTATTAGAAATAGACTTATAGTAGCTTTAATTGACAAAAATATCTTATCGTAGGGATGGACGACTCTGTCCATCCGCTTGAATCTGAATAATGCGGGCAGATAGAGTCATCCTCCCCTACAAATACTAGATTTTTTTATAAGTGGCTTAAGAATGTGTAAACTAAGAACTTAATAATATAAAATTCTGTGATAAATTTGTAACTTTTATAT
>CAZSLV010000003.1:0-38024 GCA_964607545.1 uncultured Gudongella sp. | reverse complement strand
GTAACTATATGAAGATTATATCCTTAGCACCGGAAGTACTATAAGAGGAGGTGTAGAGTATGCATGTAAAAAAAGGAGATACAGTAGTTGTTGTATCAGGTAAAGACAGAGGAAAGACTGGCAAGGTTATGTTAGCAATGCCTAAGGACAATAGAGTAGTTGTTGAAGGCGTAAACATGATTACTAAACATAGAAAACCACAAGGACCAACAAAACCAGGTGGAATCCTTAAGTATGAAGGACCAATAAATGCATCTAAAGTAATGATTTATTGTCCAAAGGACAAAGCTGGAGTAAGAGTTGGAACTAGGATAGAAAAAGATGGCAGTAAGACAAGAATATGTAAAAAATGCGGAGAAGAATTAGATAAATAATCACTTGAGAAAGGAGGTAATGGAATGACTTCCAGATTAAAGATAAAGTACCAAGACGAAGTTGTAAAAGATATGATGGAAAAATTCAGTTACGATAGCGTTATGCAAGTTCCAAAACTTGAAAAAGTTGTTATAAATATGGGAGTAGGCGAAGCAAGAGACAACCCTAAGGCTCTAGAATCAGCAGTAAAAGAATTAGAAATTATAGCTGGTCAAAAGCCCCTTGTAACAGTAGCAAAAAAATCCATAGCAAACTTTAAGCTAAGAGAAGGTATGAAGATTGGAGCAAAAGTTACACTTAGGGGAGCTAGAATGTATGAATTTTTAGACAAGTTAATGAATATAGCCCTACCAAGAGTAAGAGACTTTAGAGGTGTTAGTGATACAGCCTTTGATGGCAGGGGAAATTATGCCCTTGGAATCAAAGAACAACTTATTTTTCCTGAGATAGAATATGATATGGTAGACTCCATAAGGGGACTTGATATTGTAATCGTAACTACAGCACAAACTGATGAAGAAGCTAGAGTGTTCTTAGAGAAAATGGGAATGCCCTTTAAAAAACAGTAAGGAGGGAAAAGCATGGCAAAGAAATCAATGATTGCTAAACAAAAGAGAAAAGCAAAGTTTAGCACACAAGAATATAATAGATGTAAAATATGTGGTAGACCTCACGCTTATTTAAGAAAATATGGAGTATGTCGTATATGTTTCAGAGAATTAGCTCATAAGGGTCAAATCCCTGGCGTTAGAAAAGCTAGCTGGTAATCTTAAGATTATGAAAGGAGGTAACAATTATGATGACAGACCCAATCGCGGATATGTTAACCAGAATTAGAAATGGTAACAACGCAAGACATGATTCAGTTGATGTTCCGGCTTCAAATATAAAGAAGGAAGTTGCTAAAATTCTTTTAGATGAAGGGTTTATTAAGGGCTTTGATGTAATCGAAGATGCAAAACAAGGCATTATAAGAATAGATTTAAAATACGGAAAAAACAGTGAAAAAGTAATTTCTGGTATCAAGAGAATATCTAAACCAGGACTTAAGGTATATGTTAAAAATAACGAAATCCCAAGGGTGCTTGGAGGATTAGGAATAGCAGTTTTATCTACTTCAAAGGGTATGATGACTGATAAGCAAGCACGAAGTGAAAATGTGGGTGGAGAGGTAATTTGTTACGTTTGGTAATAAGTTACTAGATTAATGGAACAGGAGGTGCACTCATGTCAAGAATAGGTTTAAAACCAATTAACCTACCAAGTGGAGTTGAAGTAAAGGTAAACAAAGATAACTTGGTAGAAGTAAAAGGACCAAAAGGTCAACTATCACAACAAATTAACCAAGATATGATTATAAATATAGAAGATGGAGTATTAAGCGTAGCTAGGCCATCAGAAATTAAAAGACACAAGTCTTTACACGGCTTATCTAGAACATTAATATGGAACATGGTAGAAGGTGTAACTGAAGGTTACTCCAAGACATTAGATATTGTAGGAACTGGATATAGGGCTGCAAAACAAGGGAACAAATTAGTTCTAACCCTAGGTTATTCTCATCCAATTGAATTAGAAGACCCAGCTGGACTAGAAGTTGAAGTTCCTGCAGCTAATAAAATAATTGTTAAGGGTATCAACAAGCAATTAGTAGGAAATTATGCTTCAAAGATTAGAGACTATAGAAAACCAGAGCCATATAAGGGCAAGGGTATTAAGTATACTGATGAAATTATCAGACGTAAAGTAGGAAAAACAGGTAAGTAGAAAGGAGTGAACAAATTTGCTAAAGAAAATTGATAAAAACAAAACTAGACAAGTAAGACATACTAGAGTAAGGCAAAGAGTAACCGGCACTCCTGCAAAGCCAAGATTAAACATTTATAGGAGCGGTAGTCATATTTATGCTCAAATTATTGATGATATAGCAGGCAATACTTTGGCATCAGCTTCTACTTTAGATAAGTCTTTAAACCTTACTAACACTAAAAACAAGGAAGCTGCTAAGGTAGTTGGATCTGCAATTGCTAAAATAGCTCTAGATAAGGGTATAGAAGAAGTTGTTTTCGATAGAGGAGGCTACCTTTATCATGGAAGAGTAAAAGAGTTAGCTGATGGAGCAAGGGAAGCTGGACTTAAATTTTAATAAAAGGAGGGGAATTAATGAATCGTCAGTTTATAGATTCTAGTGAATTAGATTTAAAAGAAAGAGTTGTTAATATAAATCGTGTTACTAAAGTTGTTAAAGGCGGTAGAAACTTTAGATTTAGTGCATTAGTAGTCGTTGGAGATGAAAATGGGCATGTTGGAATAGGAATGGCAAAGGCACTTGAAGTACCTGAGGCTATTAGAAAGGCTATTCAAGATGCAAAAAAACATATAGTAGAAATACCTCTAGTTGGAACAACTATCCCTCATGAAATTACAGGAGTTTATGGTGCAGGACGAGTTTTGCTTAAGCCATCTAAAGAAGGTACTGGAGTTATAGCAGGTGGAGCAGTTCGTGCTGTTTGTGAGTTAGTTGGGATTAAGGACATAAGAACAAAATCACTTGGAACAAGTAATCCAAGAAATGTTGTTAATGCAACTATGGAAGCTCTTCAAGGACTGAAAAAAGTTGAAGATGTTGCTAAACTTAGAGGAAAAACAGTAGAAGAAATATTAGGTTAGGGGGGAGAAAAATGACTATGCTTAAAATCAAGTTGGTTAAAAGTCCCATCGGTAGACCTGAAACACATAAAAAAACAGTCGAAGCCCTTGGATTAAGGAAAATTGGTCACGTAGTGGAAAAGAATGATACTCCTCAAATTAGAGGTATGATACATCAAATAGACTACATGGTTGAAGTTATAGACTAATAAAGGAGGTGTACGGATTGAAACTAAATGATTTAAGACCAAATGTCGGAGGCGGAAGTAAAGCTAAAAAAAGACTTGGTAGAGGTACTGGTTCTGGACTTGGAAAAACATCAGGTAAGGGACACAAAGGCCAAAACGCTAGATCCGGTGGAGGAGTAAGACCTGGATTTGAAGGTGGACAAATGCCTCTATTTAGGAGAACTCCAAAAAGAGGATTTACAAATATATTTGCTAAGGAATTTGCTATAGTTAATATAGGAGATTTAAATAGATTTGAAGCTGACACTCTTATAACACCTGAGTTATTATACAACGAAGGTATTGTTAAGCAGGGTAAGGCAAAAGATGGACTTAAGGTTCTTGGTGATGGAGAGTTAACTGTTAAATTAACAGTTCAAGCACATAAATTTAGCAAAACTGCTGCAGAGAAGATAGAAGCTGCAGGAGGAAAGGTTGAGGTGATTTAAATGCTTTCAACCTTGAGAGATGCTTGGAAGATTCCAGATTTAAGAAAAAAGATGACTTTTACTATTCTAATGCTACTAGTAGTAAGATTAGGAGCTGCTATACCTGTTCCTTTTATGAATAAAGAAATTATCGGCAGCATCTTTAATACTAGTCAAGGTGGGGTATTACAATTTCTAGATATGATGTCTGGAGGAACCCTAAGTAGTTACAGTATTTTTGCTGCAAATATTTATCCTTATATCACAGCATCAATTATACTTCAACTTTTAACTATTGCTATACCTAAATTAGAGGAACTAGCAAGAGAAGGAGAAGAAGGAAAAAAGAAAATAAACAGGTATACAAGGTATGGAGCAATTGCACTTGCAGCTGTACAAGCTATAGGATTAACTTTTGGTTTATTTAGAAGAGCCTTAGAAACTGAAAATAATTTGCAAATTGCAATAGTAATATTATCTATAGTTGCTGGAACCGCATTTCTTATGTGGATTGGAGAATTAATTACTGAAAAAGGAATTGGAAATGGTATTTCACTTTTAATTTTCATAGGTATTATATCTAGACTTCCTTCTGATTTAATTACTACTTTCAAGCTTGTAAGCATTGGACAACTTAGTATTATATCTGTATTGTTATTTGGGATAGTAATGCTTCTTATAATTGCTTTTGTAGTAGCCTTACAACAGGGTGAAAGAAGAATACCTGTTCAATATGCAAAAAGGGTTGTAGGTAGAAAAATGTATGGTGGCCAAAGTACCCATATACCTATTAAGGTATTAATGGCTGGAGTTATTCCAGTAATATTTGCATCATCACTACTAGCACTACCTCAAACTATTTCACTATTTTCCCAAGGTGGGGTTACACAGTGGATTGAAAAGTACCTTACACCAGCAGGTGGAGTAGGAATGTGGATATATTCAATCTTAAATATAATTCTTATAGTATTTTTCACATATTTTTATACAGCAGTTCAGTTTAATACTGTTGAATACTCAAAGAATTTACAACAAAATGGTGGTTTTATACCAGGAATTAGACCTGGAAGACCTACTTCAGACCACTTAAACAAGGTAGTTAATAGGATAACTTTTGTAGGAGGTATGTCTCTTGCAATACTAGCAACAGCACCTGTTTTACTATCAAAATTATTTAACATGGATGTAAACTTTGGTGGTACTGCTATAATAATCGTTGTAGGGGTTGCACTAGAAACAGTTAAGCAAATAGAATCTCAAATGCTAATGAGGCATTACAAGGGATTTTTAAAATAAACTATAGGAGATGAGAAAAATGAGATTAGTATTACTAGGTCCTCCAGGAGCAGGTAAGGGAACTCAGGCATCAGCTATAGTGGATAAGTATAATATTCCACATATTTCAACGGGGGATATTTTTAGAGCAAATATTAAAAACAATACTGAATTAGGAAAAGAAGCAAAAGCTTATATGGATAAGGGTCTTCTGGTACCAGATGAATTAGTAGTTTCTATAGTAAAGGATAGGCTAACAAAAGATGATTGTAGAGAGGGGTTTCTATTAGATGGATTTCCAAGGACACTTAATCAAGCCCAAGCTTTAGATTCAGAACTTCATAAGATGGATATAAAACTAGATAGAGTTATAAACATAAACGCATCTGCCGAAATTTTAATAGAACGAGCAGTTGGAAGACGAATTTGCAGGGAATGTGGTGCAACTTATCATATAAAATTTAACCCTCCTAAAGTAAAAGGAATCTGCGATATAGATAGCGGTGTTCTTTACCAAAGAGATGATGATAATGTAGAGACTGTATCAACAAGGATAAATGTTTATATGGAGCAAACTGAGCCTTTAATAGCCTACTACAGAGAAAGAAACTTATTACTTGATGTAGATGGGACAAAATCCATTGATGCAATATTTGAAACCATTTCCAAAGAACTCGATAAAACAGTATAGGATAAATCCTATTAACAAGTTAAAGAGGTGAATACAATGGATTCGACTAGTGACATAACCATCGGACAGGTGGTGAAGTCAAAGGCTGGCCGTGATAAAGGAAGAGTTTTCCTAATTTATGATATAACAGATGACCAGTATGTTTTTGTGGTAGATGGTGACTTGAGGAAACTTGATAGTCCCAAAAAGAAAAAAGTTAAGCATTTAATTGTGTTTAATACTGTTATACCTGAATTCAAGGAAAAGGTAGAAAATAGCGTGAAGATAAATAACTCATATATAAGAAAAATTTTAGAGCCTTTCAATAAGAGTTTCTAAATTTAAGTTGAACAGGAGGTTCGAAATACAATGCCTAAAGAAGATATTATAGAGGTCGAAGGTAAGGTTATTGATGCATTACCAAATGCTATATTTAAAGTTAAGCTTGAAAACGGGCATGAAATCTTAGCTCATATTTCCGGGAAACTAAGAATGAACTATATTAGGATACTTCCAGGAGATACCGTAACAGTTGAATTATCGCCTTATGATTTAACAAAGGGCAGGATAACCTGGCGAAACAAGTAGCAAGGAGGGATTATTATGAAAGTTAGACCATCTGTAAAAAAGATGTGCGAAAAATGTAAGATTATCAAACGAAAAGGAAGAGTAATGGTCATCTGTGAAAATCCTAAACATAAACAAAAACAAGGTTAATTGATGATTTATAATAGGAGGTGTAGACTTTAATGGCAAGGATTGCAGGAGTAGACTTACCAAGGGATAAAAGAGTTGAAGTAGGTTTGACATATATATTTGGAATCGGTAGATCAAGGGCAAATGAAATTCTCAATAAGGCTGGTGTAGATATAAACACTAGAATTAAAGACTTGACAGAGTCAGAAGTATCTAACTTAAGAGCAGTAATTGATACTTATCATGTTGAAGGTGATTTAAGAAGAGATGTTGCTTTAAATATCAAAAGATTAAAGGAAATTAACTGCTATAGGGGAATTAGACATAAAAGAGGACTTCCAGTAAGGGGTCAAAGAACTAAGACAAATGCAAGGACAAGTAAAGGCCCAAGAAGGATAGTATCTAAGAAAAAATAGCTAAGGGAGGGGAAAATACATGGCACCGAAAAAAGGCAAAGCAACGCGTGTTAGAAGAAGAGAGCGTAAAAATATTGAAAGAGGACAAGCTCATATCGCTTCTACATTTAATAATACAATGGTAACTTTAACTGATGTTTCAGGAAATGTTATTTCTTGGGCTAGTGCTGGACAATTAGGCTTTAGAGGTTCAAGAAAATCCACTCCTTATGCCGCTCAACAAGCAGCAGAAGAAGCAGCTAAAAAAGCTATGGAACACGGTCTTAAAATAGTTGAAGTATTTGTAAAAGGACCAGGGTCAGGGAGAGAAGCAGCTATAAGATCACTACAAGCATCAGGGCTTGAAGTTAGTATGATCAAAGATGTTACTCCGATTCCACACAATGGATGTAGACCACCGAAGAGAAGAAGAGTTTAATAGGAGGTGTAAATAGATATGGCAAGATATACAGGGCCAGTTTGTCGATTGTGTCGTCGAGAGGGATTAAAGCTATTTCTTAAAGGAGATAGGTGTTATACAGATAAATGTGCAATGAACAAAAGAGCATTTGCTCCTGGACAACACGGACAATCAAGAAAAAAAGTAACTGAGTATGGTATGCAGTTAAGGGAAAAACAAAAAGTTCGTCGTTTCTATGGCTTATCTGAATCACAAATGTACAAGTACTTTGAGATGGCAGATAAGATGAAGGGCGTAACTGGTGATAACTTATTTAGAATATTAGAATCAAGACTTGACAATGTAGTTTACAGGATGGGTTTTGCTTCATCAAGAGCAGAAGCTAGACAACTAGTAACTCACGGTCACTTTACTCTTAATGGAAATAAGGCAGATATTCCTTCATTACTTACAAGTGTTGGAGATGTAATTGAAGTAAAGGGAAAGAGTCGTTCAAGCGAAAAATTCAAGACCTTAGTAGAAAACAACAATGGAAACACACCTCCATGGATTAGTCTAGATTTAGAAAACTTAAGAGGAACTAAAATAGCTGAGTCAACAAGAGAGGATATTGATATCCCAGTAGAAGAACATTTAATTGTAGAGCTATATTCAAAATAATTGGTCGTATTAGTTGCCCTCGTCCATTAAAAATTTAAAAATCAAGGAGGGTCTTGCTTAATGATAGAAATAGAAAAACCTAGAATCGAGATTGTAGATTTAAGTGAAGATGGTAGTTATGGTAAGTTTATATTAGAACCACTTGAAAGAGGATATGGTACAACACTTGGGAACTCTTTAAGAAGAGTCCTACTTTCATCACTGCCTGGCGCTGCCATATCATCAATGAAAATTCAAGGGGTACTCCATGAATTTACAACTGTTCCTGGAGTCCTTGAAGATGTACCTGAAATGATCCTTAATATTAAGGAAATTGCAGCCAAAATGCATACTGAAGAAGCAGTTACCATGATTATCGATGTTGAAGGACCTAAAGAGGTTACAGCGGGAGATATAGCTACTGGAATGGAAGTTGAAATTGTAAATAAAGATCAATATATTGCTACAGTAAATGAAGATGGCAAGCTATATATTGAATTGGAATTAATAAAAGGTAGGGGTTACTCAGTCGCTGAAAAGAACAAAAAAGAAGGACAAATTGTTGGAGTAATACCTGTAGATTCATCTTTTACCCCTGTAAGCAAAGTTAATTATGAAGTTGAAAATACTAGAGTTGGTCAAATTACAGATTATGATAAACTAGTACTTGAAGTTTGGACTAATGGAACTATGGCTGCTGATGAAGCAACCTCCTTAGGTGCAAAGATATTAACAGAGCATCTTAATCTATTTATTGAATTGACAGATCATGTAAATGATGTTGAGATAATGGTAGAAAAAGAAGAGGATAAAAAAGAAAAGGTACTTGAGATGACAGTAGAAGACTTGGACTTATCCGTTAGAAGCTATAACTGCCTAAAGAGAGCCGCAATTAATACTGTTGAAGAGCTCACTCAAAAAACTGAAGACGATATGATGAAGGTAAGAAACCTTGGAAAGAAATCCTTAGAGGAAGTTGAAAAGAAACTTGCTGACCTTGGTTTAAGTTTAAAATCGTCTGAAGAGTAGAATTTTGTAAAAGGAGGGATAAATTTGACAACACTAAGAAAACTTGGTCGTCCGACTGCTCATAGAAGCGCAATGTTAAGAAATTTAGTAACATCATTACTAAGAGAAGAAAAGATAGAAACCACAGTTACTAGAGCTAAAGAAACAAAGAGAATGGCTGAAAAAATGATTACTCTTGGAAAAAGAGGAGATCTTCATGCTAGACGTCAAGCTTTAGCTTATATATATGATGAAGATGTAGTAAAAAAATTATTCGATGAAATAGCTCCTAAATATGCTGATAGAAATGGTGGATATACCAGAGTATTAAAACTAGGTCCTCGCCGTGGTGACGGAGCAGAAATTGCAATACTAGAATTGGTGTAAATCCAGAGGGATTAAGTTGAAGCTTAGTCCCTTTAGTTTTATTATACAAATTGAAATTAATTGTTTCATATGTTATATTAACTATGAATAATAATAAAAGTTGAGGTATTTAAAATGGAAAATGAGTCAATGATTAAATTGGAGAATGTAAGTTATGAATACAACTCTTATATAGATGATAGTATTCAACTTGCAGTTAATGATTTAAGCCTAGAAATTAAAAAGGGTGAATTTTTTGTTATCCTAGGTCACAATGGGTCTGGTAAATCTACCCTTGCTAAGATGATTAATGGACTTATACTGCCAACTCGAGGGAATGTATTTGTAAATGGTATGAACACTAGGGATGAAGATAAAATATGGGATATTAGATCAACTGCAGGCATGGTTTTTCAAAATCCAGATAACCAAATAGTTGCAACTATTGTAGAAGAAGATGTGGCCTTTGGACCTGAAAACCTAGGGATTCCTCCGCTTGAAATAAGAAGAAGAGTTGATGAAGCACTCCAAACAGTAGAAATGACAGAATATAAAAGCCACGCTCCTCATCTTTTATCAGGAGGTCAAAAACAAAGGGTAGCAATAGCAGGAATTTTAGCTATGGAACCTGATTGTATAATTTTTGATGAGCCGACAGCCATGCTAGATCCTTCAGGAAGGCTGGAAGTTATAGAGACAATTAAAAAACTAAACAAAGAAAAAAACAAGACCATCCTCCTTATTACTCATTACATGGATGAGGCCATTGAAGCAGATAGGGTCATGGTTTTAGAAAATGGAGAAGTAGTCCTTTTAGGGAGTCCAAAAGAAATATTTAAACAAGTTGAAAAGCTAAAGGAAATTGGCCTTGATGTCCCTCAAGTTACAGAATTAGTTTATGAGCTAAATAAGGAGGGCTATAATTTTAAGGATGATATCTTATCAGTAGAGGAGCTGGTTAATATATTATGATAATTCAATTAAAAAATATCTCATATGTATACAATCCAGGAACTCCATTTGAAAAGAGAGCCCTAGATGATATTTCCTTAGATATAGCCGAGGGTGACTTTATAGGCTTAATAGGCCACACAGGGTCAGGGAAATCTACCCTAGTCCAACACTTAAATGGTCTAATGAAGCCAACAAGTGGGGAGATAATCATAGATGGACAAAGCTTATCTGATAAAGAAACTAAAATGAAAAAAATTAGGCAAAAGGTTGGCTTGGTTTTTCAATACCCTGAACACCAGCTTTTTGAAGAGACAATCTATAAGGATATCGCTTTTGGGCCTAAAAATTTAGGCCTTTTAGAAGATGAAATAGATACTAGGGTAAAAAGGGCCATGGAACTAGTAGGGCTTGATTTTGAAGAGCTTAAAGAAAGATCCCCCTTTGAATTATCAGGTGGGCAAAAAAGACGGGTAGCTATAGCAGGAGTAATAGCTATGAAGCCAAAGGTCTTAATTTTAGATGAACCAACAGCAGGTCTTGACCCTAAGGGTAGGGACGATATATTAGATGAAATAAGGAAACTTTATGAAAAAGAAAATATAACTACTATACTCGTATCCCATAGCATGGAAGATATAGCCAGACTAGTAAACAGGGCTATAGTAATGCACAGGGGGAAAATTGCCATGGATGGAACTACTAGGGAGGTCTTTTCAAGGTCGGAAGAACTTGAAAAAATGGGACTTGGAATTCCTCAAATTACTCAATTTATGAAGAAATTTAAGGAAAAGGGCAATATAGTACGAGAAGATGTTTTGACAATAGATGAAGCAAAACAAGAAATACTAGATTATCTAAGGAGAAAAAGTAATGCTTAAAGATATAACAATAGGTCAATACTTTCCAGGGACATCTCTTATTCATAAATTAGATCCTAGAATAAAAATTATAATAATAGCCTTGTTTATTGCTTCCTTATTTTTCGTAACTAGCTTTATTCCCTATATATTTATAGTGGCCTTTATAGGATTTGTAATTTATGTGGCAAGGTTGCCCTTAAAATTTATAATAAAAGGATTAAAACCCCTAGTCTTTATAATTCTTATTACCTTTATTATAAACTTATTTTTAACTAAGGGAGAAGTCCTTGTTGAACTAGGACCCCTAACAATAACTAAAGAGGGTTTAAGGCAGTCTGTCTTTATGGCCTTAAGGCTAATATTTCTTATAACAGGGACTTCCCTTTTAACCTTAACAACATCACCAATAGCCCTAACAGATGGCATAGAGAGGCTCCTATCCCCCTTTAAAAGGGTGGGGCTGCCAGCCCACGAACTTGCCATGATGATGACCATAGCCCTTAGGTTTATACCAACCCTACTTGAAGAAACTGATAAGATAATGAAGGCTCAAATGGCTAGAGGGGCAGACTTTGAATCAGGAAACATCCTAAGTAGGGCTAAGAACCTAGTACCCCTTCTTGTTCCCTTGTTTATAAATGCCTTTAGGAGGGCAGATGAACTGGCAACTGCTATGGAGGCAAGGTGCTATAGGGGCGGTGAAGGAAGGACTAGGCTAAATGAATTAAAGCTAAAGAAAATAGACTACCTAAGCCTAGCTACCATGTTAGTTTTTTTTGGGGCAATAATAGCTACAAGGTATATTGGCTAAGTATAAATTAGGATAAAAAATGAGCTAGATACTAGTAAAATCAAGCTTGACATTGAAGAGTACATGTATTAAAATATATAAGAGTGTTTAAGAAGGAGCCCGGAAACTTTTTACTAGACACCGATATAAATGTCTTTGTAAGGAGGGAAACAAAATGAAAAGTTTTATGGCAAATGCTAATAATGTTGAAAGAAAATGGTTAATAATAGACGCTGAAGATAGGGTTTTAGGAAGAATGGCAACTGAGATAGCAACTATTCTTAGAGGCAAAAACAAACCTACATTCACTCCGCATTTTGATGCTGGAGATTTTGTTATCGTAATTAACGCTGATAAAGTAAAGCTTACAGGAAAGAAATTAACTCAAAAGAACTACAGCTATCATACAGGTTACCCAGGAGGTTTAAAGCAAATTCCATATAGTACACTTATGGAAAAGAACCCAGAAAAAATTATTGAACTTGCAGTTAAGGGTATGTTACCAAAAAACAGCCTTGGAAGAGCAATGTATAGAAAACTTAAAGTTTACAAGGGAACAGAACACGGACACGAAGCACAAAAACCAGAATTATACGAATTTTAATAGATAAGAGGGGAGGACTGTAAATGGCAGTGACACAATTTATCGGAACTGGAAGAAGAAAGACTTCAGTTGCAAGAGTTAGATTATTACCTGGTAATGGGAAAATTACTATTAATAATAGAGATATAGATGAATTTTTTAATTATGAGACACTGAAAGTAATTTCAAAAGAACCTTTGACTTTAACAGACACTACAGATAAGTATGATGTATTTGTTAATGTACACGGTGGAGGATTTACTGGTCAAGCAGGAGCAATAAGACATGGTATTGCAAGAGCCTTGATCCAATCAGATGGAGAATTAAGACCTCTACTTAAAAAAGCTGGACATCTAACAAGAGACCCAAGAATGAAAGAAAGAAAGAAATACGGTCTTAAAAAAGCTAGAAAGAGTCCACAATTCAGCAAGAGATAATTATATATTTATGAAAATAAAAACCGCCAAGAAGTTTAACTTCTTGGCGGTTTTTATCTTACAAGATAGTAGTATTAAGCGAAGTGATAATTTCTTATCGTAGGGTGAGACGACTCTGTCTCACCGCTTAGCTGACAACAAATCGGCCAGACAGAGTCCTCTGGCCCTACAACTAGTGTTAGACATTATTAGTCTTATACTACATAAGCCCTTACTTATTAAGAAAATGTTAAATTAGATCCCCATGGGCATCTTTAAGGAATGAAATAATAGGTAGGTTCTGTGGGCAAGCTTCTTCGCAAAGACCACATTCAATACAAGAAGATGCATCTTCTTTACCATCTATAAGATTCTTATAGGATTTTCTTGACTCATAAGCACTACCATAGACAGACTTGTTATTGTATAATTCAAACACATTAGGTATTCTAACACCAGAAGGGCAAGGCATACAGTAGTTGCAGCTTGTACAGCCAACCTTTATTCTAGACTTGTATATCTTTTCAGCCCTATCAACTAAATCAAAATCTTCCTTTTCTAAAATATCTTCTTTACTTGTAAGTTCTATATTTTCTTTAATTTGCTCAAGTGTAGACATACCACTTAAAACAGTGGCTATCCCTTCTAAAGAATATAAGTATTTAAGAGCCCACTCGGGAGGGGTTCTTTTAACCCTTGCTTGGTCCCATATTTCTAAAATTTCCTCAGGTGCACTTGCAAGCTTTCCTCCTTTTAAAGGCTCCATAATTATCACATCAATCCCCTTTGATTTTGCATAGCTTAAACCCCTTAAGCCAGCCTGATAGTCCTTGTCCATATAGTTTAATTGTATTTGACAAAAATCCCAAGGGTAAGAATCTATAATTTCTTCAAATACTTCGTATTCATCATGAAAAGAAAAGCCAATGTATTTTATTTTTTCCTCATTTTTAGCTTTTTCTATAAATTCCTTAAAATTAAATTCCCTTATCTTATCAAAAGTTCTCTTGCTAAGGGAATGTAAAAGATAGAAATCAACATAATTTGTCTTTAAATTAACAAGTTGTTCATTTAAATACTTCATAAAATCATCTTTACTTTCAAGCAGCCAAACAGGACTTTTTGTAGCCAAGTAAAATTTATTTCTATCAATATTTTCAAAGAAATCCCCTACCAAGCCCTCCGACTTACCACCATGGTAGGGATAAGCTGTGTCAAAATAATTAATCCCGTTTTCAAATCCATAGGAAAGGATTTCAAAGGCCTTATCCCTATCAATTAAGGCAGGGTTATTATCAATAATAGGAAATCTCATACATCCAAGTCCTAATAGTGAAACTTTTAATTTGTCTTTAGTGACATAACGGTATTGCATATTCAAACCTCCTTAATGTATAATCAAAGTATACTACCATAAAACTAAAAATAGCTTATACAGGGCTTCGGTATAAGTTTAATATATAGTTTAAGGGGTAGATAAGATGTAGTATTTCGATTATATCACAAATATTAGGAAGGAGTGATTAGATGGACGCAAAAAAAACCCCTTTATATGATGAACATATAAAATTAGGGGGGAATGTTGTCGACTATGCAGGTTGGTTTCTACCAGTAGAATATGAAGGTTTGGTACCTGAACATGAAGCTGTTAGAAATGCTGTAGGCTTATTTGATGTATCTCACATGGGAGAAATAACAGTAAAAGGTAAGGATGCCCTAGCCTTTGTTAACTATCTTATGACAAATGATATAGCATCAATAGTTGATAACCAAATTATTTATACCTTTATGTGTAATGAATCTGGTGGCGTAGTGGATGACCTATTAGTTTATCGTTATGATGAAAACTTCTTTTATTTAGTTGTAAATGCAGGTAATACAGCTAAAGATTGGAAGTGGATTCAAGATCACAAGGGAGATTTTGAAGTAGAACTAGAAAACATATCAGATGAAGTAGGGGAAGTTGCAATACAAGGACCTTTGGCAGAGAAAACCCTACAAAAGTTAACAGACTTTGACTTATCGTCAATCAAATTTTTCCACTTAAATAGAAATGTTGATATTGCGGGAGTAAACTGCATGGTATCAAGAACTGGTTATACTGGTGAAGATGGATTTGAAGTATATTGCGACAATGAAGGGGTTGTAAAGGTATGGCAAGAGATACTAAAGGCTGGAGAAGAGTTTGGTATTAAGCCAACTGGTCTTGGCTGTAGAGATACCCTACGATTTGAAGCTTCATTGCCACTTTATGGGCATGAGATGGATGATGTTATAACTCCATTAGAAGCAGGTTTTAAATATTTTGTAAAACTAGATAAGGATACTGATTATATTGGTAAAGAAGCCCTTAATAAGCAATGGGAAGAGGGACTAGAAAGAAAGCTTGTAGGTATAGAACTAATAGATAAGGGTATTGCAAGAGAAGGCTATGAAGTCTATAAGGATGGAGAAAAAATTGGCCATGTTACTACAGGTTATAAGAGCCCAACCCTAGGAAAAGTTATTGGAAATGCATTAATAAAAACAGAGTTCACAGCTTTAGGCACAGAAATTGATGTAAAAATAAGAAATAAATTTGCTAAAGCAAAGGTTATAAGCAAAAAATTTCTTAAAAAATAAAAAACTTGGAGGGATTATTGATGAAAGTAGCTAAAGGATTACATTACACTAAAGATCACGAATGGGTAAAGGTAGACGGAGACACTGCACTTGTAGGAATTTCTGACTACGCTCAGCACCACCTAGGAGACATAGTTTATGTTGAACTACCAGAAGTTGATGATGAATTTGAAAAAGGAGAAGCATTTGCAGCAGTTGAGTCTGTAAAGGCAGCTTCAGATATCTACCTACCAGTTGGTGGAAAAGTTGTTGAAATTAACGAAGAGTTAGAGGATGATCCAGCTTTACTAAATACAGATGCTTTTGAAAATTGGTTAGTAAAGATTGAGATTTCCGACAAGGCAGAGCTTGAAGAATTAATGACTAGCGAGGATTACGAAAAGTTTTTAGC
Organism: uncultured Gudongella sp.; assembly: GCA_964607545.1. Lineage (GTDB taxonomy): Bacteria > Bacillota > Clostridia > Tissierellales > Tissierellaceae > Gudongella. The sequence goes on along the minus strand of CAZSLV010000003.1, from coordinate 22,259 downwards.
TGAGGAGGAATAATATGCATCCATATTTGCCTGCAACACCTGAAGATATAAAGGAAATGTTAGAATCAATCGGTCTAGAAAGCCTTGATCAGTTATTTGCAGACATTCCTAAAGATGTTTACTTTGGTAAAGATTTAGATATGCCAAAGGCAAAAAGTGAGTTGGAGGTAACAACTTATTTAAAGAGTTTAGCTGATAAAAACTGTTCTCTAGGAAAACTTACTAGTTTCCTTGGGGCAGGAGCATACGACCACTATGTACCATCAATAGTTAATCACATTATTTCTAGAAGTGAATTTTATACTTCATATACGCCTTATCAACCAGAGATAAGCCAAGGGACCTTGCAGTATATATTTGAATTTCAAACTTTAATAGCTGATTTAACAGGTATGGATGCTGCTAATGCTTCCCTTTATGATGGGGGAACTGCTATAGCAGAAGCTGCTCTTATGGCAGCGGCAGTATCTAAAAAAGATGAAATAATTATTTCAAAAACTGTGAAACCAGATGCAAGACAGGTTCTTAAAACTTATGCTCATGTACAAAACCTAAAAGTTATAGAAGTAGATATGAAGGATGGGGTTACTGATATAGATGCCCTAGAAGGTTTAGTAAATGACAATACAGCTGCTGTTATAGTACAAAGTCCAAACTTCTTTGGTATCATTGAAGACCTAGAAGGCCTAGGCAAGGTTGCTCATAGGGGTAAGAAAACGACATTTGTAGCATCTGTTGACCCAATTTCCTTAGGAATCTTAAAGAAACCTGGAGATTTAGGAGTAGATGTAGTTGTTGGAGAAGGTCAGCCAATGGGTATGGGCTTAAGTTTTGGTGGCCCTTATTTAGGATTTATGGCTGTTAATAAAGAATATATTAGAAAGATACCAGGAAGAATTGTTGGTCAAACTGAAGATTTAGATGGGAAAAGATCATTTGTATTGACTTTAACAGCTAGAGAGCAACATATAAGAAGAGAAAAAGCTACTTCAAACATTTGTTCTAACCAAGGACTAAACTCACTTGCAGCAACAGTTTACATGGTAACTATGGGTAAAGAAGGCCTTAGAGAAGTTGCAGAACAAAGTGCTAAAAAAGCTCATTATGCCTTTGAACAAATGACAAAATCAGGTAAGTACAAGCCACTCTTTGATAAGCCATTCTTTAAAGAATTTGCAGTAACATCAGATGTTGACCCTTCCAAATTAACAGAAGAGTTAAGAAAAGAAGATATCATTGGTGGTTACGACTTGGGCAAATGCTATCCAGAATTTGAGAATGCAGTTTTATATGCTGTTACTGAAAAAAGGACAAAAGAAGAGATTGACAAGCTTACCAGCGTAATGGAGGGGATATAATGAGAAACTATGATAAGTTAATATTCGAACTTTCAAAGCCTGGTAGAAAAGCCTATATGCTACCGCCTCTTGATGTTGAAGATAAAGACATTAAAGATTTAATACCAGAAGAATTTATCAACAAAGAAGAATTAAAATTACCAGAGTTATTTGAAATAGATGTAATAAGACACTACACTAATCTATCCAATAAAAACTATGGAGTAGATACTGGATTTTATCCACTTGGATCTTGTACAATGAAGTATAATCCAAAGATAAATGAGGATACAGCAAGGTATGACGGGTTTGCTAATATTCATCCCCTACAACCAGAAGATTGTATACAAGGTTCCTTACAATTAATGTATGAACTTGAAAAATCTCTTTGTGAAATAGCAGGAATGGATAGGATGACCCTTCAACCAGCAGCAGGAGCCCATGGAGAGCTTACTGGAATAATGCTAATTAGAGCTTATCATGAGGACAGGGGAGACTTAAAGAGAAACAAAATAATAGTACCTGATTCTGCCCATGGTACAAACCCAGCAACAGCTGCCATGGCTGGCTATAAGATTGTAGAGATTAAATCTACAAAAGATGGTTTAGTAGACCTAGAAGCACTTAAGGCGGCCGTTGGAGATGACACTGCTGGACTTATGCTTACAAATCCAAACACCCTTGGCTTATTTGACAGGGGAATAAAGGAAATAGCTCAAATAGTCCATGATGCAGGTGGTCTTCTTTATTACGATGGAGCTAATATGAATGCTGTTATGGGCCATGCTAGACCTGGAGACATGGGATTTGACGTAGTCCACTACAACATCCACAAGACATTCTCAACACCTCATGGTGGTGGGGGACCTGGTTCAGGACCTGTTGGGTGTAAAGACTTCTTAGTAGAGTATTTACCAGTCCCTATGGTTGAAAAGAAAAAAGATGGTTACTTCCTAGACTATGATTATCCAAAGACAATTGGCAAGGTAAAAGACTTCTACGGTCACTTTGGTATAATGGTAAGGGCCTATACCTATATATTAACTATGGGTAGGGATGGAATAAAGAGAGCTTCTACAATGGCAGTCCTTAATGCTAACTACATCATGAGTAAGCTAAAAGACTACTACCATTTACCAATAGATACTCTTTATATGCATGAAGTAGTATTTGGAGGATTAAAGGGATCTTCATTAAGTGAAGTAACAACTCTTGATATTGCTAAGAGATTACTTGACCTAGGATACCATCCACCAACAATTTACTTCCCATTAATAATTAACCAAGCCTTAATGATTGAACCAACTGAAACAGAAAGTAAGGAAACACTTGATGAATTTATAGAAGCTATGATACAAATAGCAAAAGAAGCTGAATCAGATCCAGAATTGGTAAAATCAGCTCCACACAATACTATTGTAAGAAGACCTGATGAAGTAAAAGCTGCTCGTGATATCAACGTTAAATATCAAGCTTAGGGGTGATTCTTTGACAAAGACAATAGCCATAATTGGTGCTGGACCAGGAGGATATGTTGCAGCTATCAAGGCTGCACAACTAGAAGCAAAAGTAATATTAATTGAAAACAGAGAAATAGGAGGCACCTGTCTTAATAGAGGGTGCATTCCTACTAAAACTTATTTTAGAAATGCTGAAATAATGTCTTCTTTAAAGAACTCCCAGATGTATGGGATTAAGGTAGATGGGTATTCTCTAGATGGAAAGGCCTTGCTTGAAAGAAAAAATAGTGTTGTTAACGACCTTGTTTCTGGAATAGAAAAGCTAATTGATTCCTATCCCAATATTGAATTAATAAATGGGAAAGCATCTTTTAAAGATAAAAATACCCTTCATGTTGACTTAAATGAGGGAGGAAGTAGAGAAGTAAGTGCAGACAATATAATAATTGCAACTGGCTCAAACCCTCAAATGACAGAAACTAAAGGAGTAGACTTAAAAGGCGTTATAACTTCTGATGATATTTTAGACCTTGACCACATACCTGAAACCCTAATAGTTGTTGGAGGAGGGGTCATTGGTCTTGAGTTTGCAAGTATATACAAGGAACTAGGTTCAAATGTTATCTTGCTTGCTTCTAGAATGTTAAAGGATGCAGATAAGGAAATATCTAAGAGGATGACTCCAATCCTAAAAAAACAAGGGATAGAAACTTATGTAAATATAAGAGCCAAGGAAATTACTGAATTTGAAGGAAAACTAAAAGTACTTGCTCAGTATAAGGAAAAAGATGAAGAAATAGAAGTAGTTGGTGACTATGTTTTAATAGCATCAGGAAGGGCTCCCCTTATAGAGGGACTAAACCTAGAAGCAGCTGGAGTAAATTACTCCAAAGCTATCACAGTCGATGATAACTTTGAAACAAGTGTAAAGGGAATTTATGCTATAGGGGATGTTAACTCTAAAGGAATACAACTAGCCCATGTTGCTTCTGCTCAAGCTGAATATGTAGTTGAAACTATTATGGGTCACAAGCCAGATATAGTATTAGAACATTGGCCAGCTTGTTGCTTTACAATGACAGAAGTTGCCCAAGTGGGTTATACTGAAGAGGATTTAAAAGAAAAGGGAATCGATTATCGAACTAGTAAATTTATGTTCTCTGCCAATGGAAAGGCTTTATCTATTGGTGAAACAGATGGGATAATTAAGATAATTGCTTCTAATGAAGATAATAAAATATTGGGTGTCCATATTTTAGGCCCCCATGCAAATGACTTAATACACGAGGGCGCTTTAGCCATATCTAATAACTTAGATGTAGGAGCAATAAAAAGGACAATACATGCCCATCCAACCCTATCAGAAGCTTTCTTTGAAGCTACTCTAGGATTAGATGATGCTGCAATCCACATAGCCCCTAAAAGAAAAAGAAGAAGTTAGCAAAAAGACGACGATAATATCGTCGTCTTTTAATTAAGAGGTGGTAACTTTCAAATGGAAAAGTCAAAACAAAAGTTAGTATTTATTAGTTTTTTATTATTTATAACCCTGGGTTTCTTAGTTTTTAAGTCTGATAAGGGGATATTATTTGATGCTTATATTTTGAAGTGGGTTAAGGATGGCCTAGATACAAAAGTTATTTCCTTTATGGCTTTTATTTCATTTTTAGGATCCGAAAGCTTTCTCTTTCCTGTAATGGGAATTGTTATAGTATATTTTTTAATAAAAAAGTCCTATTATATAACAACTTTACTTTTAGCTTCATCCTTGGGCTCTTTTATAACAAATTTTCTCTTAAAGGCTATTTTTCAAAGGACTAGGCCAATAGAGTATTTCTTAGTTGATCAAGGTGGCTTATCCTACCCTAGTGGCCATACTATGGTATCAACTACCATGTTTTTAACCTTTGCCTACCTCTACTCTAGAAAAAAACCTGACTGCAAGAAAAAAACACCCTATATAGTAGCATCTTTTTATATACTCCTAATGGGCTTAAGTAGGATATCCCTTGGGGTCCATTGGCCAAGTGATATAATAGGGGGCCTATTAGGAGGCTATATTTACTATGAAATACTTATACTACTAGTAAAGAAAAAATCTCTAAACTAATATATATTAATTTAGGGATTTTTCTAATCCTTTAATATCTAATATCTTAAACCTATTTTTATAAAAGTCTATAAGGCCATCTTCTTTCATCCTTATCAACTCTCTAGATAAAGAAGGCCTGGGTATATTTAAAAGTTCAGCCATCTTCTTCCTGCTATAGGGTAAGATAAGGGATGATGTCTTTTGCCTGGCGTATTCAAGTAAAAGGATATTGACTATTTTCTTTCTAGTAGTATCAAAAGAAAGGTTAGTTATCCTATCGTTTAACATATGAATTCTCTTTGAAAGGACACCAGCAAAATTTTCTAGGACTATGGGGTTTTTACTTAAAAGTTGTGTTAGGTCACTTCTAGGTATAAATAAGATAGTACTTTTGCTTGTTGAAATAACATTTGCAGGGTATTCTTTTTTATTTGAAAAGACAAGGGATTCAGCAAAAATATTACCACTATAAAAATGGCTAATAGTTACAACCTTACCTGATGGGAAAGGCTTGTGAATTTCAACTTCCCCAGAAAGTATAAGGGATAAAGAATCACAAGGGTCACCTTCAAATGCAATAACTTCCAAGGGGGAGTATTCCCTTTTTAATACATTAATATCCTTTATTAATTCATTTATATCATCTTCACTTAAGCCTTTAAATAAAACTGAATTGGTCAATGCTTTTAAAGATAAATCCATAGTAAAAACCTCCTTATAAAACTATTTAAGAGTATACCCCTTAAAATAATCCTCATTCATACCTAGGATAGTTTTTAAAAGTACATTTAGGGTATAGGGAATAAATAAGATAAGAAGGAGATGCAATATGAATGATGTTTTGCTAATTAACAAAATAAACCATAATGACTACACCAAAGAAAAGAAGAGGGTGTTTTTTCTAATTGGTCAGATAAACACACCCAGGGTAAAGGAAGAACTTATGGACTTATTATCAAGTACCAAGCTTGTTGATATGTCAGAGCTTGTCTTAAAGTATAATGGAGTGGAAGTAGAAATACTAGTTCAATCTATCCCCATTATGATTAAGTTACTATCAGATGCAAATATAGATATTTATAGTGTATATCCTATATATAATCCAGAAAAAAAACGCATTTAAGAATATATTTAGCTAGCAATATCAATATTAATATGGTAGTATAATACTAGGACCAATAAATGTAATCATTACAATTAATTTAACCTGTGATTAGTAATGGACATTTAGGGTAAGATGTAATAGGAGATAAAAATTAAAATACGTGGAGGTAATAAAATGAACGAGAAATTAATGAAGGCTTTAAATGATCAATTTAATTATGAAATGTTATCAGGCTACTATTATGTGGGTATGGCAGCCTATTGTGAATCTGAAAATATGAGGGGAATGGCCCACTTTTTAAATGAACAAGCTAAAGAAGAATACGAACATGCTATGAAATTCTATGACTTTATAAATGATATGGGGGGCAGGGTTACTTTACAAGCTATGCCTGAGCCTAAGAATGACTACCAATCATTTTTAGAAGTTTTTGAAGGAGCTCTTCATCATGAAAAAAGCGTTACTAAGAGGATATATGACTTGTTAGATACTGCAAAGGAAAGTAACAACCACCCAACTATGGGCTTTTTACAATGGTTTGTTGAAGAACAACTTGAAGAAGAAAATTCAATGCAGGATATAATTTTTAAACTTGAGAGAATAAAAGACAACTTCCAAGGACTTATGATGGTAGATAGGGAATTAGGAGCAAGATAGTAAATTAAAATAATTTTAAATAGGTATGGGTACTTTAAGAGAAAGCCCATGCCTATTTTTTATTTTTAAAATTTCGTGTTAAAAAAAGGTCAATTTTACTTGACTATTATATGACTATATTCTAATATATAAATATAAGCATATATAAGGAGGGATAAAATGAAGATAGATCCTAAAGAAATGGAAGATAAGGCTTCATTGTTAAAGCTTTTGGCCCATCCTATTAGATTGTGTATACTAAGGGGTCTTATTAGGGATGGTGAAAATAACGTTTCTTTTATGCAAGATTGTATGGATGTTGCCCAATCTACATTATCCCAGCATCTTTCAAAACTTAGGCTAGCAGGTATAGTTAAGAATGAAAGAAGAGGTACTGAAATATACTATTCAGTAGTTAACAAGGAAGTTGAAAGCATAGTTAATTTATTATTTCATTTAGAGGAGGAGTTAAATTGACAAAGAAAGTTGTAATTGTCGGTGGTGTAGCAGGAGGAGCAACTGCCCTTACTAGACTAAGAAGGTTAGATGAAAAGGCAGAAATTGTAATGTTAGAAAGAGGGGAGTTTATTTCTTTTGCTAACTGTGGACTTCCATACTATATAGGAGGAACCATAGAAGAAAGAGAAAAGCTTATTGTCCACACACCCGAAGCCATCATGGAAAAATATGGGGTAGTGGTAAGGAACTTATCTGAAGTTATAAAGATAAATAAGGAAGAAAAGTTTGTAGAAGTTAAAAATTTAAAAACTGGAGAAATTTATAAGGAAACCTATGATTACTTATTATTATCTACAGGGTCTACACCTTTGAAACCACCAATACCTGGAATTGATGCTCCAAATATTTTCTCTTTATGGAACATTCCAGATGTGGATGCAATAAAGGCCTATGTAGATGAGAAAAAACCTAAGAGGGCTGTTGTTGTAGGTGGTGGCTTTATAGGTATAGAGATGGCAGAAAACCTACACGACCTTGGCATGGAAGTTTCTATTGTTGAAATGCTAGACCAAGTTATGGCTCCTATAGATTTTGAAATGGCTGAAATAGTTCATGAACACCTAAGGGCTAAGGGGGTTAACCTTCACCTTAAGGATGGTGTTAAAAAGTTTGACTATGAAAATGGAATTACTAAAATAACCCTGCAATCAGGGGAAGAAGTTAATGGGGATATAGTTATTCTTTCTATTGGTATTAGGCCAAATGGGGAACTAGCTAAAGATTCAGGTCTCCTTCAAAATCAACGTGGAGGAATTGTAGTAGATAAGCATTTAAAAACATCTGATGATTACATTTATGCAATTGGGGATGTTATTGAAGTAGAAGATTTTGTAAACAAGATTCAAACCATGGTCCCACTAGCTGGTCCTGCCAACAAGCAAGGTAGAATTGTTGCAAATAATATTCTTGGAGATTATAAGGAAGAATACACAGGTACCCAGGGTACTAGCATAGCTAAAGTATTTGATTTAGCTGTTGCATCAACAGGGGTAAATGAAAAAACTTTAATAAAATTAGGAAAAGAATATAAAAAGGACTACAATATAGCCCTAATTCATGTTAATTCCAATGCTGAATACTATCCAGGCGCCCTTCCAATGACAATAAAATTGATATTTAGCACAGAGGGTAAGATTTTAGGGTCTCAAATTGTAGGTTACGATGGGGTAGATAAGAGGATTGATGTCCTTGCTACAGCCATAAGGTTTAATGGCAGTGTTCAGGACTTAATTGAATTAGAATTGGCATATGCACCTCCTTATTCTTCAGCTAAGGACCCTGTAAATATGGTAGGCTTTGTAGCAGATAACCTTATGAAAAACATGACAGACCAAATACTTTGTCAAGAGTTTGTAGACTTAGACCCTAAGGATTATGTAGTACTAGATATTAGAAAACAGGTAGAAAGAGACTTAGGCACAATCGAAGGTTCACTCCATATACCAATAGAAGAACTTCGTGATAGGTTAGGAGAATTAGACAAGGATAAAAACTATATTATTCTTTGTTCTATAGGTTTAAGAGGTTACCTTTCTGATAGGATCTTAAAAGACCATGGATTTAAATCTAAGAACTTAGTTGGTGGTTTTAAAACTTATAAGACCCTTTATATGAAAGACCAAACACCACATGATTCTACTCCTCAAGCATTTTCAGATTCGGGGGTTCAAGAAGCAAGCGTGGGAAAGTAGTAACCCCGGCAGGGGAAACTATCAAGCTTAATGCTTGTGGTTTATCTTGTCCGGGGCCAATAATAAAGGTATCAGAAAAAATGAAGACCCTAAAAGAAGGGGAAGTGTTAGAAGTATCTTCCACAGATCCTGGATTTACAAGTGATATAAGAGCATGGTGTAATAATACAGGAAACACCTTTATTTGCGAAGAAAAAGAGGGCAGTAAGTGGGTAGTAGAGCTTCAAAAAGGTCAGGGAGAAAAGCTTGTACAAGAAACTTCTTCTAGTATCAGTCAAGGTCCTCTTAAAAAGGAAAAGACAATGGTTGTATTTAGCGGAGACTTAGACAAGGCTATAGCATCCTTTATTATTGCTAATGGGGCTAGGGCTATGGATAATGAAGTAACCATGTTCTTTACCTTCTGGGGCTTGAATATCCTTAGAAAACCAGAGCCAGTTAGCGTTACTAAGGACTTTATGGCTAAAATGTTCTCTAGTATGATGCCAAGGGGAAGTAAGAAGCTAGGCTTGTCAAAAATGAATATGTTAGGCATGGGTCCTAAGATGATAAGAAAGGTTATGGATACTCACAATATTTCTTCTTTAGAAGAACTTATAAAAACAGGGGTAGACTCAGGCATAAGAATTGTAGCTTGCCAAATGTCCATGGATTTAATGGGAATTACTAAAGAAGAGTTAATTGATGGGGTTGAAATTGGCGGAGTTGCAACCTATTTAGATGCAGCGGACGATTCAAATGTTAATCTTTTTATATAGACTCTAGGAGAATAATAAGGTATAATAATATAAAAGATGGAATGATTCCATCTTTTATATTACCAAATAAGCATAGTATTTATTATTCTAAGGAGGTTTAATTTATGAATGCAATGACACAAGAAAATTTAAGATCAGCTTTTGGAGGAGAAAGCCAGGCTCATATGAGGTATAGAATTTGGGCAGATAAGGCAGAAAAAGATGGTTTTCCTACAGTAGCAAGGTTATTTATGGCAACATCAGATGCAGAACAAGTTCATGCAACACTTCACTTTAAAGCCCTAAGAGATATACCAGGGGACTTTTCAGTTGTATCAGGTGGTGGATTTGGTTTAGGAACAACTTCTGAAAACTTAGCTGGTGGTATTGCTGGTGAAATGTTTGAAGTATCACAAATGTATCCAGCTTACTTAAGCGTAGCCGAAATGCAAGGTGAAAAAGAAGCAGTTAGGGCTATGAAATATGCTGTAGCAGCTGAACAAGTGCATGCTGATCGTTACATAGAGGCAAAAGAAGCTGTTGATGCAGGAAAAGATTTAGAAGCTAAGGTTATTGAACTATGTCCTGTATGTGGATATATTACCTTAACAGGGGAAGAAGATACATGTCCCCTATGCCAAGCTAAAAGATCAGTATTTATTGCTTATTAATTAGACGCCCAAGGGGGCGTCTATATTTATTTACTAGGAGAAAAAATATGATTTTAGAAACTCTACTAATTTCTTTAATAGTAGGCATATTGAGAAAGGGTCAGGTTAGTAACCTTAGATATATAAAAACAGATGGGTGGATTTTTATTCTTATTGGATTTATTATATCTTATTTATCCATATTTTTAATTGCCCGTGGCAATGTAAGCTTAACTTATAACTTAGCCTTTATCCAAGCTGTATCTTACTTTTTAATTATACTTGGCATTTTGTATAAGGCTTTTAGTTTTGATAGGTTAATTCTAGCCTTTGGCTTTTTCTTAAACTTAATACCCATGGCCCTATCAGGTGGTAAGATGCCAGTAGATGGGAAGGGGCTTATAAGCCTAGGCTTAAATAAGCAATTTATACTATTAAAAGAAAATTTAATAGTTACCCACACCCTTATTGATACGACTACTCGGGGGGTATTTTTATCAGATATAATCCCCTTAAAATACATACTTCCAAAACTTGTTAGTATAGGAGATTTGCTAATCGCCTTGGGAATTTTTCTCTTAATACAAAAAAGCCTAAGCCGTTGCAGTAATTCTTAATTCGATGTAAAATAACAATGTAGGGTGGTGAGATAAAATGAAACGAGTATTGTTATTTTCTCTGCTTATACTAGGACTTATCGGTATAAGTTTTATTGGCATTTCAGAATACACTGTATTTGCACCAAGTTTAGTTGAAGCAGACCTAGATAAGGCAAAAGAAGTAAAAAAGATAGAAGAAAGAAAAGAAATAAATGAAGTAGTTATTGAAGAAGTTAAAAGCAAAGAAATAGATATTCTTGCAGTAGGTGACCTTATGTTCCACATGCCTCAAATTAATGGAGCTAGGCTAAAAACTGGTGGTTTTGACTTTACTCCATCTTTTGCCCATGTAAAAGCTCATATTGAAGGGGCCCATATAGCACTAGCAAATTTAGAAACTGTTATAGGTGGAAATGAAAAGGGGTTTAAGGGTTTTCCAAGGTTTAACAGTCCAGTAGAAAGTTTAGATGCTTTAAAATTAGCTGGCTTTGATGTCTTAGTAACAGCTAACAACCACTCCCTAGATGGGGGGAAAGAGGGCATAATTAATACCATAGATGAAATTGAAAAGAGACAACTTAATTTTGTAGGTACAAGTAAGGGTGAAAGAAGGCCCTATATAGTAATTGAAAAAGAAGGAATTAGGGTTGGAATCTTAGCCTATACCTATGGGCTTAATGGTTTAGATTCCCTCTTAAGTAGGGAAGATAAGAATAGGATGATAAACTTAATAGACCTAGAGGCTATTAAGGGTGACTTAGATGAATTAAAAAAAGAAAACCTAGACTTTATTATCTCCTACATGCACTGGGGAAATGAATACAATAAGGAAGTAACTCAAATACAAAATGACCTTGCTTATGCTTTAGCAAATTTAGGTGTTGACTTGATTTTAGGGTCCCACCCCCATGTTATCCAAAAATCAGAAGAAATTACTAAGGAAGATAATTCAACTTATGTAGTATATTCTATGGGAAACTTTATTTCTAATCAAAGCTATACTACTATGGGAGTAAGTGCTACAGAGGATGGGGTGATTTTTAAAGCTAAGCTTATAAAGGATTTTAAAAGCGGAATAACTAGCCTAAAGGATATCACCTATGAACCAACTTGGGTATATAGGGAATATATAAATAAGTCCTATAAGCATTATATAATTCCTGTTAAAGAGGCCCTAGATGGAAGACTAGGTATAGGATTCAATGAAAAAGATATAAACCGCTTAAAAAAGTCCAAGTTTGATACACTAAATCTTCTTAATAATTGATTATTTTTAACAAATTCAAATTCTTTGATTTATAATATAAATAAGACATATAAAAAGGCGTGATGTATTTGCAAGTTACCAATGATTTCTTCATTAATATTAGGATAAGAGATATTATTGATATTTTAATAGTTGCTGTAGTCTTATATAAACTCTTTACCTTGATTAAAGAAACTCGTGCAGAACAATTAATCAAGGGTATAGGGATTCTTTTAGTACTGACAAAATTAAGTGAATGGGCAGAACTATATACAATAAATTGGATTCTAGCAAATGCTATGACAGTTGGAACCCTGGCAATATTAATAGTTTTCCAACCAGAACTAAGGCGAGGCCTAGAATACATAGGAAGAAGTAGGTTTTTATCAAAGTCTCTTATTGAAATTAGGGGAGAAAACATATCTAAGGTGGTAGAAGAAATAGTTGAAGCTACTGCTTCTTTATCGCGTCAAAAGATAGGGGCTCTTATGGTCCTTGAAAGACAAACTGGTCTTAATGAAGTTGTAGAAACTGGTACAAAAATTGGGGGATTAGTTACAAGCGATCTTTTAATTAATATTTTTATACCCAACACCCCCTTACATGATGGGGCAGTAATTATTAAGGATGACCTAATAAAGGCGGCAGCCTGCTTTTTACCCCTAACTGATAGTTCAAATGTTAGTAAGGAACTAGGGACTAGGCATAGGGCAGCAATAGGGATTTCTGAAAGGTCAGATAGCCTTTCCATTATAGTATCTGAGGAAACAGGAGCCATATCCATAGCAGAAAATGGTACAATTTCAAGATACCTAGACTCTAAAACCTTAAAACAAATCTTATTAGATATGTACAAGCCTAAAAAGGAAGATCAACTCTTCACTAGGAAATGGAGGACCAAAGATGAAGAAAACGAAGAGTGATATACCTGCAAAAATAGTAACTCTTATTATAGCAATATTCTTGTGGTCATATGTTATGAGTTCAACAAACCCTGTAAGGGAAACAGAGTTTAAGAATATAAATGTAAATTATACAAATGCTTCTGAATTAGACAGGCAGGGCCTAGTAATAATGGGGCCAGACCAAGTAAAGGTAAATGTAAGATTGACAGGGAAAAAATCTGATTTAGATAAATTTAGTAAATTTGGAACAGGTAGTATCTTTGCCCAAGTTGACTTAAGCGGTTACAGTGAAGGCAAGGTAAAGGTCCCCATAACAGTAGGCCTGCTTGACCAAGCAACAGGGGTATCAGTACTAAATTTTGAGCCAAAGGAAGTTTTATTTAATTTTGATAAGATTATTACCAAGGAAGTCCCAGTAGTAGTTGACTTAGGAGGGGCTCTTGCAAGTGGTTATGTAACTGGTGATATGGTTATTAAGCCACAAAAGATTATGGTTAGTGGACCAAGGACATGGATTAATGAAGTTGATAGGGCAGTTGGCTTAGTAGATTTATCAGGTGGTAAAAATGATATAAATATAACTGTTCCTGTTAAAATTGTAGATTCAACAGGGGAAGAAGTTCGAGGTATTGACAAGGCACAAGGAGTTGTTGATGTTAGCCTACCTGTATTTAACACTAAAGAAGTCCCTATTGAGCTAGTGACAATAAATGAACTTCCTTTAGATTATGCTATTACAAATATTGAAATACTTCCACAAAAGGTATTTTTAAAGGGTAAAAATATTGACACAATCGACAAGGTGTATACTAAGGAGGTAGATATATTAACCCTACTGGAAAAAGAAAGTATAGAGGTTGACATACAATTACCAGATGATGTCACCTTCTTAAATGAAGATCAAAAGATAATAGTAACCTACAAGGTTGAACAAGTAGTTGATAAGACAATTACTTTTTCTGGAGATAAAATAGAAGTATTAAATTTACCTAGTAATTTAAAATTAGAAGATACCTACTTAAATCAAAATTATATAGTAAGTATAAATGGATTTAAATCACTACTTGATACCACACAAATTGAAAACTTAAAACCAAGAATAGATTTAAAAGGTTTAGGTGTTGGAGACCATCAAGTAGAGATAGGGTGGGAGGAAGGTTTAGAATTTGATATAAGTTCTGTAAATCCGCAATATGTTAGTATAAAGATTACTGAATAATAGGGGGTAAGGTATGGAAAGAAAATATGTTTTGGCAATAAACCCAGGGTCTACTTCTACAAAGGTTTCCATATTTGAAGGGGAAGAAGAAGTAAAGTCTAAGAAACTAGACCATAAACTAGAAGACCTTGCAGACTTTTTACAAATTGCAGACCAATACAAGTACCGCTTGGATATAATACTTAAGTGGTTAGATGAAGAAGGGGTTAAAACTAGCGATCTGCTTGCTATTGTGGGCAGGGGAGGCCTTTTAAGGCCTATGCCAAGTGGAACCTACCTAGTCAGTGATGTGATGGTGGATGATTTAAAAGTAGGTTACCAGGGTCAGCATGCTTCTAACCTAGGTGGACTAATAGCAAAGGGGATAGGAGATTTAGAAAAAATTCCTGCTTTTATAGTAGACCCTGTGGCTGTTGATGAGTTTAATGACCTTGCCAGGATATCTGGCTTAAAGGAAATAACAAGAAAGTCCCTAGTCCATGCCCTTAATATAAAAGCTGTTTGTCACAGGTATTCTAAGGAATTTAATGTTGACCTAGAAGAAAGAAACTTTATAGTTGCCCATTTAGGTGGGGGGATAACGGTTTCCCCTATTGAAAAAGGTAAGATAATTGATGCTAACAATGCAAATCAAATGGGTCCTTTTTCACCAGAAAGGGCTGGGGGTTTACCAGTTGGCGATCTTGTAAAAATGTGTTTTTCTGGAAACTATACTGAAATAGAAATGAAAAAGAAACTACAGGGTTTGGGTGGCCTTATGTCCTACTTAGGCACCTTTGATGCAAAAGAAGCTATTGGGAGAATGAATGAAGGGGATGGATATGCTAGGTTAATACTAGATGCTATGGCCTACCAAATAGGAAAGGAAATTGGCCAGTGTGCAAGTGTCCTAAAGGGTAAGGTTGATGCTATAATTATAACTGGGGGCCTAGCTTACTCAGACTACTTAGTTGATTATATAAAAAGCATGGTAGAATTTATTGGTCCACTTGTGATTTATCCTGGTGAAGATGAAATGCAAGCCCTAAACTTAGGAGCTAAAAGAGTTTTAGATGGTCTTGAAAACTATAAAATATATGAAGAAGAGGTGGAGTTATGATAAAAGATTTTAAAGAATTATATGAACTTGCTTTAAAAAAGGGTCCAAAAAAGATAGCAGTTGCAGTAGCCCAAGATGAGGATGTTTTAGAAGCAATTAAAGCTGCTTGTGATAGGGGTCTTATTGACCCAGTTCTAGTTGGAGACAAAAGTGCTATAGAAGAAATTGCAAAGAGAATTGACTTTTCTTTAGAAGGAATTGAAGTAGTAGATGAAAAAGACCTTACAAGCGCTACTAGGATAGCTACAAAACTCGTAAGCTCTGGTAAGGCTTCAGTTTTAATGAAGGGCCTAGTAGATACATCTATAATTATGAAGGCGGTCCTAGACCATGATATAGGCCTTAGAACTGATAAGATAATTAGCCATATAGCAGTATTTGAAGTAGCAACCTACCATAAGATTTTTATGGTTACAGATGCAGCCATGATTATAGCCCCAAGTTTAGACCAAAAGAAACAAATTTTAGAAAATGCAATTGAACTTGCCCACTCATTAGATATAGAAATGCCTAAGGTAGCAGTTATTGGGGCAAAAGAAAAGGTATCACCTAAGATGGAAGCCACAGTTCATGCAAAAGACCTAGCTGATATGTATAAAAATGGACAAATAAAGGGAGCTATTGTTGATGGTCCATTTGCCCTTGACAATGCTATAAGCAAAGAATCTGCCAAGATTAAGGGTATAGATAGTGTAGTAGGTGGAGATGCCGATATCCTGCTTATGCCAGATATAGAAGCAGGAAATGTATTATACAAGGCCCTTAGCTTTTTAGCTAATGCTGACTCAGCGGGCTTAATAGTAGGTACAAAAAACCCAATCGTCCTAACTTCAAGGGCAGACAGTGCACAAGCTAAGCTAAATTCTATAGTACTAGCAACACTAATGGCAAAATAGGGAGGAATTTATGAAAGATATTGACTTATTAGTAATAAACCCAGGATCAACTTCTACAAAAATTGCAGTATATAAAAACGAAAACATGGTATTTGAGCACACCCTAAGGCATGATGTTGATGAACTAGAGCCCTTTAAAAAGATTTACGACCAGTATCAGTTTAGAAAAGATATTATTGTAGATTTCTTAAAATCAAAAAATATTGATTTAAAGGACCTTGATGGAGTTGTTGGTAGGGGGGGACTTTTAAAGCCCATAGAAGGAGGGACATACGAAGTTAATGAGCCCATGCTAGAAGATTTAAAGGCTGGCCTTTTAGGTGAACATGCTTCAAACTTAGGTGGAATACTAGCATTTGAAATTGCTAAAGAATCAAATAGCAGGTCTTTTATAGTTGATCCAGTTGTAGTTGATGAGATGGAAGATGTTGCAAGAATTTCAGGTTTAAAAGAAATTGAAAGAAAAAGTATCTTCCATGCCTTAAATCAAAAAGCTGTAGCTAGAAGGTTTGCCAAGGAAACAGGGAAGAAATATGAAGATTTAAACTTAATCGTTGCCCACTTAGGTGGTGGGATTTCTGTAGGTACCCACTGTAAGGGTAGGGTAATTGATGTAAACAATGCTTTAGATGGAGAAGGGGCATTTTCTCCAGAAAGAGCTGGGGGTCTACCGGTTGGAGATATAGTAAAATTAAGCTTTTCAGGTAAATATAGCCTAGAGGATATTAAAAAGATGTTAAAGGGTTGTGGAGGCTTAGTTTCTTACTTAGGTACAAATGATGGAAGGGAAGTTGTAAAGAGAATTGAAGAAGGAGATGAGTATGCAGGTCTTATTTATAAGGCAATGGCTTATCAAGTAGGCAAGGATATTGGAGCTTGTAGTGCAGTATTACACGGCAAAGTTGATCAAATAATTATAACTGGGGGAATAGCCTATGATAAGATGTTTACAGGCTGGATAAAAGAGATGGTTGAATTTATAGGACCAGTTACAATATACCCAGGAGAAGATGAACTCCAAGCTTTGGCAGAGGGTGGCCTTAGAGTATTTTATGGGGAAGAAGAGCCAAAAGTATATAGTTAGGAGATAAAGATGATCTTAGATGACAAAAGAGTAAGGATAATAATAGGCCATTATGGTAGTGGTAAAACTGAGTTTTCCATAAATTATGCGGTTAAGCTTGCTGAATTAGGTAAAAAAGTTGCCCTTGTTGATTTAGATGTGGTTAACCTTTACTTTAGGAGCAGGGAAAAGGAAGATATGCTTACAGAAAAAGGTATAAGGGTAATAGGAAGCTCTTTAAAGGGTTCAGGCATGGACCTACCAGCTGTATCAGGAGAAGTAGAAGCACCCTTACAAGATGAAACTTATGAAGCAATATTAGATATTGGTGGAGACCCAGCAGGTGCAAGGACCCTAGGTAGGTATGTTGATTTTTTAGAAAAAAATGACTATGATATGTTTTTTGTTTTAAATGCCTATAGGCCAGAAACACAAAACTTAGATGCAGTAAAATCTTATATAAGAAAGATAGAAGATACAGCTAGGGCTAGGGTTACGGGCATAGTAAATAACACTCATATGCTAAAGTCCACAAGCGTTAGTGATGTTGTAAATGGTTATAATTTAGCAAAGGAAGTATCAGATGATACTGGCTTGCCAATTATATATAATGTTTGCCTAAAGGACCTGGTAGATGACCTACCTGAGGAAGTTAGAGCAAACGCTTTCCCAATTGAACTTTATATGAGGGAAGAATGGATGTTATAATAAAGGAGGATATAGAATATGGCAAAGGTTCAAGGTAGAGTAACATTTAAAGAAGATATTTGCAAGGGTTGTGGCCTCTGCGTTCCTGTTTGTCCAGTGAATATAATTTCACTAGATACACATAAAATGAACAAAAAAGGTTACCATCCAGCAGGTGTTGTAGAGATGGAAAAATGTATAGCCTGTGCAAATTGTGCTACAATTTGTCCGGATGTAGTCATTACTGTGGAAAGATTATAAGGAGGGTTTAATATGACAAAAGTTCTTATGAAAGGGAATGAAGCGGTTGGAGCAGCAGCTATAGCAGCAGGATGTAGATACTTTTTTGGATATCCTATAACTCCACAGAATGAAATCCCTGAATATATGTCTAGAGAATTGCCAAAGGTTGGAGGAGTATTTGTACAAGCAGAATCAGAACTTGCAGCTATAAATATGGTTTATGGGGCATCAGGGTCAGGGGCTAGGGTTATGACATCCTCATCTTCACCTGGAATTGCTTTAAAACAAGAAGGTATTTCTTATTGTGCTGGGGCGGAACTACCATGCGTTATAGTTGATATGATGAGGGGTGGACCAGGCCTTGGAAGTATTCAACCAGCTCAATCAGATTACTTTATATCTACTAGGGGCGGTGGAAATGGAGACTATAGATTATTAGTCCTAGCGCCAGCAAATGTTCAAGAATTAGTTGACTTAGTTATGGAAGGTTTTGACCTAGCTGATGAATACAGGACGCCTGTTATAATCTTGGGTGATGGTATGATTGGTCAAATGATGGAACCTGTTGAGTTTAAACATGAAAGTAAAAGCAACCTACCAGAAAAAGCTTGGGCAACTACAGGAACAAAGGGTCAAAGACCAGGAAATGTAATAAACTCATTGTACTTACAAGCAGAAAAATTAGAACAACATAATATTAAATTGCAAGCAAAGTTTGCAAAAATGCAAGAAAATGAAAAGAGAGTAGAAACCTACAATATAGAAGATGCAGACATAGTAGTGACAGCATATGGAACTACAGCTAGAATAGCAAAGACAGCTATAACAAAGTTAGAAAAAGAAGGGTATAAGGTTGGCTTAATTAGACCTATTAGCCTCTATCCTTTCCCAAATGAAGCATATGAAAAAATAAATCCAGCCTGCAAGGGTGTTTTAACAGTAGAAATGAGCTCAGGGCAAATGTTAGATGATGTTAAATTATCATTAAATGGAAAGATGCCAACCTATTTCTATGGAAGAACAGGTGGAATGGTTCCAGGACCGGATGAAATAGTAGATAAGGTAAAAGAAATACTAGGAGGTGGAAAGTAATGGCAATTGTTTTTGAAAAAACAAGAGGATTAACAGACAAGGAAACCCATTATTGTCCAGGTTGTACTCACGGGGTAATCCATAGACTAGTTGCTGAAGCTATGGAAGAACTTGGAGTTTTAGATAATGCTATTGGGGTTGCACCAGTAGGTTGTTCAGTTTTGGCTTATGAGTACTTTAACTGTGATATGCATGAAGCAGCTCACGGTAGGGCACCAGCTGTTGCAACAGGAATAAAAAGGGTTCATCCAGATAACTTTGTATTTACTTATCAAGGGGATGGGGACCTTGCATCTATTGGTACCGCAGAAATAGTTCACGCAGCCCATAGGGGAGAGAGGTTTTCAACTGTATTTGTAAATAATGCTATATATGGAATGACAGGAGGGCAAATGGCCCCAACTACTTTAGTTGGTCAAAAGGCAACTACAGCTCCATATGGTAGGGATGAAGGGACTCAAGGTAGACCTATAAGAATTTCTGAAATGCTAGCAACTATAGATGGGGCTGCCTTTGTAGAAAGAGTTTCTGTAGATTCTCCTGCTAATATTAGAAAGGCAAAAAAAGCTATTAAAGAGTGCTTTAAGGTTCAATTAGAAGGTAAGGGATTTGGTATAGTAGAAGTTCTTTCTACATGTCCTACTAACTGGGGATTCACTCCTGTAGAGTCTTTAAAATGGTTGAAAGATAATATGATCCCATATTATCCTTTAGGAAACTTTAAAAAGCCAGAGGAGGTAGAATAGATATGGAAGAAAAATTAATAATTGCAGGCTTTGGTGGACAAGGAGTTATGGCTATGGGCCAACTCTTAACATATTCTGGCATGATTGAAGATAAAAATGTATCATGGTTACCATCTTATGGGCCAGAAATGAGAGGGGGTACAGCAAACTGTAATGTTACTATCTCTACAGAACCTGTTGGTTCTCCAGTAGTTGTAGAAGCAACCACAGCTGTTGTCTTAAACCTACCTTCACTAGATAAATTTGAATCTTCCGTAATTCCAGGTGGCAACCTATTAATCAACTCTTCTTTAATAGCAAGAAAAACTCAGAGAGATGATTTAAATGTATATTATATACCTGCAAATGATATTGCTATGGAAGTAGGAAGTTTAAGAGCTGCTAATATGGTCTTACTAGGGGCCCTTATTGAAATAACAGGTGTAATAAAAGAAGAATCTGTAGTAGAAGCATTTGGAAAAGTATTTGGAGAGACAAAAGCTCATTTACTACCAATGAATATGGAAGCATTAAAAAGAGGGTCAAACCTAATAAAGGAACAAATGAAGGTAAATATATAAATATAAAAATTAAAAACATAGGGTTTAATTAAACCCTATGTTTTTAATTAAATAAAAATCCATTTTTATATAGACTAAAATTGGGTAAAGAAGTTAAAGATAAGAAATTATAAAGGGGAGAAGAGTATGTCAGATATTAAAAATATAGAACCAAAGAAAGTATTTAAATGGTTTTATGAATTAAATCAAATTCCAAGGTGTTCAGACAATGAAAAAGAAGCAAGTGATTTTTTAGTAAGCTTTGCTAAAAAGAGAAACTTAGAAGTTTTTCAAGATAAAGCCTTGAATGTAATAATTAAAAAACCTGCCACAAAAGGATATGAAAACCTAGACCCAGTAATCATCCAGGGGCATATGGATATGGTTTGTGTAAAGGGAAAAGATAGTAAGCATGATTTTACAAAAGACCCAATAGAAATGATAGTAGAAGGGGATATTTTAAGGGCTAATGATACTACACTTGGGGCAGATGATGGTATTGCAGTTGCCTTTGGCCTAGCCCTATTGGATTCAGATGACCTTGAACACCCACCTCTTGAAATACTAATCACAACCAGTGAAGAAACAGGTATGGATGGTGTTCATGCCCTAGAAAGTACTAATTTACAAGGAAAGACCCTATTAAACATTGATTCTGAAGAAGAAGGTGTTTTTTTAGTATCTTGTGCTGGGGGTGGAACACAAATAACTAGGTTTCATATAGAAAGAGACCTTGTAGAAAAAGATGGCCTAGAAGTTACCATTAGGGGTTTAAAAGGCGGCCATTCTGGGATGGAGATTATAAAGCAAAGGGGAAATGCAATTAAATTAATGGGGAGAATTTTAGATACAAGCAGGAGAGTATCTGATTTAACCCTTGTTAAATTTACAGGTGGGATAAAACACAATGCTATCCCAAATCAAGCTTGTGCAAGTTTTGTTACTGATGATATAAATGCAGTAAAAGAGAGCATTGTGGATTTTGCAGAAAAGTTAAAAGAAGAATATAGGATAGAAGAGCCAAATTTAAGTGTAGATATATCAGAAATAAGGGTGAAAGAAAGCTATAAAAAAGAGTTATCCGAGAACTTAATAGACTATATAATGATGGTACCAGATGGGGTAATGTATATGTCTAAGGACATACAAGGCCTTGTACAAACAAGTTTAAATAATGCTATTGTAGAAGAAAAAGATGATTTTATTGAAATAGTAGCATCAGTTAGGTCTGCTTCTAGTACTTCACTAAGGGAAATTTTAAACACCCTTAAAATAATAGCTAAGAGGACAGGGGCCCAAGCAATAGAAGAGGGCAACTATCCAGCTTGGCAGTATGAAGAAGATTCAAAAATAAGAGATAAGGCTTTAGAAGTTTATAAGGACTTATTTAACAAAGAAGCAGAAGTAAGTGCAATCCATGCAGGGCTGGAATGCGGCTTATTAAAGGAAGTCCTACCTGATACAGATATGATAAGCTTTGGTCCAAACTTATTCGATGTTCACACAGAAAAAGAACATATGAGCATTTCATCAGCTGAAAGAGTTTGGAAATTTTTAGTAGCCCTATTAAAAAGTCTAAAGTAAATAAAGAAAGGTTGAACCTTGGGAAATTCCCAAGGTTCAACCTTTAACTTAAAATTTTATAAACTTATTGTTTTTTAGGATATTAATATAGTGGATAAGCCTATCGTAGAGGGG
>CAZSLV010000002.1:0-46691 GCA_964607545.1 uncultured Gudongella sp. | reverse complement strand
AATCTAACTTAATCATCATAACCACCCCTTATTGCTGGTATGTGTTTTATTTATTTTAATTATATCATAAAATAGCTTATAATATACCTATAGAGTAATGCTTTTAATAAAAAGGAGAGATTGTTTATGAGTCGTATGGTTGGTACTGTTGTAAGAGGCTTAAGAGCCCCTATTTTTAAGGAAGGGGATGATGTGGTTGAAATTACTGTAGATACCTTGTTAAAGGCTTCCCAATCAGAAAATTTTACCATAGATGATAGGGATGTTTTAACTATTACAGAATCTGTTGTCGCAAGGGCCCAAGGAAATTATGCAAGTATTGATACAATAGCAGAAGATATCTCTAATAAATTTGGAAATGAAGAATTTGGCCTAGTATTTCCCATATTAAGCAGAAATAGGTTTGGTATTTTATTAAAGGGAATTTCTAAAAGGGCTACAAAAATATACTTAATGCTCTCCTACCCTGCTGATGAAGTTGGGAACCACTTGGTAGATAGGGATGTATTAGATATAAAGGGGGTCAACCCTTGGTCTGATGTCTTAAGTGAAAAAGAATTTAGGGATTACTTTGGATACGTTAAACATCCCTTTACAGGGGTAGACTATATAGAATATTATAAGTCAATTATGGAGTCATACAATATAAATTATGAAATTATCTTTTCTAATAACCCCCTTACTATATTAGATTATACAAAAAATGTATTGGCATGCGACATACACACTAGGTTTAGGACAAAGAGTCTTTTGAAAAAATATGGGGGGGTTAAGGTTTATGGCTTGGATGATGTTTTAAATGTACCTGTTGACAATGGCGGTTACAATCAAGAATATGGTTTACTAGGTTCTAATAAGTCATCTGAGGAAAAGGTAAAGCTATTTCCAAGAAATGGCCAACCCATAGTTGAAAGCATACAAGAAAGAATAAGGGAAATAACGGGTAAAAAGATTGAAGTTATGATTTATGGAGATGGTGCCTTTAAAGACCCTGTAGGAAAGATTTGGGAACTAGCAGACCCAGTTGTATCCCCTGCCTTTACAAAGGGCTTAGAGGGGACGCCTTCAGAGATTAAGCTTAAGTACCTAGCTGACAATGACTTTGAACACTTAAGCGGGGAAGATTTAAAGTCAGCTATTTCTGATTACATCCTTAATAAAAAAGATTCTCCTGTAGATAATATGGCATCTCAAGGTACAACACCTAGGAGGTTGACAGATTTAATAGGGTCCCTGTCAGATTTAACATCTGGTAGTGGGGATAAGGGAACTCCAATAATTTATATTAAGGGTTATTTTGATAGTTTTGTAAAATAAAGGTTGGCTCCATGGAGCCAACCCTTTATTTTACAACTAAAACTGATGTATTAGCATAATTTAAAACCTTATTTGAAACACTACCAAGCAGGGACCTTGAAGATATATTCATTCCCCTTCTTCCCATAATAATTAAATCGTAGCCTTCATCTTCTGCTATATCTATTATGGTATCTGCTATTTCACCATTTCTAAGTCTTGTTTCAACCTTACCCTTATACTTATCAAATTTCTTTTTAGCTTCTTTTAGAATTTCTTCCCCCCTAGTTATATTTTGCTTACTTAATTCTGATGTGTAGTCTTGGTCAACTATATAGGGGTTATCCCTTTGACTGTTTACAACTGCCAGGATTAAAATCTCACTATCTTGTAAAACTCCTACTTCGCAGGCTTTTTCAAGAGCCTTCATTGAATTCTCAGACCCATCTACAGGCACTAAAATTTTTTTCAAAACAATCCCTCCTTCTAATATATTTAATATGCTTACTATACCCCTTTTGTAAAGGTTTATATAATCACTTGGTAAGAATAGTATCTATGACAAATTTTGTTAATCTAGGTGTGTTTATATATAAATCATCTTTAAATACTCTTTCAGTAAACTTATGATAATCCTTTCCCCAAGGTCCTATGTTAATTATTGGAACAGAGATTTCCTTTAAATCTTCAAAGGGTATAGAATATCCATCTCCCCAGTGGGGCATATTTGGTCCTATATAGGGAATTACAGATTCACTTTTATTAAGGGCCAGATAAGAAAGGTCAGATATACCCATAAAAAAGTACTTTCTTATATAGGTTTCATTTAAATCCTCTTTTGCAAATTTAATTATCTTATCTCCCAATTCTTTAATATCACTTGGAAGGTTATCAAAATCCAAGTTTGAAATATGGGGGTAATATGGTGGTGAAAAGCCAATCACTATCTTAGGTGCCTTGTCCTTCATATAATCAAGCGTTAGGCCTATTAAGTCTAGGGTAGTATTTGGCATATTTGTGCTTTCTTCTTGTAATGCTTTCTTTATTTCTTCCTTTTTTTTATGATAAGCTTGTAAAAACTCATCCCCTGAATCCCTTTTTGCTTCTTCATAAGCTTCACTAAATAAAAGGACTTTAGACTCCCAGGGTAGTCTTTCAATAGGCATATGGCCCATGATCCTATACCTATCATAATGAGTATTTATTCTCTTTATAACCTCGTCAAAGGAGAGTTTTGTCATTTTTACTACATCATCTAATATTTCCTTTGGTGACCTTGATAGGGTTAAGACACTAAAATAAGCTCCAGCTGATTCAGGTATTGAAGCATCATATTGGTCTTTTTTATCCCTACTATAGGTAAAGGATGGGGGTGGGGATACTTCTTTTTCCACCCTGTCTGAAAAAAATGGGTTCATATCAATATCACATATAATTTGAGAAAGGACATGGGAAGGATTTAAACCTTGAAAAACATGGCCTACATGGGTTTTCTTTCCTCTGACATAAATTGAAACAAGGGTCTTTCCAACTGAGCCTTCATAAAAGATAGCCCTCCCCTTATCATCTCTCTCGTGGGGCTCCCCATCTATGCAAAGTTTATAGTCTAAATTAAACTCCTTCTTTAAATCCCTTAAGAGGGTGGCAGCCTCCCTAGCTCCTTGTGAATAGGATTCCTCATCAGGCACTGATAAAAATAAGATATTTCCCTTAAAATCTTCTTTTTCACTGTATTCTTTTATAATGCTCATTTGAATTGCACAACCAGCTTTCATATCTGCACCTGCTCTTGCAAATATCCATTTATCTGAATTAGCATCAAATCTTGAATCTTCATTTATATCTGCTTTTTTTATCTTTTCAATTAAGGAATCTGGATCATAGGCAGATTCTTGTAAAAGACCATAGTCAAGTGAATCTACTGCATCATGGTGGTTAAGAAGAATTATTGTATCAGGTCCCTCACCCTTTACTAGACTCCATACAATTGCCCTATTTAGGGGGTCATTAGATAAAAAATACCTCCCATAATTTTCACCCTTGTCTTTAAAATAAGCTAGGTCTTTAAACCATGAATATATATAATCTTCAATGTCTCTTTCATGTTTTGTCCTTGTGTCACTTTTTATACTTACAAGCTTATAAAAAATTCCTTCTATATCTTTTTTCATAAAATTCCACACTCCAATCTAAAAAAGAAAAGCTAAAATATCGAAAAAAACTCAATCTTCATCTACAAAAGTTTTTACAGCTTGGTAAACTTTATCTTCTCCTATTATTAATATAACATCACCTAATTCTAAAGTTGCATAGGGTCCAGGAGAGATTAAGGTTTTATTATCTCTTCTTATCCCAACAATAGTTGCTCCTGTGTTTTGCCAGAAGTTTAGCTCTCCAATTGACTTTCCTAAGATTTTACAATGACTGGTAATCTCTAATTCAAAAGGGGTTAAGGCTGTTGTATTACTTAAGATACTAGATCTTTCAATAATTTTATCTATTGTATCTAAAATTTCACTTTCTATTTTTTGTTTAGCTTCAATTTGGTCCATTAATTTCATTTTAAAAGATGCTAAACTTTCAATATTCTTAAACCTATTTATATACTTAAATGCCTTATCCTTTGAAATAATTACAATACCACTCCCCTTAGATGATTCTACCACTCCAACATCTTCAAGGATTTTAATAGCCCTTCTTATTGTTTCAGGTGAAACATTGTATGTGCCAGCCAGGGTGGACCTGCCGTAAATTTTTTCTCCCTCTTCATACTGGCCCTTGTAAATTGAATTGGCAATATCTAAGGCTATTTTTTCATACCTTGGACTAGAACCAGATTCATCCATAACAACACCTCTTTTCTATTTATAGTTGAGGATTGACTTAAGTTCTTTAATAATCTCATCTGCATTAAGTGGTCTACCATCGTATTTTAAAATAGTATTATTTATTTCAAGTCTTGTTTTTTCCTTTATTAAGCTTCCCAGTTGTGATGTTTGATTTTGCTCAACCACTATTATATTATCTACATTTTGACCAATTTCAATAATTTTCTTAGTTGGAAATGGCCATATATCACCATAGACTAGGGCTCCTGCCTGTATTCCTTCCTCATTTAACCTAGCAACACTTTCATATAGGGCCCCATAGGTTGCTCCAAATCCTACAAGTAAACAATTAATTTTTTCTCCTCCTAAATACAAGGGTTCTTCTATTTCATTTTCTAATAATTCTAATTTTCTCATCCTCTTATCCATCATTTTTACCCTAGTTTCTATTGCTTCATCAATATTTCCATATTCATTATGCTCATGACTATCAAGTAGGACTAGTTTGTCTTTAAACTTTCCTGGGATTATTCTTTTAGAAACTCCTGATTTAGAATATTCATATCTCTTATACCTTCCCTCTTTAAGGTCCTCTTTTTTAGCTAGGTTTCTTTCTATAGAAATCCTTTCAAGGTCAAAGGGGTCTGTAGTAACCATATAATCTGCCAAGTATTCTTCAGTCATAATTATTACTGGTATTTGATATTTATCAGCTATATTAAAGGCCCTAGCAGTTTGGTAAAAGGCATCTTTGGGACTTCTTAAACTTATAACCATCCTAGGAAATTCTCCATGGCCTGCGTGGATGACAAACCTTAAATCTCCTTGTTCTGTCCTAGTTGAAAGGCCTGTTGCAGGTCCTGGCCTTTGGGCATTTACAAGGACTACTGGGCTTTCACTTACACCAGCAAAACTTAGGGCTTCTGTCATCAGGGCAAAACCTCCCCCAGATGAGGCAGTCATAGCCCTTACTCCAGCATAAGATGCCCCTATTACCATATTTAAGGCCCCCACTTCATCTTCAATTTGATCAACTACAATACCCATTTTATCAGCCTTAGAAGATAAGTAGGTCATAATGCTAGTTGATGGGGTCATGGGGTAGCCGCAGTAGTATTTACAACCTCCACTTATGGCTCCAAGGGCCAAGGCTTGGTTTCCATTAATAAGTATTTTATTATCTTCTCTTACTGTAAGCTTATACTTAGTTTCTCCTATTTCATATCCTCTTTTAAAAGCCCTTTGGTTAATATCCAATAAAAGTTCATTAAAGGTATCTTCCATACTAGAATTTGCCAAAGAAGCATCCAGGCCTAGGTACTTACTTATAAAGCCAAAGAAAACAACTGGTAGGACTCTTATGTTGCCAAGGTCTTTTGAAATTTCCTTAAAAGGATGGCTAGTATAGGTATCCTTCTTGTCACTTTCCTTATCACAGATTATAAGTCCTCCCTCTTTTAGGTTTTTCTTATGAATTTCTATACTTTCATCATTTAAGGCCACAATCATATCTACCTTGCTTGTGAAGGTGTAAAGTTCATTTTCAGAAAACCTAATTTGCATAAAATTGTGGCCCCCTCTTACCATAGACATGTAATTCTTATAGGTAAAGATATTATAACCACTTCTTTTAAGAGTTTTTTCTAAAATATAAACAAGGGTTTCTATCCCTTGACCAGCTGCACCACCAATTAATATTGTATAATCCATAATTCACCACCCCTATATAAATTCTCTTATAAGTTCCTCTAGGTCAGCTTTATTTAATTCTTGATCCACTAGGGGAGGAGAATCTTTAATAAAAGAAAACCTATCTTCGTATGTTTCCCTTTCTACCTTATATAAGATACCAATAGGAATTTTGTCTCCAAATTCTAAAGATTTTTTATAAGCTTCTTCATAGCTAGTCCTATCATGGTCTTCTCCTAACTTATAAACCCTCTCCTTATACCATGAAAATGTATTTACCTTATTCCATACCACACAAGGTTGGAGTATATCTAAGTGGGCATAGCCCTTAAACCTAATAGCTTCCTTCATCAGTTCTACTAGGTGGGGTATGTCTCCTGAAAACCCTCTGGCAACAAAACCCGCCCCCATACTTAAAGACAGGGCAAGAGGTTTTATTGGATCTAGCCTAACTCCATCAAATTGCAGGGTGGTCTTTTGTCCCCTTGCTGTGGTTGGAGAAGCTTGCCCCTTAGTCAAACCATATATTTGATTGTTGTGGACAAAATGAGCTATGTTAATATTTCTTCTTATAGTATGGATAAAATGATTTCCTCCTTCTCCATAAGTGTCCCCATCTCCCGACTCTACTATAAGAGTTAAATCCTTATTAGATAACTTAATCCCTATGCTTGGGGGGAGGGCTCTTCCATGAAGACCATTAAAACCATTAGTACCTATAAAATGGGGAATCTTTCCTGCTTGGCCTATCCCGCTTACAATAACAGCCTTGTAGGGCTCTATCTTTAATTCTTCAAGGGCTTGTTTAAGAGCATTTCTTATCATAAAGTTGCCACAGCCTGGACACCAAGAGGTATCATATAATTCATACTCACAATTCATTTTACGTTAAGCCTCCCTTTTATAATATACTATCATTATCTAAATACCCTATATACTTTCTTATACACTAATTAAAGTTTATAAGATTATAAGAAGGTCATCTTATATAACATTTAAAAAGTATCTAAAAAAAGAGTTCTACAATTTGTGAACTCTCTTATCTATTAATTTTTGTTACCTAATCAATAAAAACATTTTCTGCCTTAAGGTATTTTATCCCCATATACTTTTTTAAAACTATATCAAATTCGTCATTATTAGAAGCTATTATTCTTGAATAGTATACTTTAACTCCATGTGTATCTAAATTTAAATAGGGGTTTAAGTCTTTGGGTTTTTCCATCCTAACTGATGGTTCGACTACGCTAACTCAGCAATGATCAGGCTGGTAGAGGTCAATTGTAAGAGTATTTTCCTTAGACTTTTTATTAATATAGTCTAGGGCTTTGGAATCTATATTGATTTTCACTTAATCACCACCTTTATCATAATTATAATATAAGTAGGGTGATATTGGAATAAGAAAAAGTCCCCATACAAATTTTGTAGAGGGACCTTACTTTAATATTTATTTATTTAGCTACCTTCTTATTTCCAAATAGTATTCCATAGCCTTCTACTGCTAGGACTATTGCTAATATAAACAATAGGGCTGGGAATATAACAAGTATAAAGTTTCCTGCTATTAAGTTAGTTCTAATTAGTAGAATCAAGGCAACAAGTGTAACTACAATCATAAATATCATTGGTAGTATTATCATCTTGTAATTCTTGCCTATGTTCTTTAACCAAACTGCTAGGGCTAGTAGGGCTAGACCTGCAAGAAGTTGGTTTGCTGAACCAAATATTGGCCAAATCTTAGTAAATCCACCAGTAGCAAGGTATCCACCAATAACTACTGTAATACCAGTTGAAACATACATATTTGTCCATATTGGTTGTTTTTCTTTACTTTCATCTTCAAAAAATTCTTGGAATATAAATCTACCAAGTCTTGTAGCCGTATCTAAACTAGTTAAAGCAAATGCTGAAACTGCTAAGGCAACAAAGGCTTTACCTACTTCAAAGTTAATTCCAAACTCAGACATAAACATACCAACACCATTAGAGAATACATTTACTGGTCCACCCTTAAGTAATTCAGAAAGGTCGCCTTGTGAAACATATGCTGCTGTTATTAAAGCTATAACTGCTAGTACACCCTCTATAAGCATGCCACCATAACCAATTGACTTGGCATCTTTTTCATTGTCTAGCTGCTTAGCAGTAGTTCCAGATCCTACTAGGGAGTGGAAACCTGAAATAGCTCCGCAGGCAACAGTTACAAATAGCATTGGGAATAGCCATTGGCCTCCAACATTAAAACCAGTTAATGCAGGAAGTTGTAATGAAGGTCTTGCAATAAAGATACCTAGCATTGCTCCTGCTATCATTGCATATAATAAAAATGAATTTAAGTAATCTCTAGGTTGTAATAATATCCATACAGGAGCTGTTGAAGCTACAAAGATATATACCATTAAGATAATAATCCATGTATTTACTCCAAGGGTTATTGGGAACATGTAGCCAGCCCATACCCCTAAAAACAATAGTACTACACCAATTATAGTTCCTACTGTAAGAGACATACCCTTTCTGTAAACTAAAAATCCAAATGCTATAGCTAAAATTATAAATAGCATTGAAGATGTAGCAGCAGCAGGTACTGAGTTAAATGTATTTGCAACAATATTTGTAAATGCTGCAACTACTAATAAAAGTGTTAACCAAGCAAATAAAGAAAAGAGCATTTTACCTCTTTTTCCCATGTTAACATTTATTACTTCACCAATAGACTTACCCTTATGCCTAATTGATGCAAATAAGGAACCAAAGTCATGGACTCCACCAAAGAATATACTTCCTATTACAATCCAAAGAAGTACTGGTACCCAACCAAAGATGGCTGCTTGGATAGGGCCATTTATAGGACCCGCACCTGCAATTGATGCAAAGTGATGTCCTAGTAAAACAGCTGGTCTAGATGGAACATAGTCAACCCCAT
This sequence comes from uncultured Gudongella sp., assembly GCA_964607545.1. Taxonomy (GTDB): domain Bacteria; phylum Bacillota; class Clostridia; order Tissierellales; family Tissierellaceae; genus Gudongella. The sequence continues at coordinate 37,949 of CAZSLV010000002.1, read as the reverse complement.
CATTTATTTCATGGGCTGGAGTTTTTCTAGTTGGATCTACCCCCCATTCCTTAGCAAGCCATGAACCATATGTCGCATAAGCGATAATAAAAACAATAACACTAATAAGTACTAACCAAATTGCGTTCATAATTCATCCTCCTTTTTTTTATGTAACTTTTTTATACTTCACTGTAAATCTTTTTAACATCATCTCCCTTCTTGTTAGTTATGACAAGCTCATCCTTTAGCGAGTAGAGGATTAAACCAAAATCAGCCCACCCTCTAAGGCCAAATAAAAAGCCCTTGTGATATTTAAATTTTTTAATCACCTTAATTAATTCTTCATCTATATCAGATAGGTTAGAATCTACAATAATTACAAGATTTACATTACTTGACATATGCTCTGGGTGAGGCTTAACTATGTCTTGCACATTGTTTATTATTTCACTTGTAATTTTATTAAAGTCACTTTCTCTTATGGAATCAAAATACTTAAAAAAAGTGTGTTCATTGTTTTCTATCCCGTATATCTTAGCCTTTTTACTTAATACATACCTTTCGCTTCTTAAGTTGTACTTAGCGTAGAGGTCATAATTTGTACCACCTAGTTCATAATTCTTATGTAAATCAAAATTGCTGTATAGTTTTTTTTCAATTTTTTCTAAATAATTTTCTAAGTCCATACCCTACTCCTTTTCCCATCTTTGTGCCGTTATTATAATAACAACATTAACTTCATTTTACTCTTCAATTTAACTTATGTCAATTATTTGCAAAATTATCTAGCTTAACCCAAGCTCTTATTGAAAATGTCTTTCTTCTTTAAAACATAAAGGCTTAAAAAGAATCTTACTACCAAGTCAAATCCCATCACTATCCATATCCAATATAAATTGGCCTTAAAAGTATAGGTCAAGAGGAGAACAAGGGGTATTCTTACTAACCAAAGACCTATACCAACAGTTAACATTGCTTCTCTAGGATGACCTGCCCCCCTTAGGGCTCCATTAATTAAACCTGCTAAATTTTGAGGTATTTGGACTAGACCCATAACAAATAAGTAAACGGCCCCTATTGATATTACATCTAAATCTCCTGATAGGGCCCTCATAATTATTTTGGGAAAGACCAAGAGTAAAATTGCTGCAAAAGAAGTTACCAGAATTGATATTTTCACTAGGTGATAAAAATACTTCCTAGCCAAAGGCCTATCCCTTCCTCCTATTGCTTGGCCTATAAAAGTAGATGCAGCTATTCCAAAACCAGCAGCTGGCATAAAGGAAATTGCTTCAGCTTGCAGGCCTAGTTGATAAGCAGCATAAGCAGTTTCTCCATAGGTTAAGACTGCCCTTGTTATTATAATAGATGCAAATTGCCAAAAGCTCATTTCAAAGGATGTTGGAATTGCAAATTTAACTAATTCCATACTCCCCTTCATGGTAAACTTTTTATCCCTATAGGCCATGGTCTTTTTAAAAATTGAGTCCTTATTAAATAAGGTGTAAAAGGAAAGAAAACCTCCTACTACATAGGATATATTATAGGCCCAGGCAGCTCCTGTCAAGCCATATCCCTTAAAACCTAACTTACCAAATATAAGGGTATATGAAAAAAATATATTCACCAGGTTTAATATGAAAATAATAACCATTGGTATCTTAGCATTTCCCATACCTTGAAGGAGTCCAGCTGTAAAAAGAATAACCCCTGTAAAGGGTAGAGAAAAGGATAATATCTTTAAATACCTTGTCCCTTCTACTAGCAATAGGGGGCTGGGATTAAATATTTGAAGAAGGTATTGGGCATTTATGTATAAGACCTGTTGAAAGAATATGGATAAGCCTAATATTATTATCAAGGCTTGGATTGATGAATTCCATAATTTATTATAATCTTTAGCCCCATAACTTTGGGCCACAAATACAGAATTACCTGTTGCAAGTCCCTTAAGAAGTGACCAGATAATTCGAATTATTATTGTAGCTATCCCAATAGCACCTACTGCCACTTGGCTAATCCTACTTACCATAGCCATAGCCACAACACTAGCAGTCATTTGCAATATATTCTCTGCTGTTATGGGTACTATCATCGATAGGATTCTTTTTTTAATTAGCTTATCATCTATTACATTTATCTCCATTATCCACCTAGGCCCTTATGTCTTTTATAATATATATACTATACCACTCCCTGGGCCTTATTTGTATAAGTAAATTATCAATTTATTAAATTTATCTTATTGATATCTATTATCGTTTACAACTTCATCTTCTTGTGGTAAAATAAAAATGGCTTTAATTTTACCGCGGCAAATTTAAAGTGGAGAGGATAATATAATGGCAAATTTTAAGGGACCTAGATTTAAACTAAGTAGGAGATTGGGTTTAAATGTATATGGTCATCCAAAAGCAATGAATAGGGTCGTTAAGGGAAGTTCTAGAGCAGATAAAAAGCTTTCAGAATACGGCCAGCAACTATTAGAAAAGCAAAGGTTAAGAGCCTACTATGGGGTAATGGAAAAACAATTTGCAAAATATGTTAAGACTGCAAAAAAGAGCAAGGACCAAACAGGTCATGCCCTTGTTAAGATACTTGAGTCAAGGTTAGATAACCTTGTCTATAGGATAGGGATAGCATCTTCAATTAGGCAGGCTAGGCAAATGGTTGTTCATGGCCATATTTTAGTAGATGATAAAAAAATAGATATACCATCTTTTTTAGTTGTGCCTGGTAGTAGGATTTCATTAAGGGAGAAGTCAAGGTCAAATGAACTTTTTAAGGAAAATTTTGACAAGGCCTTTCTTTCAAACCTACCATATATTTCAAAGGATCAAGATACTTTTTCTGGAGTTTTTATTAGGTATCCAGACAGACATGAAGTCCCAATAGAAATAGAAGACCAGCTAGTGGTTGAGTTTTATTCATAAAATAAGTACAAATTTAAAAGGCTTCTAAATAGAAGCCTTTTAATTTTTAAATATTTTCTACAAGTTCCATAAACTCTTTTTCTACAAAGTCAGTTGATACTCTCTTGTTAAACAACCTTCCATCTGTGACTACTTTTAATTGTGCCTTTTTGTCTTCAAAATGGAAACCATCAGTATAAAGTATCTCATTTTTATTTATTGGCCAATAGGTGGCTTCTTTTTGTTTAAATAAGTCTACATACTCAGGTATGGCTTTAGATATTTCTGCAGTTAATTCTTCTACCTTATTATATTTATCAATTCTTCCCAATATAAACATCATCTCGTTTATGACTTCCCAGTTGGAATAACCTGTTAAAGAAGGAATCGCCCTATTAGAGAATTGAATTCTTCTTTCTGAATTGGTTATTGTTCCCTTAGATTCAGCATAGCTAACTCCAGGTAAAACTACATCTGCCATATCACAAGTTGGTGTCAAGTAAAGGTCTTGGACTGCTAAAAATTCCAATCCTCTTAGGTCGTAAAGAGGAATATCTTCTCCTAATACTAAAAGTCCCTTTATGGTATTGTTACTAATACCTTCTATAATCTTTTCACTAGGTGTATTTATTCCCATATCAGCAAGGCCTTGGCTATTATTCTTAGGTTTTAATTGAATTATACCCCTTCTTGGCTTACCAATTTGTCCTGCTACAACACTTATATTAGCTAGTATTTTAGCTGCTTCACTACTTATATAGTTCTCATCAAATATGATCATAGCTTTTTTAGACTCAAGGTATAATTCTGCTATGTCAATAGCTTCGCTTGATGGTTTTATTTTCTCTAGGCTCTTTTTAAGGTCCTCAAAGCCATTTGCATTTTCTGGCACTAATCCCTTGTCAATTATAGCCTTTAATATTTCATTTAAAATTTTAACATTATTCTCTGGTGTAACTAGGGCTTGTGTCCATTCATTTATTTGGTCATATTCATTATTAATAACTACTAATTTTGCCCCGTGTTCTACTGCATACTTAACCTTAAGCCCTGCTATGGTATGGTCTTTCATCATATTAGCCCCAACTACCAGGATAAAATGAGCTTGTTTTATTTCTTCAAAGGTATTAGTTGATGCATCATATCCTAGGACTTCTTCTATACCACCATAGTTTCTGTTAAAGCAGGTAATATTATCAGTACCCAAGTATTTATTTGCAAATTCTTTAGCAATAAAGATTTCTTCATTGGTATACCTGTCAGATACAGCTACTGCAATAGCATCTTTACCATATTGTAATCTTAAGGACTGCATCTTCTTAGCTACTTGTCTTAAGCCAGCATCCCATGTAGTTTCAACTAACTCAGCATCTTTTCTAACTAAAGGCTTTGTTAGCCTAGTCTTTAAGTTAGCTTCGTTATAGCCAAATCTTCCCTTAACGCAAAGCAATCCACCATCTACCTTGCTTTCCTTATCAGGTATAGCCCTATAGAGCATATCTCCATTTGTTTCAAGGTCAATATTACACCCAACTGAACAATAAGAGCATATTGTTTTAGTTTTCTTAGTTTCAAGTGGAACTGATTTATCAATTTGCAGCCTTTCTTGTATTGCCCCTACTGGACATACGCTTACACATTGACCGCATGATATACATGATGTTTGAGATAATTTTAAGTCTAGGGCAGGTTTTACAATTGTATCAAAACCCCTATCAACAAGACCCAAGGCTCCATTATCCATAACTTGGTCACATACCCTTACACATAAACCACATAATATACACTTATCAGTGTTTCTAACTATAAATGGATGACTGTCATCATCCTCCCTGTAGTGGACTTCACCTTCAAACTTTTCGGGTTCTACATCGTACTGGTTGGCATAATTATAAAGTTTACACTCAAAGAAGTCATGACACCCGCATTCTAAACATCTCATAGCATCTTTTATAGCTTCTTCCTCACTAAGGCCAAGGTTAACTTCGTTGAAGTTATACTTCCTATCCTCAGGGGATAAGTGTGGCATGGTAGCCTTAGATATTTTTCTCTTGTCCTTGTAATTTTCACTTGTTAAGTGGTCCCTTACTACTACATAAGGTTTTTTATAAGGTATGGTGTTTCCTTCTAGGTAGGAGCATATAACATTTGATGCTTTCCTTGCATCTCCTATAGCCTTAATAGCTATATTAGCCCCTTGGTTAATAACATCCCCACCTGCAAAAATTCCACCTATATTTGTTTGGAAACTATTTTCATCTGCTGCAATAGTTCCTCTTTTGGTAGTTTCTAATATTTCAAAACCTTCCAAACTAGATTCTTGTCCAATAGCCCCTATTACTAAATCTACATCTAGGTATTCAATTTCCCCTTCAATAGGTATAGGCTTTCTTCTGCCAGAAGCATCTTCTTCCCCAAGTTCCATTTTTTGTAGCTTGATTTTAGAAGCTCTCCCATTTTCTTCAATTATCTCAAGTGGGGCAACTAAAAATTTAAATTCAACCCCTTCTTCTCTTGCTTCCTTAATCTCAATCAATTCAGCTGGCATTTCAGCTTCTGTTCTTCTGTATAGGAGGTAAACTTCCTTGGCTCCAAGTCTAATAGCAGTCCTACAAGCATCCATTGCTGTATTACCCCCACCTACTACTGCTACCTTTTCTCCTAAGTTTATTTCTTCGTTAACTGTTGCCTTTCTTAAAAAGTCTATACCTCCAATTACACCATCAAGGTCTTCTCCCTTAATTCTTAGGCTTGAAGACTTCCAAGCTCCAATTGAAACATAAGTAGCATCATAGTTGTTCCTAATATAAGATAAGTTTAATTGTTCTCCAATTTTTACATTGTTTACAAACCTAGTTCCCATCTTGTGGATTATATCTACTTCTTGGTCTATGACATGACCAGGTAGTCTATACTCAGGTATCCCATACCTAAGCATCCCTCCCATTTGTGGCATTTGCTCATATATGGTAACCTCATGACCAGCAACCCTTAAAAAGTAAGCTGCTGACAAGCCCCCAGGTCCCCCACCTATTATTGCAATTTTTTTGCCGGTAGGCTCTCCTAGTTCTGGTATAAATATATCATCACTAGCTAGGTCAATATCAGCTAAAAATGATTTTAAATAAGCTATTGAAACAGGTTCTTCAACAAGTTCCCTCCTACATGCATCTTCACAGGGATGTGGACAAACCCTTCCGATACTTGCTGGAAGTGGCAATTGTTCCTTTATTAATTTAAGTCCTTCCCTGTATTCCATATTAGCAGCCAGTCCCACATAACCTTGGCAATCAGTCTCACCTGGACATGAAAGTACACAAGGTGGCCTACAATCACCCACATGGTCGGATAATAATAATTCAAGGGCAGTTTTTCTAGAACTCTTTACCCTGGTGGTATTTGTATTTACAATCATACCATCTGCTGCACTAGTAGCACATGACCTTAGGAGCTTTGGTATTCCTTCAACTTCAACTACACATAATCCACAAGAACCATATATTTCAACTCTTTCATCAAAACACATAGTAGGGATTTCTATATTGTTTTCCTTAGCAATATCTAGTATAGTTTGACCACTATTACCCTTTACTTCTTTTCCATTGATATTTAAATGTATTCTAGACATATTTCACCCCTACCTTTAATCTATTTTAATGGCATCAAATTTACAAACTTCATAGCACTTTCCACACTGGATGCAAATTTCTTGGTCTATTTCATGAATCTTCTTTGGTGCTCCAGATATAGCATCAACTGGGCAGCTTCTTTTACACATACCGCATCCTATGCAATTTTCCTCAACAACTTCATAAGTTATTAAGGCCTTACAAGCATGGGCTGGACATTTTTTATCATTTATATGGGCTTCATATTCATCTCTAAAAAACCTAATAGTACTTAAAACAGGATTTGGTGCAGTTTGACCAAGACCACAAAGTGACCCATCTTTAACTTCAACTGCAAGGGATTCAAGAAGTTCAATATCCCCTTCTCTTCCATCGCCTTTAACTATCCTATCAAGTATTTCAAGCATCCTCTTAGTTCCTAATCTACAGTGGATACACTTGCCACAGGATTCTTTTCTAGTAAAGTCTAAGAAGAACCTGGCCATTTCTACCATGCATGTGGATTCATCCATTACTACCATTCCACCAGAACCCATGATTGCCCCTACCTTGCTTAAGGATTCATAATCTACAGTAGTAGCATCTAATTCTGCTGGTATACACCCGCCTGATGGTCCCCCCATTTGTACTGCCTTAAACTTCTTATCATTTAAAATTCCCCCGCCAATGCCATAAATTATATCTCTTATTGGCATGCCCATTGGAACTTCGACAAGTCCACCTTTTTTTATCTTACCTGTTAGGGCAAATAGCTTAGTTCCCTTAGATCTTTCAGTTCCATAAGCAGCAAAAGCTTCTCCGCCATTTCTTATTATCCAAGGTACATTGGCAAAGGTTTCCACGTTATTTATGTTTGTAGGTTGGTTCCAATAGCCTTTTTGTGCAGGAAAAGGAGGTTTAAGTCTTGGCATGCCTCTTTCCCCTTCAAGGGAGGCTATCAAGGCTGTCTCTTCTCCACAAACGAAGGCACCAGCACCAGCTTTTATTCTAACATCAAAATTAAAATCTGAACCAAGTATTTTCTTTCCTAAAAATCCCGCTTCTCTTGCTTGTTTAATAGCTATATCAAGTCTTTTAATTGCAAGTGGGTATTCAGCTCTTACATAAATGATTCCCTCTTCTGCTCCCATTGCATAGGCCCCTATGGCCATTCCCTCTAAGAGTCTGTGTGGGTCTCCTTCAAGAACTGACCTGTCCATAAAGGCACCAGGGTCTCCCTCATCTGCATTACAAACCATAAACTTAGGGGTTGCTTTTTCAACCATGGCAGCATTCCACTTAAACCAGGTTGGAAAACCAGCTCCCCCCCTACCCCTTAGGCCAGAGTCTCTTATTTCTCCAATGATTTCTTCTGGGGTCATTTCTAAAAGACACTTTTTAAGAGCCTCGTAACCACCATTTTCCAGGTACTCTTCTAATCTCTCGGGATTTATTACCCCGCAGTTTTCAATTGCAATTCTAACTTGTTTTCCTAGTGCTTCCTCATCAACTTGTGATATCTTATATGTATTGTCTTGATTTTTTTCAATGGACTTGTTAATAATTTCTAGGATTTTATCACTTGATACCTTTACATACCTTTCAAGGTGGTTGTCTTCATCGTAAATATCTACGATAGGCTCCAAATGGCACATACCTACACAACCAGTAATTTCTAGATCAATATCAAGATTATTATTTTTTACTTGATGGTCTAACTCTTCATAGACCTTCCTTGCTCCAGCAGCTATCCCGCAACTTCCTAATCCTACAACAACTTTCATTAGTTACCCTCCCTTACTAATAAACTTTCTTCTTTAAGTTGGTTTAAAATTTCCCTTGTTTTTTGAGGAGTTAAACTTCCGTATGTTTCTCCATTTATCATCATTACAGGAGATAAGCTACAACAACCAAGGCAGGCTACATTGTTTAAAGTAAATAGGTTATCCTCAGTAGTTTCTCCATCATTTATACCTAATTCTTCTATTATAACTTCCTCTATCTTATCTGCCCCATTTACATGACATGCCGTTCCCTTACAAAGCATAATCAAATTTTCTCCTACTGGATTTAATCTAAACTGAGTGTAAAAAGTAGCAACTCCAAAAACTTGAGAGCTATAAATTCCTGTTTTATTTGCAATATGCTCTAATACTGACAATGGTAAATAACCATATATTTCCTGAGCATGCTGTAAGATGGTAATTAGGCTACCCTTTACTTCCTTATACTTATTAATTTCTCCATCAATCAAGGTTAAATCAACTGCTTCATCTAAAAAATGCTCTTTTTGCTCTCTTGCTCCACAACAACCCACAATATCCTCTCCTTTGCTATAATTTTAGCTGAACAACTCAATTATACATTAATGTATCTGAATATACAATTAATTAAGTGTTAAATTTTAAACTAATTCAAATATTTATTTATCTTTATTACTTACATTTAATTTCTCCCTAAGTTCCACTATGGAAAGAGTAGAAATATTATCTTCATCAATTTCTAGTAGGCTAAGGAGGTTTTCTAAGTCTTTTTTATCTTTAACTTCAACTTCAATGTAGGGTTTGGGGTAGGTATCCTTATCCCATGTATCAATATCTATTCTTGAGGATAATAGCTTATAGGACTTCCTATGTTTATAGCCAGTTCTTATATTGTCAAATCCCAGTTTTTTGAGTATAGTAAGGAGGGTTTCTTTATCTTCAAGTCCTACATTAAACTCCTCATTTTCCCTAATTCCCTGACTTTTTATATTTTCCTTTAAGGTTAAAACCACCCTTTCATGCCCACTTAAGAAGTCTTTAGTTTCTCTAATTCTTAAATAAGCATCTAAATAGGTCTTAATTGGCTTATCATATGAATCAATTAGGGTGTTAACTTGGTATTCATCCGCTAGGAGGACCCCACCTAATTTTATAATCTTTTCTTCTAGCATATCTACATCTAGGCCTAGTATTTTTACTTCAAGTTCTTTTTCCATAGACCCTCCTTAATCCGATAGTAAAGAGTAGGCTTCTTTATCACATATTATTGTAAAGTCACGGTGTAAAAATAAGATGCTTGCAGGTACCCTAGTGTTAATTGAACTCTTATTAATAATAGTAGCAAGAATTTCAGCCTTATTTTTACCATTTACAAGCAAAATTATCTTCTTTGCTTTCATAATACTCCCTATACCCATAGTAATTGCCTTAGTGGGTACATCTTTAATATCCTCAAAGAACCTTGAGTTATCTTTAATCGTTTGGTCTGTAAGTTCTACTACTGTAGTCCATAAAGAAAGGCTTTCTGCTGGTTCATTAAAGGCAATATGGCCATTTGATCCAATTCCTAAGACTTGTAAGTCAATCCCCCCCCTATCTAATATCATTTGATCATATTCTTTACCATATTCAATTAGGTTTTTTGCCCTGCCATTTGGGACAAAGGCATTTTCAGGCTTCAAGTCTATCCACTTAAATAAGTTCTCCTTCATAAAATACACATATGAACTTTCATGGTTTTCATCTAGGCCTATATATTCATCTAGGTTAAAGCTTGTCACATCTTTAAAGCTTAAGCCTTCTTCCTTATGCATCCTAACAAGCTCCCTATAGGTTCCAAGCGGGGTTGACCCTGTTGCTAGGCCTAAAACACTATTGCTTTTTTGCCTTACTTGGCTTTCTATAATTTTAGCTGCTTCCATGCTAAGGTCTTCATAATTTTCTTTTACAATTAACTTCATGGTCATTCCTCCAATAATAATTTTAATTTAAAATCTAGGTAGTCAGATGCTACTAAGTGAAAGTCTATACCTTCTACCAAGCCTTCAATGGAGTAATTGTGTCCTTCTGCATGAAGGTGGCCGTAGATACAAATATCGACGTTATAATCCTTTAAAATCTTTACAAATTCATTTGCTTGTAACTTGTTATTAAATGGGGGATAGTGAAGCATGGCTATTTTTTTATCAACCTTTTCATTTATAGAGACTAGGGAAGCTTCTAAGCGAAGGAGCTCTCTTTTAAATATTTTTTCATCAGATTCATCAAATCCCTCCGAATCTCTAGATGCCCACCCCCTTGTACCAACTATTGCAATATTTTTATAAATGTAACTTGAATTTCTTATAAATTCGATACTAGTTAAACCAAGTCCCCTTAATTTCGATATCCCCTCCCACCAATAGTCGTGGTTACCCTTTATAAAAACTTTCTTCCCTGGTAAGGAATTGATTAATTTTAAATCTTCTATTGCCTCATTTAATTTTAAGGCCCAAGATATATCTCCAGGTACTAATACTAAGTCATCTTTCTTTACCTTCTTCTCCCAATCTAAAATAATCTTCTCCTGATGATTCATCCAATTATCACCAAAGATATCCATGGGTTTCTGTTTGCTGCTATCGAAATGAAGATCTCCTATTGCATAAATCATCTACTCACCTCACCATTTTTGGACTAAAGCTTAATATAATTATAATTTATTCCTAGCTTATCTAACAGACTTTTTTCTCTTCTTTGACAAGTAAAAATAATTATTTGCCTTTTTTCTTCCTTCTTAATTAAAAAATCTAGGATATTTAGAAGCCTCTTATCATCATATTGTATAAAACAATCATCAAGGACAAGGGGTAGGTTTTTATCAACAACCTCACTAGTTAGTCCCATCCTTAAGGAAAAGTAAATTTGATCTAAACTTCCCCCACTTAAGTTATTTAAACTAAGCATTTTACCTTCTTGACTAGATATTAAATTAAGGTTAAGATTTTTATCAATTTTTACAAATTTATACTTGCCATCTGTGATTTTATTAACCATAAGGCCTACTTTTTCATTAATAATAGGAGCATAGTCCCTATGGATTTGTGTAGATAAGTATTTAATCTTCTCCCTTGCAAGTGATAAAGATTCCTTTCTATTATCTAGCCTTTTTATTTTTTCCTCTAAATTAAATATCCCTTCTTTTATTGATGCTTCTTTTGAGATAGTCTCTTCCAGGTGGTTTATATTAACTTGAACCTCCCTATGACTTAAGTTTAAACTTTCTAAATCTTTTTCTAAAAGTTTAATTTTTTCTACTTGTTCCTTATTATTTGCCTGCAAAAGTAAATTACTATCTATATTTTTTTCATCAACCCATAAGTCTTCAATTTTCTTATCCCCTAAAATTTCCCCCTGAGTCTTTTTAAGATAGGTAATCTCTTTTGTTATTTCATCAAATTCTATCTTCTTATCCCTTGCGGACTTAAAGGACTCTATATTTACTTCTTTATTATCATCTAGTATCTTTTCTAAGTTTATCTTATAATTTTTTAAGTTTTCATCTAAGGTGGCAAGGGAGCTTTTACAAACGCTTATCCTATCCTCTAGCCTAAAAATTTCATTTTCCTTTTTATAGTTTTCTTCTTTATTAAGACTAGCTTCTTCTACCTTTTTTAAAAAGTCATTAATTGATCTTGTCTTGTGTTTACTTAAGAGATTTAAAATTTCACCATTTAAATCCTTGTTTTCATTTTTTATTGTTTTATCTTCACCCTTTAGCCTTTCTTTAAAAAGCATTATTAATATGGCCCCAAGTATTGGTTGTATGCCTATTAATAGTTGATAGTTTTGATTGACTATAGAATAAAGGGTTAGGGGGAGGTAAAGACTTATAAGTAATAGTATAAGAACAAGGTTTGGTTTTTTCTTTTGTATCTTCTTATCTACTGTAATTTTCATTCTTTCTGTGATATAGTCTAACTTTTTATTATCATTTATAATTGTATCTAAATCTTCCTTTTCGCTTTTGCTTAGGGTCTTTATCTTATCTTTTTCAGTTTCTAGAGATTTTATCTGAGTTTTTAATGCCTCAACTTCTGTTAGGGTTTTTTTTATGTCATAATCTAAGAATTCAGCCTTTTTATATGCATCTAGGTCTAGGTCTTTATATTTTATATATTCATTTGCTTTTTCTTCTAGCCTTTCTATATCTTCCTTATAGGCTAGGGCATCCTTATATAAGTTGTACTTAACTTTTAAGTTTATTTGGTCTAATATTTTATTTTCTTTTTGCAAATTAGCCTTTATCAAATTGATTTTTTCATTTATATCCATTTCTTGGTTTAGGAAGCTTAAATAAATTGACCTTTTATCTTCAACTTCTTTTAACCTTGTTATTTCTTCATTTAAATCTGAAATTAAGAGACCGTATTTGGATGTATAGGCCCTAGGAGTTCCTATATCTTTTATTTCATCATCTAAAAGATCAAGGGCCTTTTTAACTGAAATCCCTTCATCCTTGCTACTTGAAATATTTACTAGCTTATCCCTTAATTCATCTGCTATCTTATTGTCTGTGTAAATTCCCTTTTGGCTAATAAAGACTGTGTTTTTAAAGACAATATCGCTTATGCCAAAAAAATAAATCCCAGGTTGCAAAACCTTACCCAAGGAAACATCATTAACTAGGTGGCTTATATCCTCACCAGTTGTTTTTTCATAGACTAGGGTCTTTTCAAAAGATTTTTTAAAGTCTCTTTCTATAAGGTAGTTGATATTATCTAATTCAAACTCCAAACTCCCCCTGTATCCATCTAAATACAAGGGCTTGTAATTTTCATGGTCCTCTAAGTAAAGAGTTTTTTTAGAAAGGGGTCTTAAAAAACCATAAAACATACCATATATAAAACTATGGAGGGTGGATTTACCACTTTCATTTTCTCCATATACTAGGTTTACCCCTTCCTTTAATTCTAGAGAATAATCTTTAAACTTGCCAAAGCTTGTTAAGTTTAACTTTTTTATAATCACAGCTTTTCACCGCCTTCTAAGAGTGCATAAAGGCCTGTATAAAAAGCATCCCTTATAATATCATCTTCTAAGTCTTCATCATTAAAGCTTTCAATGTACTTGCCTATAATATTATCCTTATTGTCCCATCTTATTTTCTCAATATCAAAATCTCTTTTATACTTTCCCATAAGTTCAACATGGTAAAATTCTTCTTTTAACTTAGCTTCAATATCTCTTACTTCTATATAAAAGGGCATAAGGCCACTTAAAATAACCCTGTAAAAATTCTTATCATAGCCTTCACCTGCCAGATATTTTACTTTTTCTACTATATCCTCTAGGGTCATCTTGTTAGTAACTTCTAGGTTGATAAGGTGAAATTCCCGCTTGCTAAAGGACCTAAATACAAACTTATTTACTTTGCCAAGGTGGCCTTCAATAAATCCTCTTTGACCAGTTTCTCCAAAATCTAGGGGTTCAAGAGACCCACAATATCCGATGTTTGGGGTTAAGAACTGTGGCTTATGTATATGACCAAGGGCTATGTAGTCCATATTTAAACTCTTTAACTCTTCTATATCAAGAGGTAAATAGTCCTTAGCAGAAAAAGTATCCCCATGTAGAATAAATATATTATGGTGGTCCTTATTTTTTTTAATGCCTTTTATTAGGACATCCATATCTTCACATGTCCTTGTCCAACTATAGCCATGGATTGTGACTTTTAAATCTTCAAAATGAAGGCTCTCAATTCCATCCTCTTTGAAAATATAAGTATTCTCTGGCCACTTTATTCTATTGTACATAGAGTTAGACTTTAGTGTATCGTGGTTTCCAGGACTTATTATGATCTTTTGCTTTTTTGCATAAGCTAGGATATCCTTAAGCTTATTAATATCTTTTATAGTAAACAAGTCTTCTTCAAATACATCTCCTGCTAATAATATAAAGTCGATCTCTTTATCTTGGCTATATTTTATTAACCTCTCTAAACTTTCCCAAAGCTCTCCCCTTCTTATCTGTCCATACTTACTTGCAAAAGAGGCTGTCTTAAAGCTTGTACCTAGGTGGATATCACCACTATGTATAAAACTTACCATAAAGCTAACCTCCCCCTTAAATATTGTTAAAACTAAATAAGTCAATATCTTTCATAAGACTCTTAATATGACTAGTTTCTATTTCATCTTCAAAATAATCAACTAAACCACATGCATAGGTTAACTTACAAAGGGTTTTTATGTCATAATCCCTAACTAAAGATAGGATAAAACCTCCTAAGACTCCCCCATGTGAAATATTAACTTGTTTCTTCTTATCCTTTAAAGAAAGTTTATGGACATGGTCCTTATTTAAAATTATCAAGCCATTTTCATTATTATCTATGATAATATGGGCTATGCCCTTATCAAGAAGGTAGTTACAAGCCTTTATTATTTCATTTTCAAAGTCTAAACTTAAGTTTGTTAAGTCTTCAAGTATCCTTTTATTTAAGATAATAGCAAAGGGCCTTGTTTCTAAGATATCAAAATATGTCTTATCATTTACTGCTAAAAATATCTTCCTCCCCCACTTGTGTGATAAATCTCCAATGTTAAAAGTTAAATCCCCTGGTAGGTTTGTGGGCTTGTCTCCAACAAGGCAAATTAACTCATTTAAATTTAAGCCCTCCTTGTAGGTTGAATAAAATTCAACTATTTCATCACGGCTAATTTTTGTTTCCTTATCTAATATTTTAATCTTTTTATCTGGGAAATTTAAATAAAGAAATTCTGAGGACTTATCCTTTATACTAATAAGGTTTAAATCAACTAAGTCTAAGTTTAGGTCTTTTCTTAAATTTTCTTCTACAGGCCCATCCGAAAATCCTAGCAAGCTATGGCCTTGCCCAAATGCAGCAAGTAACCTAGATAAGTTATAACCTTCTCCAAAAGGACTTATCCTAGTGTTGTAGGCACTAAAATCATCCTTATCACTTAATTTTTCTCCTAGGGTATATTGTCTGTATACGCTTAAACCTAAATCGCAAATTAAAATCAAGGTAATCCCTCCTATTAAACTATATTATACACTTTAAGTATCTTTATATGCAATTAGGATAATTTTATTCATTATTGAAAAGACACCTATTAAATTATATACTTAGAGTAGGTTAAAGAAGGAGGAGATTTTTATGAGTAAGTTAGGTGAAGGTGAATTAAATCAAGATGAAATCTTAGAAGAAGCATCAATATTTAAACTAGAGTATATAGACCAAAAGGGTGTTATAAGCAAAATAAGTGGTATTTTAGCCCTTAAGGATATTAACATTGCAACAATGCAACTTACAAGAAACGACAATATATCCTTACTTATTTGTCAAATAGACGGGGTTATAGATAAAGAAACCATGAAGGAAATTGCCCTAGTCCATGATTTTAAAAGCATAGAATTTATCAAGTAACTTTAAATCCAAATTTAAAGGAGGATTTTCATGAGTCTTGCAGAAGAGTTAAAGGATTTTATTGAAAAAGATGGGCTTAAAAGCAAATTAAGTAGCCTAGCTAAAGGGGGGAATTTTTCAACCCTTGATTTTTTATCTTTATTTAAAGGTTTTTTATTAGGATATGGCCCTTTAACTATCTCACAGTGGAGGCAAGCCTTATATGACTATGCAGTTAACAAATCTTTTCCTCACAAAGAAAGTCCTTATTTAACTAAAGATTTAAAGACACTTTTAGAAGAATTATTATTTATTTTATCAAGTATAAATGGGTCTTCATATATAGATTATGAAACATATGAGACAATAGATGAATTTAAAGTATTTAAAAATGCCTATAAGTCCTTATATGTTTATGAAATGATGCAATTAGATATGGAGATAAGTGGCCATAATACAATAGACCATGTTATAAGGGTTAAGGATGTTTCCATGCATGTAGCAAGTCAATTGTATACCCTAGGCCTTCCTATAGATTTAGGCCTTGTCTTAGCCTCTAGTTTGGGTCATGATGTTGGTAAGTATGGGGTAAGTTTAGAAGAAATAGAAAGGGTTCCTTACCTCCACTATTATTATACAGAAAAATGGTTTAAAAACTTGGGACTTGAAAAAATAGGTCATATAGCTACAAACCATTCAACCTGGGATTTGGAACTTGAAACCCTCCCCTTAGAATCCCTAGTATTAATTTATGCAGATTTTAGGGTTAAAAATAGGTTTATAGATGGAAAATTAGATATGCATATTTTTGACTTGACCGATTCCTTTAAGATCATCCTAGAAAAGTTAGATAATGTTGACCAAGAAAAAGAAAACAGGTATAAGAAAGTTTACTCTAAGTTAAAGGACTTTGAAGACTATATGGTATCTCTTGGAGTAGACACTTCTCTTAAGGCAAGTCTTACTAGGAAGGATAAAATATATTGGAGTCTCTTAAAAGGAGAAGATATAGTAGATTCCTTTAAGTATAAGTCTATTGAAAATAACATCTACCTTATGTCAAACTTTATGGATCCTGATAAATTCCACAAGATCCTAGAGGATGCTAGGGGTGAAAGTAATTGGAGAAGACTAAGGCTTTATATTGAAATCCTTAAGGAGTACTCCCTTTACCTAACCCAAAAGCAAAAAAATATAGTATATCATTTTTTACTAGACCTCCTCCTTCATAAGGAAGAAGATGTTAGGAAGGAAGCCTCCTATTTGATAGGTAGGTTGATAGCAAATTTTGATGAAGAATATAGGAAGGAGCTTCCTAAGGCAGTTGATAAGACCCTCCCTCTACAAAATAGCTTGGATATTTTCAAGGACCTTTTAAATGAGCTCCTTTATCCAAACCATAAAATTTTAGATTCTCAAAATGAATGGCTTTATAACCTTAAAATCATAGTAAAATCCTTATTTGAAAATGCAAATGATATTCAAAAGGTAGATTATTTCGATAAACTAAACAGCTTTTACCAAGCTTCAAGTAACTTATCTTTACTTTCTCAGTTTTATTTGCTTCAAACTATAAGTTACCTTCCCTTAAATAAATTAGATGATATAAGAAAAAAAGACTTGTGTGCTTATATTTTGAAAAATGTTAGGATAGAAGATACAAATATACGCTTAAGCACCCTTGATAGGGTTTTTGAAATTTTAAGTAGTTTTAATAATAAGGGTTTAGAGGGTCCTTTAAAGGAATTTTTAAATAATAATCTTACTAAGTCAAGTATACCTGCAGAAAATTATCTAAAATACATTATTGGAAATAAGCTTAAATTAAATCAACTAAACCTTAAAGCCTTAAGGGATAATTACCTTAGTGATGAAGCAAGTATTTCGGAGCTTTTTTTAGAAAACCTTAAAACTGCAACCTCCTGGACTATTAAAAAGGTAAATATAGATATTCTTTACGATCAAGTAAGAAAGAATCCTCCAACTACTGGCATCCATACAGCCATTCACCTTTGTAATCTCTTAAAGGTAAGTGCTGTAGAAAGGGTAAGAAATTATAGTGGCTACACCCTCTTAAACATCATTCCCCTTTTGTCACTTGAACAAAGAAATGATGTTGCTATAGAACTATTAAGAGCTTTAGAAATGGACAGCTATCAATTTACTAAGTTTATACCAGAGTATCTAGGCCAATTACTCCTCTATTTGCCTCCAAAGGAGTTAAATGAAGTAATCGATGATCTAGAAGATAAAATAAAGGTTTCTAGGCCACAAACCATTCTCTTACTACTTAATACAATAGGCATATGTGTTATTCACTATCCAAAGTATAAGGATAGGTTTGTAGAAGATGGTAGTTTAAATAATAACCGCTTTAAAAGACTCTTGGGCCTTTTGTTAGTCCCCCTAGCTTCTTATAAGCTAGAATTAAAAACCGAGTCCTTAAGGGTTATTGCATCTAGTATATTTAATTCTAAAGTCTTGGGCCTAGATGATAAAATGTTTGTATTTAAAAGGTTAGCAAAGAAAATCTTAACCCTAATAGATGATTCTAAGGACAATAATTTTTCCTTTTACAATAATGCAGCTTCCTTAAACCATATTTATAGGTTTGTTTCCGATTATGAATATTCTTATGGTAGTTTAGATATGGAGATTTCTGAAGATGTGGCATTTTTCCCTGGCACTTTTGACCCCTTTAGCCTGGGTCATAGGGAGATAGCTAAGGAAATCCGCAAAATTGGCTTTGAGGTATACCTTGCTGTTGATGAGTTTTCCTGGTCAAAGCGGACAGAAGCCCATCAATTTAGGCGAAATATAATAAATATGACTATAGCAAAAGAGGATGGCATTTATTTATTTCCTAAAGAAATACCTGTAAATATTAATTCAAATGAAGATATGTTAAACTTAAAAAAGATATTTGGGAAAAGAGAGGTTTATATAGCCATTGGATCGGATGTTGTCCTTAACGCCTCAGCCTATAGGGGGGAAAAGGAGGTACAAAACTTTTCCCATGTAATTTTTGATAGAAATAGGGACCTTTTAAGTAAGGAATTTGAAGATTTAGATGAAATTATTAGAAATAAAATAAAAAATAAGATTATAAAATTAAGCTTACCAAGTAAGTTTGAAGATATTTCCTCAACCTTGATAAGGGATAACATTGATAAGAACAGGGATATATCAAAGCTTATTGACCCAATGGCAGCTGAGTATATATATAATTATGGACTCTACTTAAGGGAACCCTTATATAAGAGTCTTGTGGAAACTAAGACCCTTGATGTGGAAGTTCACAGAAACCTCTCTAGTGACCTCTTAGATTATTTAAGTAAAAGCTTTGGCCCATCTTTAAATATGGAGGGTCTCTTAGAAATAAGAGAAAAGCTTTCTTATAGGATAATTGTATTAAAAGACACTAGTAGGAAGATGGCCATAGGTTTTTCAGCCTTCTACTGGGTCCGCCATAGCATGCTATATGATGAGTTTAACAATCAAGATATTACTCAATATATTAGAAATCATGCTAGGGGGAGGACAGCTTTTATTTCATGCTTATATGCAAAAGATGATGATGACAATACAATGGATATGGTTTTAAACGAAACTCTATATATAGCTCTTAACAGGGACTATAATTATGCCCTATATGCTAATACCATGGTAAAGGGTCAAAATGACCTAGCACTTGACTTTCTAATTATGCAAGGCTTTATAGAAACTCCATTTACCCATAAGGGGTCCCCTATGCTTATGGTAGATATGAATAACCCAATTAGTATAAGTCTTGATTTAGAAAATAACCTTAAGGCTCCCTATGATACTAATCCTGAAATAGTAGAAGCTATTAGGTCTTCAAGAAAAAAAATTAAAAGAGCCCTTGCAGATTTATACCCGGGTGAAGTCCTAATCTCCTTTAACCGAACCATGGTCTATAGTAAGTTAATTCAAATGATATGTGATGAAAACAAGGTGCCTATCATAGACCAAAATAAAAAGGCCCTGGGAGAAAAGATGTGTGTTCCTTTTGGAATTATATTAAATAATTCTATAATACCCAACACTGTCACCAAGACCCTCCATACTGAAAAGATTTTTTCAAAAGACATTAGAAGTTTTACTATTGCAGAATTTCCAAATTACCTCCCTTTAAAGGAGCAGGCTAGGACCATAAAGTCCTTTAATAGAAAGGTTATCCTCCTAGATGACCTCTTGCACAAGGGTTATAGGATTAAAATAGTAGAACCCCTTTTAAGAGAGGAGGGGATTGAAATATCTAAACTCTTTGTGGGTATTCTTTCAGGTAAGGGCAAAGAAATAGCTAAAATTAGAAATATAGAAGTGGAATCAGCTTATTTTGTACCTAACCTAAGGCTTTGGTTTAATGAAAGTAGCCAGTACCCCTTCTTGGGTGGGGACATGGTAGATAGGGACTATGCTGATACCAACCTTATACCAAGTGTTAACTTGATTTTACCCTATGTTTCTCCAAAATTTATAAAAAATGTTAGCGATGAATTAATTTTTGAACTTTCTAGGGTTTCTTTAACCAATGCCTTAGACTTATTTAAGGTTATTGAATCAGTCTATCAAGAAATAAATGAAAAAAACCTAAACCTAGCCTCTCTTGGAGAAGTAGTTTTTATACCTAGGTATCCTGATATGGAAAGAAGCATTTTAGGTAACAAACATTTAAAACCATCAAGTTTTATAGAAAAGGATATGGATTATTTAAAGAGACTAGAACACACATTAAGAGGCCATAGGAGTGATTGATTTGTATTATTACAAGCTAGGTAAAAACCTAATGTTTTCCCTAATTTATTTTCCTGATTTAGAAAAGTCAAGTGAAGATGAAGTTAAAAAGACTAAAGAAAATATATTTTATTTAAATAAGTTAAATGTAAACTCCTCAAGAAGGGCTTTTGCTATAACAAACCCATCACAAATCTTTCAAGAGGAAGAAAATTTAAATATACTAGTAGAAGGAGAAGTAAAAAACAAGGTCCCCTCCTGGCTAGAAGATAAAATTAGAAATAAGCAAATTAAATCTATTAATGTAAATTTCCCAAAGTGGAAGGATGAATTGACCCCCCTTCCAAAGAAGTGGAGGATAAATGTATTTGCCCTTGGAGATGTGGGTTCTACCCTATTAATAGGTTTAAGGCTACTTGGAAAGAATATAGATATAGGCATTTATGACAGGTCCCCTGAAAAATTAAAAAGGTGGGAGTATGAATTAAATCAAATTAGGATCCCCTTTAATGAAGAAGTCCTCCCCCCTGTAAGACCTATAGAAAAAGAAGACTTATTTGATTGTGATATGTTTGTTTTTTGCGCATCAAAGTCAATCCCTCCCCTAGGAAAAGACCATGTAGATGTTAGGATGGTACAGTTTCAAGATAACAGGCAAATTCTTTCAGAATACGCAAAGATAGCAAGGGAAAAAGAATTTAAGGGGATTTTTGCTCTTGTAAGTGATCCAGTTGACCTTTTATGCAAGGCCCTTTATATAGATTCAAATTTAGATAAGGATAATAACAAAGACTACCTAGGCCTTGCCCCAAACCAAATTATTGGTTTTGGTTTGGGGGTTATGAATGCTAGAGCATGTTTTTATTCGGAAAGAATAAAAGAATTTTCCTCTTATATAAAAGAAGGGGCAATATTTGGCCCCCATGGTAGGGGTTTAATTGTAGCTGATAGTATAGATAATTACAATCACAAGTCCTCCCTTGCCCTAACTGAGAAAACCTTAAATGCAAATTTAGAAATTAGGGCCTTTGGCTATAAGCCCTATGTTGCCCCTAGCTTATCTTCAGGAGCCCTATCTATCCTAGCTTGTATATCTAAGGAATATTTTTACGGTTCGAGTTTTATGGGGGGAGTTTATATGGGGGCAAAGATGAAACTAGGTCCTAGCGGGATTGAAATCCCCCAATATAATTTTAATAAAGACCTTGCACAAAGACTAGAAGAAACATATAAAGACTTAAGGAGCCATATATGATAAAACTAATACTACCAACACCTCCAAGCCCCCTCTTAAAAAAAATGATCCAAGCAGCACTTGGAGATTGCGAATATGAAACAATAAGGGATCTTGATTCTTTAACAAATTTAAAAAATCAAAAGATATTATTTGCCATAGAGTTAAATCAAATTGGCATTAACAATATGTTAAATGCAATCTTAGAAAAGCTAAGTGAAATGGGTAAAGACTCTCTTTCCTTTTCCAGGGGGGCAGTCCTTATACACAGTAAATACAACACCTTTACAAAAACTGCTGGGGCAGATATAGTTTATCTGGCAAATAAACTAGGGTGTGAATTTCCAGGTAGGCCTTGTATTGAGGCAAACGCTAACCTGGATAATTATAAGGCCCTTCAAAAAATATACAAGCTACCCTTAGAAGAAATTTGCCTTCAAAAATCTAGAGAACTTGGAAGAAGACTTGTATCTGAACAAGAGTATTTTAAGAATAATTCTATTACCATTTTACATTCTTCAAATGTAGAAACCTCTAATACCTATAGTCTTTGGAAAAGGGTTAAAAAAAACTTAAGTGACTTTGAAATAAGAGAAGTTTATTTAGGGAATGGGACTATAATTGATTGCAGGGGGTGTAGCTATAAGACTTGCAAGCACTTTAGCAAGCAATCTAAATGCTTTTACGGTGGAATTGTTGTAGAAGAAGTTTACCCTGCCATAGTAGATGCATCAACAATAATCCTACTTTGTCCAAACTATAATGATATGTTGACAGCTAATATTGTTGCTACAATAAATAGGTTAACTGCCCTTTTTAGAAAGACAAAGTTTTATGATAAGAGGGTTTTTTCAATAATCGTTTCTGGCTATTCAGGTGGGGATGCCCTAGCCAAGCAATTAATTAGCAGTTTAAATATGAATAAGACATTTGAATTAGCCCCTAACTTTTCTTTGGAGCTTACGGCTAATGACCCAGGTTATATTGATAAAATAAAAGGTATAGATGATATTGCAAAAAACTTTGCAAACCACATAAGAAAAAATATTTAGTTTAAATATTTAGTTTAAATAAGGGTGCAAATACTTAAAAGTATCTACACCCTTATTTTTTTTAGTCTACTGACTCCATCCTGTGTCTTACAACTTTTTCAATTAATTCAACTTTTTCAAAAGCTTCTTTTCTAGACTTGCCCTTTGAGTAAATGTAAAGTTTAATCTTAGGTTCTGTCCCCGATGGTCTAATTGCATACCAGGACCCATCGTCCATATAGTATTTTAAAACATTCGACCTTCCAGCTTCAGTTTCATCTAAAAGATAATCTACAATTTTATCTAAAGACATCTCCCCTATTGACTCTATGGAGTTGTGTCTTATATCATCCATGATTCTCTTTATTTGTTCTTGCCCATCTAGGCCCTCTAGGACTATAGATATTAATTTCTCACTATAATATCCAAATTCCTTGTAAATTTCTTCTAAAACTTGAAGGAGGTTTAGGCCTTGTTTTTTGTAAAAACCAGCCATTTCAGCTATCATCATTGATGTGACAACTGCATCCTTGTCCCTAACTAGGTCCTTATATACATAACCAATGCTTTCTTCATAACCAAATACAAAGGTATATTCTTCTGTTATATCCCATTCATTTGCCTTGGCGCAAATATGCTTAAAACCAGTTAAGGTTTCAAATGTTGTAACCCCATACTTATTTGCAATTGCCTTTCCCAAGTCCCCTGTTACTATACTTTTAACTATAGCAGGATTTTTAGGTAGGTTGTTTTTCTTTGCTCTTTCAGACAGTATATAATAAATTAAAAGAGCCCCCGTTTGGTTACCATTTAAATATGTGTAATCCTTATCCTTATTTTTAACAGCTATAGCAACCCTATCACAATCTGGATCTGTGGCTAGCAATAAGTCAGCATCTTCCTTTAAACCTAATTCTCTTGCATACTTAAAGGCATTTGTATCTTCAGGATTAGGATAGCCAACTGTTGCAAAAGTATAGTCTGGTTTTTCTTGTTCAGGAACTACAATGATATTTGTAAAACCCCTCTCCCTTAGTATTCTTCTTACTGGGACATTGCCTGTTCCATTTAAAGGTGTATAAACTATCTTTATGTCCTTGTCTATATCATCATGGATAGGCATCTTTAAAAGTTCACTTATATACTGGTCATCTATTTCCTTGCCAATTATTTCTATAAGGCCCTCTGTCTTTGCCTTTTCAAAGTCCATCATCTCTATATCCCTATAGTGGTCAATCTTTGATATTTCACTTAATATTGCATCTGCAATCTCATCTAAGATTTGTGAACCTTCTTCCCAATAAGCCTTATAGCCATTGTAAGCTTGAGGGTTGTGGCTAGCTGTAACTACAATACCTGAAATTGTATTTAATTTTCTTACAGCATAAGATAATTTTGGGGTTGATCTTATATCATCAAATAAGTATACTTTTATACCATTCGCTGCCAGGACCCTTGCAGCTATTTCTGCAAACTCATCTGAATATTGCCTTACATCATATGCTATGGCTACCCCTCTTTGCATGGCTTCTTTCCCATGCTTTATTATGGTTTGAGCTAAACCTTGGGTAGCTAAACTAACAGTGTAGTTGTTCATCCTATTAGTCCCCGCCCCTATCTTACCCCTAAGCCCAGCTGTACCAAATTCTAAATCTTGATAAAACCTATCTTCAATTTCATCTTCATCCTTTATTGCCCTTAATTCATTTTTCGTTTCTTCATCAAAAAATGGATCATCCAGCCAAGATTGGTACTTTTTTCTATAGTCCATCCAAATCCCCCCATTAATATTTGTTTATTCTACTTATGGTATACCCTTATTTTATTTATTATCACTAATCTAAGTGGTCTTTAAAAAGTTTGTTATACCTTATGGCATTTGTCTTTATACCATCAACCTCTTCTTGTGTTACACTTCTAATTATTCTACCTGGAGTCCCCATAACCATAGAATTACTAGGTATGTTTTTTCCTTCACTTACAAGGGACCCTGCTGCTATAATGCAATTATCACCTACTACTGCATTATTTAAGATTATCGCCCCCATACCGATCAAGCAATTACTTCCAATCTGGGCCCCATGTATAATGGCACTATGGCCTACTACGGTATAATCACCTATTTTTGTTGGTATGTTGTTTTCAGTATGGACTACACAATTATCTTGTATGTTTGTATAAACTCCAATTGATATTGGTTCAATATCCCCTCTTAAAACACTCCCATACCAAATACTGCTACCCTCTCCAATTTTTACCTTGCCTATGACATCAGCTGTTTCTGCTATAAAGGCATTTTTATCTATATTAGGCTCTTGCCCTTTTAAAGTCTTAATCATCCTTGTCTCCTTTTATTGTGATTTTCAAAGAATTACCCCTGATTTACTATCAGGGGATAATATTAAAATTGTCTTGCTCTTTCTAGTATTTCCTTATCTATGTCCCAATCTTCATAGCCTTCTTCCAGGATTTTATAATAACTTTCAGGTGGTTGCTGTTCTTTTTTATCAACCATTGTATAAACAAAGGCCTCATAAAGATTCCCTTGTTCATCAACCAATTCAACTATTATCCTTTCATAAAGGTCTGGATGACCTTCTAAAATATCAAGTTTTTCCAATTCTTGCTTTGAAATTAAGTAAAGACCCCCCACAACAGATTGACCTTCCTGTGGGACTATATCTGCAAGCTCATTAAAGGTTAACTTATAATCCATTAAAGATACTTTTTTTAATGCCATAGCATTAGGACACCTAGCGGACATGTACTTTTTGCTTAAGTTACTAGCATATGCAAAATACAACATATAAACACCTCCTAAGTATATTAGTAGTCTATATACTGATTACCCAAGTTTATAAGTCTTAAAGCTATTTATAATATTATTCTAAATCCATTTTATTTAGGATATCTCTTAATTTCAAAATTTCATCCTTATTTAAAGTTATCCCCTTGCTCATTTTTTGGTGGTCTGGGTCCCACTCCCTGATGTCATACTTACCAGGATACTTATTCCAAGCCACAAGGTTTATCTCCTTACTCCATCCCTTAGGTGAAACGCTAAGTTCGCCAAATTTTTCAAGAATTTCAAATGTTACATCTGCCAATTTGATCACTCCATTCATTTAATTTACTTGTCGCTTAAATACTTTATTTACCTATCTAGACTAAAATTTATCTGATATAATAACCATATCTAAAAAAGACAGGGTGATTATATGAGCTCACTAGTATTAAAGATAATAGCACTTACTACAATGATAATAGACCATTATGGGGCTATTTTTCAAAGTAGTCAAATTTTATTTAGGATTATTGGTCGAATAGCTTTTCCTATATACTGTTTCCTTATAGTTGAAGGTTACTTTCATACAAGGGATGTGAAAAAATATGCAAGTAAGCTTTTTATCTTTGCCCTAATATCAGAAATACCTTTTGACTATGCATTTTTTTCTAGGATTAATTGGTCCCATCAAAATATTTTCTTTACCCTTTTTATTGGCCTACTAGCTATTCATCTTTTAGAGATATACAAGGATAAATCAAGTTTAATATCTTTAAGCATTATTTTATCTGCATCCCTTCTAGCTAGTCTTTTAAGGACAGACTATAATTTTATTGGTATTATTTATATACTTGCTTTTTATAAGACAAGGTCTTTTTCAAGTTTAAAAAGAATCCTCATTGTGTCTTTGATTATCTTTGTAACTAATTATTATTCAACTTCTTTTATTCAACAGTATTCCTTATTAGCCATGCCCCTTTTATTATTATACAATGGAAAATTAGGTTTGAAAATAAAACCTATACAAATATTATTTTATATAGCTTATCCTCTCCACTTAGGTCTTTTTGCCCTTATAAAGCTTTTTTAAGGTATTATCTTATATATATGGTGTTTATATCTAGATAGTAGTCCTTCCTACCTTCTAGGTTATCATTGTATATATTTATGCTATTAAAAACAAAGCTTAAGTTTATTTCACCAGTTCTTATTTCATAGGTCATATCCCTAAAGTCTAGCTCAAGATCCTTGTAATCATTTGGCGGATATTTTTCTTCAAGCCCTTCTAAAAATTCACTTAAATCTCCTTCAAAAATAATTATACCTTGGCTTTTTAAACTAATACTTGGAAGTCCCTTTTCTATAGTCTTATAGGTTAATTCATACTCCTTACCGTTAAGTTTAAAAAGGCTAGTAGAACTATCTTTTTTATTAAGACCAATTTTAATAGCTAAGTCATAGTTTGAAACATCTATAATTTGGGTGCCTAGGGTTAAATTAGTAGAATAATAATTATATGGACCATCATAGTCATCGTAGCTATAAACTTTTTTAAAGCCAAAGGTTTTTTCAAATACCAAATCATTATTTAAGTCTTCTTTAAACCATGTGGGTTTGTCTCCATCTCTACTATAACCTATAAATTCTACTGCATTTGTTATACTTATCCTAGATTCTTCATCTATTTCTTTATCCCTTGTAATAATATTATTATCTACAAGTAATTCTTCCCTAATTAAAACCCTTTCTAACCTGTTAATTTGTAAATTTAAAGGTAGCTTGTGGTAGCCTATTATAGGAAGTATAGCAATTACAGATATAAGGCCTGCAAGCAGGGCTATCTTCTTATAATACTTCTTAGAATTTACAAGTAATAAAATTACAGAAATACCTGCAAATACCCATAAGAGGATAAAAAAGTACTCTCTCGTTTGTAGGCCTGTCTTATTAAGCTGAACTATTAGGGCCCTTGCTTCAAAGATTAAGATTAAGATTGCAGAAAAGGGATAAGCCTTCTTGTAAAAGTTAGCTATACTTGTATTGTGATCACTAACCATTATATGAAGCCAGATTCCTACTAGGACATAGGAACTTGTAATGCTAGATAACTGAGTAAAAGATACATCTATCCCCCCTATTAGGACCCTGGCTGACCAAGTAAATAAAACAAGAGTTAGGGCTATAATAATTGGGATTAAAATATAATCAAATAAGACCCTTATAAAGGATGACTTTTCCTTTGTTTCATTAAGCACTTTTTCTTCATCTTTGTTAAAGATTGGAAAGTAGCCAAGAAATATTGTATAGGTTAAAAATCCAATAATTGCCCCAAAATATTGGTACAATTTACTGGACATCCTTGTATAAACCAGGCTTTGAAAGGCACCTAAGACCCCGTATACTCCTATTAATAAGACCAATCCATAAATCATAGAAATTATAAAAGCCTTGTGACTTATAAAAAAAGCATTGGGAAAAGTCTTAATATTTTCATAATCAGAAATTGATATTATAAATAATATTACACTTAAGAATATAAGCACTGTAACTCTTGCGCTTGCTATATCTTTTAAATACCTATAACCTTCCTCATTATAATCAAAACCAAAGAAATACAAGGCTACAAATACTAATAAAGCCCCAAAAATCCCAAAAAGATTTGTTAGAAGCTTAGGCTTATTTAACTTGCCAACTTGTCTTAAAGAAACTAAGACCATGGAAAAAACTCCTCCAAATACAAATGCTATTTGAAAGCTATCAAAAAAGAAATTATAGGGCCTTTCTATCTCATAATCCATTTCTATTCTTATTATTGCTATTAGAAGGATAAGAAGGCCACTAAAAATAGATGCAGGGAAGTTATCAAATGCTTCCCTTCCTCTTGTTATAACCTTCCCCACTCCAAATTTAAAAGTTTTCATTTATTTTACCCCCTTAGGCTAAATTAAAAATTGTAAGCCCCATACCAAGTTAAATAAACATTCGATTTATTTGTGACATTTAAAAGGGGAAACCATGCATACCATAGTTTTACTAGGGGGTCATATTCAATCCCCTCTGGTTCTATATAGTTTTCTTCTAAAAATGATGGATAGGAATCGTAAAAGCCAGAATAAACTATTACCATTTCAACATCCGTTCCTATGATGGTCTTATAATGCAAGCTAATATTTTTAAGTTCCTTAGCTAGGCTTGTAATGTTTAACTCATCTATACTTATAAATTCTTGAAACTCTCCTTCATTGATGTAGGCGAATATTTTTGTTGTCTTTCCATCACTTGACCTATCTACATCAAAACCTTCAAATGAAATATTTACACCAGAAGTTTTTAGTGATTTTAAGTTAGCAACTAGGTCATCAAATATTTCTTCCTCTGTCATACCATCAAATAAGGTAATATGATTTGAATAGCCAAATTCAGATACTTCATTTCCCTTAACTGAAGCAACTGCATAGTAGATGGTTGAGCCCACCTTATAATTAGATATTTCAATACTATAATCAAAATTCCAATCCCACTTATTTATACCATTTTCATTTATAATTGGAATCCATGTCTTCCCATTATCAAGGGATTCATATACCCTATAATAATCTGCTAAGTTCTTATCCCAAGAAAGTATAACACTTGTTTTACTTTTTGCCTTGGCTATGATATTTTTTGGAGGGAGGATGGGAACTGAAATGCCCTTGTTAAATTCTAGCAAGGATAAATTCTTGGTCTTATCTAGGGTTTTTAAATGGTTAATTGGAATCGCAAATCCAATATTTTCTGCTCCAATTAGCTTAGCATGGGTTATCCCTACAAGTTTCCCATACTCATCTATCAAGGCACCTCCGCTACTGCCTGGGTTTATAGCAGTAGTAACTTGTATTATATCTGGCCTTATGGCACTTACTAAACCATCAGTTAATGAGTTTTTAAAACCTATTGGACTCCCAATAGCATATACCTTTTGTCCCTTTATAAGCTTGTCTGAGTCTCCTATTTTTAAGAGTGGGGTAGTTGTATCACTTGTTGATAAAACAGCTATATCAAGGTCTCTGTCATAGCCAACGACCCTTATAAGTCCATTATAAGTTCTGCCATCTTCATACTCAAACTCAATACTTTTCACACCTTCAATTACATGAAAGTTAGTAGCAAGTAAGCCTTTTTCAAAGAAAAATCCACTTCCATAACCAAAGTCACCATTATTATATTGGGTCTTAATTTGGACTATAGAATTAGATAATCTTCCTATTTCTTCTGGGCTTAACTTAGGATTATTGTTTTCAAGTTTCTTTGAAGCTAGTATATTTGGGAAATTATTATGAATTCTAAGTGATAGGGCTATGGCTTGTTCCCTAGTACTTGTTAGTTTGGGATTAAATAAATTACTTCCCATACCTTCAATTATAGACTCATTAACCATAAAGCTTACTTCATCTATAGCCCAAGCACTTATCTTATCCTTGTCAGAAAAACTTAAACTTAAACTTCCACTAACTAAAGAAGGTTCTATGGCCTTTAACATCCTAAAGTACATTACAGCTATCTCTTCTCGACTAATTAAGTCCCTAGGGGCAAAGATTCCTCCCCCCCTACCCTCAACTATTCCAAGTTTATGAACTTTTAAAACATCATAGTTTTTTGTATCTGTAAAGGTATTTAAAGAAGAACCTACGATAACCTTATTTGATAAAGACTCGTATAGTTTTAAGACAAGACTAGAAAATTCTTCCCTAGTAATACTCTTTTGATAATCTTTTTCTAGGTCTTTTGGTACTAGGTTTAATTTACTTGCACTTTCAACTTCAGCTTTTGCCCAATCTGAAGGTGCTCCTAGGCTAGGTGTAGAAGATATAATTAAAAGTAGCATAAGAATTATTGACAATATCTTTTTCATATTAAACTCCTCTTTGTATGATTTATTTTAAATTATTTTTTAAAAAAAATATAATAGGCATATAGTCTATATACCTATTATACTCTAAAACTAGTAGGCTAAATCACCTGACTAGTTTTTTAACCCTATTGTAACTATTTAAAAGTTTACTTAAGTGCCTTTCCTAATTCAATTCTTACTTCGAGTCTATCTATGTCTTCATTACTATATGCTTGTAGGTCAAAGCCTACTATTTTAAAGTCTAAGCCCTTATAAAATTTTATGGCAGGATAGTTACAGCTTTGGGTTTCTAAAACTATGGCCCTTGCCCCATGGTTATGGGAGGCCTCATAGGCCTTATCCATAAGTAGCCTGCCTATACCCTTTCTTCTAAAATCATTCTCGATAAGTATATTTGTTATTCTCATCCTATTATTCCATTTTTCATAAACCATTTCTAAATAGCCTATTACCTTTTCCTTATAAAAGACCCCGTATAAAAATGGGTCATCGAGGTAGTCTTCTAGCAAAGTAATTTTAAATCTTTTTTCAATAGGGGTGGAAAAGTGTTTTTTACTAAACCTAAAGTTAATAGCTTCTTCATGATAAGTTTTTACTATATCAAAATAATAATCTGATGTATAGAAAAAATCTAATTGTTTCCCTTTATAAGAATCATCTAGTTTTTTTATCTCATAAGTCATTTTATCCCCTCCCCTAAAGTTTACTAAATTGTTCTATTGTACTTTTTAACTGTGGCATCTAATACAACCCCTACAAGGAGTCCCAATGTAAGTCCTAAAATTGTTGGTAAGATTGTCTTTTCAAAGAATAAAAGTCCACTTACTAGACCAATACTTGTCCCTAGGGGGATAAATATGCTCATATAATAGCCCTGTCTAAATAAGTTATGGTCTTTCTTTAAGTGCTTAATAATAGTTTCTGATAGGACCTTGCTATCCTTTTTATCCCTTCTATCCAAGTGATAGTCATTTTCCTTAATCTTTTCAAAATAATTTTCAACATCTGTATAAAGAATCTTACACTCATGACACTTCTTTGAATTTGACCCTAGGTGAGAAATCATCCTCTCAAAGTGATTAAAGTCTAAGTTTATTGGATCTCTTTTTTTAATATGATTTCTAGCGTCCTTAATATTCCCTCTTATTTCTTTAGTTCTTGTCATATGTGTTTGCTCCAATCTCTTGTAATTTAATTATAATTATACCATATTTGGAGTATTTAATAGTATCCTTATTATTTTAATATATCAACTTTCTTGACAAGGTAATTTGAGTCTTATATTATAAACATAAATATATCTATGTAATTGTCAAGTAAGGAGGGGATAATTTTGCCTAATTTCCCAGCGTTTATTTCATATGTCTTTATTACTACTTTCACACCTGGCCCAAATAATATTATGTCTATGTCAAATGCTAGTAGGTATGGGCTTAAAAAAAGCTTAGCCTTTAATTATGGGGTTAGTGTTGGATTTTTTATAATTTTGATGTTAAGCAATATATTCTCCTATAACCTTTATAAGCTAATCCCAACCATAAAACCCATAATGACTGTAATAGGGGCAGGCTACATTTTTTATTTAGGGTGGAAAACTTTTATTAGTAAACCAAGTGGCTATATAGGGGAAAGTAAGAGAACTAATACCTTTCCCAAGGGCCTTCTTTTACAATTTGTAAATCCCAAGGGGATTATATACGGCATTACCCTATCTTCTACCTTTATTGTCCCTTATTATAATTCCATACCTATTTTAGGTTTATTTGCCTTTGTCTTATCTCTTATAGCACTTACTTCTACTATAACTTGGGGGCTTTTTGGGGCTATCTTTCAAAAATTTATGGAAAAAAACTATAGGGTTATCAATACTATCATGGCCCTTCTCTTATTTTATAGTGGAATATCCTTATTCCTATGATTTATACTAATTCCAATAGTAAAAAGTCTCCCTAATTTAAACTTTAGGGAGACTTTAAATTTTACTTGAAATAATCTATACCTGCTTTAAATATCCCTTGGTCTTTTTTACCAGGTATATTTTTATATACATCTTCTCCTATTCTTTCTGAATGGGCCATTTTCCCAAGTACCCTTCCGCACTTAGATGATAATGCTTCAAGTGCAAGGTCAGATCCATTTGGATTATAGGTTCCATCTAAGCTTGCCCTGCCAGAAAGGTCGACATACTGGGCTGCTACTTGTCCATTTTTAATTAATTCTTTTAAAAGAGTTTCATTACAAACAAACCTACCTTCTCCGTGAGAAACTGGCAAGGTGTATATTTCTCCTACTTCAACATTAGCAAACCACGGAGACAACTTAGATGATATTCTTGTATCAACTAGGTTAGAAACATGCCTTCCCACCTGATTAAAGGTTAAGGTAGGGTCACTTTCCTTTAAGTCTTTTATCTGCCCATAAGGCAATAAACCAAGTTTAATTAAGGCTTGGAAACCATTACATATTCCAAGGATTAGCCCATCCCTATTGTTTAATAAATCGTGGATGGCATCTTGTATATGAGGATTTCTAAAGATGGTTGCTATAAACTTACCTGACCCATCTGGTTCATCCCCTGCACTAAAGCCTCCTGGAATCATTAATATTTGAGAATTTTTAATTTCTTCTGCCCAAATTTTTATTGAATCTTTTATATCCTCACTAGATTGGTTTCTAAAGACATTAGTAACTACTTTGCCACCTGCTCTTTCAAAGGCTCTCATTGAATCATACTCGCTATTTGTTCCAGGAAAAACTGGTATAAAAACTCTTGGTCTTGCAAGCTTAATGCCCTTATAAGGTGTAGGTTTTGCACTGCTTGTTATAGTTTCAACCTCACCCTTAACATCTAATTTTAAAGGGAAAACATCGTTTAAAGTCCCCTGCCATACTTTAATCAATTCATCTATTTCAAGGGTTTCATCCTTATATATTATACTTGTATCTTTTCTTGTCTTTCCTACTTTTATAAACCCCTCCCCCAAATAATCTTTATCAGATGGATCTACTTCTATAAGGATACTACCTAGGGTTTTTTCAAATAATTCTTCCTCATTAAAACTATCTTCAAATTCAAAACCTATTTTATTTCCAAAGGTCATTTTTGCAATACCTACTCCTAGGCCACCATTTTCTATGGTCTTTGCTGAAAGTATTATCTTCTTATCAACTAATTCCTTGATTTTTCCATATAGACTTCTTATGGAATCAAAATCTGGCATATCATTTTCATCAGTTTTTATCTTTGCTAAATATAAATCTGATGAAGGGTTTTTAAATTCAGGTGATAATATATTTTCTGTCTTATCAGTTGTCACTGCAAAGGCAATTATAGTTGGGGGTACAGAAATATCCTTAAAAGTCCCAGACATACTATCCTTTCCACCTATGGCAGCAATTCCTAATTCTGCCTGGGCCTTATAGGCACCTAATAGGGCGCTAAATGGCTTGCCCCAGGTCCTTTCATCTTCTCCTAGTTTCTCAAAGTACTCTTGCATACTTAGCCTTACTTTTGTGTAATCTCCCCCTAGGGCTACTATCTTTGAGACTGCCTGAACAATTGCATATACTCCTCCATGGAAGGGAGACCATTCAGTAATTTCTGGGTCAAAACCAAAAGTCATCAAGCTTGCTGTAGTAGTATTACCCTTTAAAAGAGGAATTTTAGCAACCATCCCCTCAATAGGGGTAAGTTTATACTTACCGCCAAAAGGCATTAGGACACTACTAGCACCTACAGTATTATCAAATAATATATTCATTCCCTGCTGGGAGGCAATGTTTAAATCACCTAGGCTAGCATACATTTTTTCTTTAAAATCTACCTTATGAATTTTTTCTTCTTTTCTTTCTTGTGGTTGTGATATGGTAACCCTGGCACTTTGCCTTGCCCCATTTGTATCAAGAAAGTCTCTTTTTAAATCTAGAATCTTTGACCCCCGCCACAGCATGGTTAGCCTTCCACTATCGGTAATATTTGCAACATTAGTAACTTCTAAATTTTCTATATGGGCTAATTCTTTAAACCTTTCAAAATCCTTTTTATCTATTACTACAGCCATTCTTTCTTGTGATTCAGAAATTGCTATTTCTGTCCCATCTAAACCTTCATATTTTTTTGGAACCCTGTCAAGGTAGACCTCTATACTATCAGCTAATTCACCAATTGCTACAGAAACCCCTCCTGCTCCAAAGTCATTACACCTTTTTATCATCTTAGCTAATTCAGCTTCTCTAAATAATCTTTGGATTTTTCTTTCTTCGGGTGCATTTCCTTTTTGAACTTCAGCTCCAGACTTATACAGGGACTCTTCTGTATGGGATTTAGAAGAACCTGTAGCCCCACCTATTCCATCCCGTCCAGTTTTACCCCCTACAAGGAGGACCATATCTCCAGGTTGAGGTTGTTTTCTTACAACATTTTCTTTTGGGGCAGCACCTATAACTGCCCCAACTTCCATCCTTTTTGCTATATAGCCTGGGTGATAAATTTCTGTAACTTGACCAGTTGCCACTCCAATTTGATTGCCATAGGAGCTATAACCCCTAGCTGCTTCTTTAGATATCTTTCTTTGGGGTAGTTTCCCTTCAAGGGTTTCTTCTATTCCTTGTCTTGGATCACCACTTCCAGTAAGCCTCATAGCTTGGTAAACATAAGCTCTGCCTGATAGAGGGTCCCTAATAGCTCCTCCCAAACAAGTAGCAGCCCCTCCGAAAGGTTCAATTTCTGTTGGGTGATTGTGGGTTTCGTTTTTAAACATTAAAAGCCACTTTTCATTTTTACCATCTACATCTACATCAATCTCTATGCTGCAAGCATTTATTTCCTCAGAAAGGTCTATATCATCCAATAAACCCATTTTTATGCATTGTTTAGTATTTATTGTAGCAAGGTCCATTAAAGAAATTGGCTTTTCCCTCAGAACGAATTCCCTAGAAGAAATATAATCTAAAAGGGTATCTTCAAAAACTTTTTTGTACCTTCCATCATCGATCTTTACATCCTCTATCTCAGTAAAAAAGGTTGTGTGCCTACAGTGGTCAGACCAATATGTATCTACTACCTTTAATTCTGTTATAGTTGGATTTCTTTTTTCATCATTTAGGAAATAATCTTGAACTAACTTTAAATCATCAAAGCTCATGGAAAATCCCATATCTTCTCTTAACTTATTTAAATCTTCTAAGTTTAAATTGATAAATCCATCCATAACTTCTATGTCGTAAGGCTCCTTTACCTCATCTTTTAAAGATTTCGGTATGTCAAGGGAAGCCTCCCTTGAATCTATTGGATTTATTAAGTAATCTTTTATCTTTTCTACTTGGTCACTTGAAAGTTTACCTTCTATAAAGTATACTTTTGCAGACTTTACAATGGTATCTACATCATCAAGTAGAATTTGTATACATTGAATAGCTGAATCTGCCCTTTGGTCGTATTGGCCAGGGAGGTATTCAGTGGCAATAAAGGCCCCACTTAGGTCAGGTAGCTTTTCTATATAGACATCATCTACATTTGGCTCTGATAAAATTAATTTAGTTATTTTTTCAAAGTTGTTATCTAGAGAACAATTAAAATCATACCTATTAAACAACCTTAAATCCTCTATCTCCTCTATCAAAAGACTCTTTTTAATTTCATTTAGTAAACTTCTTGCTTCTATGTTGTAGCCTTCTTTTTTTTCAACATAAACTCTTCTAATTTTTTCCATAACTTCCTCCCCCTATAGTAACTTTATATTTACTATTGTATCATCCAAAATACCACAAGTAAAACAAACAATTACCCCATAAATTATTTTAAGCTATGAATTTTAAATTCATAGCTTTTTTCTTTAAATTTTAATTGTTAGGCCTGTAGATAATTCATGTATCCTATCTTTCATAAGGTCCTTTAACTTAGCATATTGATCCCTTCCAGTGCAGTGACCTGTATAAAAAACAGCATTTGTTTCTAAAAGCCTCTTTGCCACCTCTTCTAAGAATTCCATGTCTTTAGAATTGTTTATATCTAGGTCATATAAGTGAAAGCCTCCAATAACATGGGTTATTGGTAAGTCACTTATATTTAAAGCAGCATCTAGTATGTTAACTATCCCTCTGTGGGAACAGCCCACAATAAGGACCCTATTTCTCCCCTCCCTTATTATAAGGTTCTGTTCATGTTTGAAATCATCCTTTTCCCACTCATCCCCTACCTTCATAAGGAGGGTATCATTCCCCCTAGGGATAAGTTCTTTTCCCTTGACATGGGAAAATAATATTAAATCATCATCAAAAAAAATGTCTTCATCTACAATTTTTACCTGGTCATTTTCTTTGATTTCAATATTTATCCCAGCATCTGTTACTTCCTTATTATCTTCAAGGGCACCATGACCCTTAAAGGCTCCTTTTTGTATATAAACTAGGGCCTCCTTGTTCATATCTAAAAAGTCTAAGAGGCCTCCCCCATGGTCGTAGTGGCCATGTGATAAGATTGCCATGTCTGCCTCTCTTAAGTTTACATCTAGGGTCTTAGCATTCATAATAAATTTATTAGTGGCCCCTGTATCGAATAAAATCTTTCTCTCTTTTGTTTCAATGTATAAACTTAAACCATGTTCTGTTAAAAAATCACTTGATAGCGCTTCATTTTCCAATAGGGTTTTAATTATCATCCTCTACACCTCTTTCTTTTTCTTTTTATTACCTTTACCCTTTATTTTAGCTTAATTGACTTTTTTAACAAAAAAAGGTAAAGTCGATTGTAGAAAGGGTGGTGTTTTTTATGATAAATAATTTAAAGGCAAGGATGGAAGGTGGACAAAAGGCCATAGGGACTTTTATTGAACTTGGTGGTGAGCTGGCAATAGAGTGTTTAGCCTATACAGGCTTAGATTTTTTTATAATTGACCAAGAACATGGGCCTTTTGATATAAGTGAAACAATGGGTTTTTTAAGGGCTGCTGAAAAAAGTAATATCACTCCTCTTGTAAGGGTAAAAGATATATCAAGGCCCTCGATTCTTA
The DNA here is from genome assembly GCA_964607545.1 of uncultured Gudongella sp. Lineage (GTDB taxonomy): Bacteria > Bacillota > Clostridia > Tissierellales > Tissierellaceae > Gudongella. The sequence continues at coordinate 561 of CAZSLV010000002.1, read as the reverse complement.
AAAACTTAGATATTGGTGCAAAGGGATTGATTGTACCAAATGTGGAAAGTTTAGACCAAGTTAAGGACCTAATAGAATGGGCTAAGTATACACCCATGGGAAAGAGAGGGTATTTTTTAGCAAGACCTTCTGGTTATGGTAATGAAGACTATGCAAAGGATATGAATAATTACTTTAAAGTTTCAAACCAAGAAACACTACTTATCCCCCAATGTGAAACCCTAGGTGCCTTAAATAAAATTGAAGAAATTGTTGCCCTAGAGGGTGTCGATGGAATTTTCATAGGCCCCTTTGACCTTAGTATAGCAATGGGTATGCCAGCTAAATTTATGGAAAATGAATTTAAGTCAGCTATAAATAGGGTCTTAAAGGCTTGTAAGGATAATAATAAGTTTTGTTTTATATTTACAACAGACCAAAAAACAGGACAAGATTATTTAAATTTAGGCTTTGATGCAGTAGCAGTTGGCACAGATGCTTCATATTATATAAAAGCCTTTAAGGACCTTGTTAAAAGTTTTGATTAAAAATGGTGGGCTTTTTAGCCCACCATTTTTAATC
>CAZSLV010000001.1:0-48383 GCA_964607545.1 uncultured Gudongella sp. | reverse complement strand
TAAACAACTCCTTTATTTATTTTTTTTATTTTACCCTAAAAATAATTATATATACAAAAAAAATAAAGAAATGGAATATTATTTCCCATTTCTTTATTATAAATCTTAAAGTCTTATAAAAGCCAAGGATCGTTTTCAGGTTCTATATAATCGTACTTATTTGTATCTATTTCCATACCTGGGTCTAGTGGTTCTGTTGGTAGGTTTAAATCTGGATGCAAATTATTAGCTTTTTTAAGATTTTCATGTGAATCTTTTTTAGGCAAGTTCAAGTCTACATCATCAAGCATAATATTCATAGCATCTGCTACACCCTTTCCATATTCTGGATCTGCCATATAGCAATTGTATATATGCCTGTGTTTTATTTGTAAAGTTGAGTCTCCCATGTTCCTTGCTGTATTATAGAAAAGAACTTTTTTCTGGTCATCCGTCATAGCCCTAAATAATAGGCCTGGCTGGGTATAGTAATCACTATCATCTTCCCTAAAGTCATACCTATAAACATCTCCACCCTTTTCCATAGGCTCATTATTATGTGGATTATCTGTCCAATTCCCATAGCTGTTTGGCTCATAATGCAACTCACTACCTAAATTTCCATCTACTCTCATTTGTCCATCACGGTGGAAGCTGTGAGGGTTCTCTACATTTTTGGGTGAATTCACTGGTATTTGGTGGTGGTTTACACCTAAACGATATCTTTGGGCATCACCATATGAAAACAATCTACCTTGTAGCATCCTATCAGGAGAAAAACTTACACCTGGAACTACACTTGCTGGGTTAAAGGCTGCTTGTTCTATTTGGGCAAAGTAATTATCAGGATTTTTATTTAACTCAAATTCACCAACAGGAATAAGAGGGAAGTCTTTCTTTAACCACATCTTAGTTAGGTCAAAGGGATTATTTTCCATATTATCAGCTTCTTCTTCAGTCATAACTTGTATATAAACTTTCCATTTAGGGAATTTTTCCTGTTCAATTGCTTCATAAAGGTTTATCCATGGGATTTTTCTTAGGATTACTTTTTTTATCCATTCACATTCCTCCCTTTAGACATTCCTTTAGACATTAAGTACATATATTATAAAACAATTTTATAATACCTACTTATATTTATACCCAACTTAGAAACTTGGACCCATTAGAATTATCTTAGTTTATCTAAATCTATATCTAAAGAACCATAAATAAACTCTTCACCTTCTCCAATTACAATGGTTGGAATCCCAACACTTCCCTTTTCCTTAATCTTATCAAAATAAGGGTTACTATCCCTTAAAGTTAAAAATGTTTTTAAGTTCTTTATGCTTTCAGTAATATCTATATATTCAAATTCTATATTGTTTTTTAAGAGCAACTCTCTTAAGGGTTCACATTCTGGTCAGATAGGGCTTCCAAATACAGTTAATTGTTTCTTCATTTTCCATTACCTCCTAAGTTATTTAATACTTTTATTATACCATATGGAGATATATTAAGCTTATAAGAAACTAACAGATAGACTAAAGGCCATAGGACCTTTTTCCTATATTATCTGCCTTAAGTTTCTTGATTTTTTTAGCATCTAAAAGATCTTGCAAAAATATTTACTTTTATGAGGAGTCTCCTAGTCCTTCCAATAGCTAGGGATGAGGCATGTAAAGAGTCTAAAAGGACCTATAAGGGTTAATATGAAGCTATTTTCTATCAGTGAAATACCCCTAGAATCCATAGTCTAAGCCAGTAATATTATTGACATATCTCCTTTAAATGCTATACTAAAATTAAGGTACTTATGAAATAGTGCTAAGAAAATAAGTTAATTTATTAACTAACAAAACAAGGAGGAATTTGTATGCAAAAAAGAATCAAGTTTTTAAGCATGTTGCTAGTGCTTCTTATGAGTTTCAGTGTGCTAACAGCATGTGCACCAAAGGAAGAACCAGCACCAGTAGAACCAGCACCAGTTGAAGAGCCAGCAGTAGAACCAGAAGAACCAGAAGAGCCTGCGGAACCAGCACTTGTTCCAGAGGATGTACTTAAAGAAGCAGCAGTAGAATTTTTAAATAACATACCAGATGATATGATCACTAAGGCTGATGAAGCATTAGCTTTAAAAGAAGAAAATCCAGATGCAGTATTTTGGGTAGACTTAAGATCACCAGAAGATTATGCAACAGGCCATATTGCTGGTGCTGTTAATATTCCTTATGGAAAAGTTGGAGAACACTTAGATGTACTTCCTATGAATAAGCAAATCGTTTTCCAGTGCTATTCAGGACAAACTTCTGCACAAGTTGCAGCTTTAGCTAATATTTTAGGATTTAAAGCAGTTTCATTCTTTGGAGGAATGAAATTTGGTTGGGCTCCACTTGAATTAGGTGAAGATACTCTTGAAATGGAAGCAAATGAATTACCAGAAGCAAAAGCACCTGAGCTAGATGAAAGAGGACAAATTTTATGGGATGCAGCTAAAGCTTACTTTAAAGAAGGGGAAAACTATATAATTTCTCCTGCAGACCTAAATGCTATAATAGAAGAAAATCCAGATGCAGTAACTGTTCTTTCAATTAGAAGAGCTGAAGACTTTGCAGAAGGACATATCCCTACAGCTATCCATATACCTTATAAGGAAGTTGGAGCTAATATTGATTCAATACCTATGAATAGACCAGTTTATGTATATTGCTACACAGGACAAACTGCTGGTGTAACAATAGGCGCTATGAGAATGATGGGATACAATGCTATTTCTCTTAATAGGGGAATGACAGGTTGGGATGAAGCAGGATTAGAAAAGGTAACAGATTAATCACATCACTTGGACTTATATGACACAAAAATCCAAGTTATAGGAGGTGAAGTCTGTGTCAAAGCCGAAAATATTTAATAACTGGATAAGCAGTTTAGTAATAGTAGGTGTAATTGGAATTGCTGCCCTTGGGATTTACCAATTTGGTATAGCACCAGGGTTGCCAGAAGAAGATTACACAGCAGTAGGTGGAGAAGACAAGCCATTTGAATTTGAAACAGTTGATAGTTCAAGTTGTATAGCTTGTCATACAAATGAAGCTATCATCGCAGCCTCCACCAAGGGTCAAGATGAACCAGCCGCTGAAGACACTGGTGGTTGAGGGGCCCCTGGACCACAGCTGGAAGCTGTACAAATGTTTTTAGTATCACAAGAGTTTGTAGAATCAACCCATGGTGGCCTAGGCTGTATTGCCTGTCATGGTGGGGAAAATGTACCTGACCAAGCAGCAGCTCACGCAGGGATGGACTCATATCCATCAAGAGATTTTGAAGCAAATTGCGGGGCATGTCATGCAAATGTCACAGGAGACTATGCAACTTCAATTCATTACAACCTTCATGGTATGGCAAATGGATTAATTGAATTTACAGATGTATCTTCTTTATCTGATTCACCGCATCACGAAGAAGTATTTGACAATGATTGTTATAAGTGTCATGCAACTTGCGGAGATTGCCATGTAAGTAGGGCAAAGAACTTCTCAGAAGGTTTAGTAGACCAACATAATTTCCTAGGTACACCTTCAATGGAAGAAAACTGCTATGCTTGCCATAATGCAAGAAACGCAGGGGAATATATGGGCCTAGTAGGTTTTGGAGGAGATGTTCACTATGAAAAGGGTATGACATGTATGGATTGTCATCCTAAGAGTAACTTCCATGGAGATTCATCTATAGAGGTATCCTATAATATGTGGGAAGAAGACCTACCATCTTGTTTAGATTGTCATGAAGACAAGGACCCTGAAGTAGCAACAGATGTAGAACATAAGGTTCATGGAGATTCACTTTCTTGTCAAGTATGCCATGCTCAAGCAAACAACAACTGTTTTGAGTGTCACTTAGATGAAAAAGCAGATGGAAGTGGACTAGGGTCATCATCAGAGAAAAAGATTATGTTTAGGGTGGGCTATAATCCACTAGTATCTGAAGAAAGACCATACAAATACGTAACCCTTAGACATGTACCTGGCCAAGAGAATATGCTAGAAGTAGTTGGTGACAACTTAATGCCAAAGTATAATACTAAGACAAATTGGAAGTATTCTCCAACTCATAATATACAAAAGAGTACCTTCCAAAATGAAAGTTGTGAATCATGTCATGAAAATACTAAGATATGGTTAAGTGAAAAAGACTTTAGAGAAACAGACAGTACTTTAAATGAAACACTTATACCAGATCTACCACCACCACTACAATAAGACAAAAGGGGAGATTTTTCTCCCCTTTTATTTATTATATAAATAAGCTATAATATAATTGTGTTTTGTTTTACACTTAAATAAGAGGGAGGTAGGAGACAATAAATAAATTCATAAGACACTTAACTAGCATGAAGACAGCAATTTTATTATTTATTTTAATAGCCACTTACTCAATCATAGGAACAGTACTACCTCAAGGTTTGGCAGGAGAAGTTTATCTAAGGGATTATCCGAAAATAGGTAATTTAATCTTAACCCTTCAATTTGACCAAGTTTATAGCTCATGGGTCTTTAGGATCTTGTTAGGCTTTTTTATTATAAATTTAGTTGGATGTACTTTAAAAATTTTGCCTGGCCAATTAAAGAGGATGGATAAGGGTCATTTTATGAAAGCAAGCTTAGAGGCAGAGAACTTGTATAAAGATGACTTAGATATAAAGAAATTTAAAGAATTAATTAAAAGCAAGAAGTACTACATAGAAGAAAATCAAGGTGGTTTTAGGGCATCAAAACATAAAATAGGAAATATTGGGTCATCTGTTACCCACTTAGGTATAGTTGTAATAGTACTTGGTAGCTTCTTGGGGAACTTATTTGCAGAAGAAGGCTTTTTCAACATGCTACCAGGAGATATAAAGGGGTTTCCAGACTATGGTTTTTCTATTCAGCTAGAAGATTTCAGGTTAGCCTTTAGGGAAAACAAGACTGTGGACCAGTATTATAGTGATGTTACTATCCTAAGACCAAATCAAGAACCACAAAAAGAAACCCTTTGGGTCAATAAGCCTATAAAGGTAAATGACTTGAACTTTTACCAAACATCCTATGGGTGGGGTAATGATTTATCTATTAAAGATGAAAATGGAGTGGAGTTAGAAAAGAAACTTTTAAGAAACGGGGAATCTTTTTTTTATGAGCCCGAACATGTAACCATATTCCTCTATGGATTTTATCCTGATTTTCTCTTAACGGGCGCAGGGGAACCAATCACAATGTCTGAAAAAAAAGATAACCCTACTTATGCAGTAATACTCTATCACTTAAATGAAAATGTAGGTTCCTATATAGTAAAACCAGGTGAGCCTATTAAGTATAATGACATAAATATATCTTTTGAAAATTCAACCCTATATACAGGGATAACTTATAGGAAAGACTTTGGTTACTTCTTTGTTGTATTGGGAAGCTTGTTGTTAATACTTGGCTTAATTTTCTCCTTCTACTTTTATCCAAAGAACATCATAGTAGAAGAAAAAAGCATTAAGATAGCAACTAGGCAAAATCCATGGGGCTTTAATTATCAAATAAAGCAACTAGTTGACAAGGCTTTACAGAGAGGGGATAAACAATGACAAACTTAGTTCAAATGGAAGAAATGTTTTTTTTAATAGCATTTGCAGCCTATACTATATCAGCAGTAGCATTTTTTATTTATGTGGCACTTAAAAAGGACAAGGTAGGAAATGCAGCTGTATTACTCACCATAGTTGGATTTATATTCCACAATATAGCAATAGTCCTTAGGGTTATTGAATCAGGTAGGTTACCCTTTACCAATCAATTTGAATTTGCAAGTTCCTTCACATGGGGGATAGTCTTATGCTATATAGTTATACATTTTGTGTATAAATTTACAGCAGTAGGGGCCTTTGTTATGCCAATAGCCTTTTTGGTTATGGGGTATGCATCAGTTTTACCTAAAAATATAAAACCCCTTATGCCAGCCCTTCAAAGTTCATGGTTGTATATCCATGTAGGTACTGCAATTATAAGTTATGGGGCCTTTGCAGTAGCAGCAGGGCTTGCTGCAATGTATTTGATAGCAGTTAATAGGGAAAAAGAAGGTATAAAAACTACATCTGGCCTTCCTGATGCTGAAGCTTGTGATTATATGAGTTATAGGGTAATTGCATTTGGCTACTTAATGTTGACCCTAGTTATTATAACAGGGGCCATATGGGCAAAGGCAGCTTGGTCAAGGTACTGGGCTTGGGACCCAAAAGAAACTTGGTCCTTGATAACCTGGATAATTTACTCAGTTTACATCCACTTAAGATTTAACAGGGGATGGAAGGGTAAATCTGCAGCGTGGTTTGCAGTAATAGGTTTTATTTGCGTGATATTTACCTTTATAGGGGTAAATACTATACTACCAAGCATCCATAGTTATAGGTAGAAAATTCAATAGTCTCTTAGCCTAATCAACTTTTAAAAAACATACTAAAAGTGGGGAGTGGTGTTTATGGATAACTTTACTAAAAGGCGTTTAAAAAAACCAAGGGAAATTGTAAAGGACTTAAAAGATGGAAACTTTTCTTTAACTAAGAGACAATTTGACATGGATAAAAGTAAAAAAACATTTAAAAAACTCTCAAAAGATGGGGAGAAAATTAAGACTAAGGTTACTAAGCTTAAAAAAATTCAATTTAACTTATTTAACAAGGACTCTCTAGAAAGACAAAACTTTATAGATAGGAAAAAACCATATAATTTAAAATAAAAAGACCATTTTATTGGTCTTTTTATTTTTATACAACTAAAGCACGCTTGTTAGAGAACTTTTCGTACAACTTATCTCTACCTATTTCTTCAAGTATATCTACTAATTTATGGATATCTTCAAAGGAAACATATAGGGCAACAGGTGCAAGTCTAATTACATTTGGCTCTCTAAAATCTGGTATTGCATTCTTTTCTTTTAAAGCAAGACAAATCCTGTAGGCTTCATCATGTTCTAGGGCTATATGTCCCCCGCGTCTTGCATGATCTACTGGAGTCCCATTAGAAAAACCATATTTTGCAAGTCTCTCTTCGATTAAAAAGATTATATAATCTGTCATTTTTAGTGATTTTTCTCTAATTTTATCAATTCCTGCCTCGTTAAATATACTCATTACTCCTTCAATAGGGGCCATTGATAGCATATTCGGAGTCCCTGTTAACCAAGCATCTGCATCTTCTGCTGGTGTGTGATCATGAGATAATAAAAATTGAGTTTCTTTTTTATTTCCATGCCAACCAGCCATTCCTGGTTCTGTACCGAAGTGTCTTTTATTTATATATAAAACTGCATTTGCTCCTGGTCCTGCAGAAATATGTTTATAGGTAACCCATACAGCGAAATCAGGATCTATTTTTTTAAAGTCGTGAGGTACAGAACCTATAGAATGACTCAAGTCCCAACCTATAATAATTCCTTTTTCATGTGCTGCCTTTGTAACCCTTTCCATATCTAAAAGCTGAGCTGATCTGTATAATAGACTTGGTAACAATACTACTGCCACATCATCTGTTAAGGCATCTATTATGTCATCTTCCTCTATAATTCTTCCATCCCTACTCTTTACTACTTTCAGTGTATCTTCAATGTCTAGTCCTTTTAATCTGATTTGACTTTTAACTGCATGAATATCTGTTGGGAAATTTAATTCATCTACAAGAATTTTATACCTTTCTTTTGTAGGCTTGTAAAATGTTGCCAGTGCTTGATGGATATTTATAGTAACGCTATTTGTTGCAGTAATTTCATTCTTGTCTGCATTTACCATTTCAGAAAAAAGTCCACCTATAAATTGAGGATATTTAAAATATTTCCCATCTTCAAAATTCCACATTAATATTTTTTCTCTTTTCCAAATCTCTAGCATCTCCAAAACTGAAGCTTCAGCATCCTTGGAACAAGCACCTAGAGAGTTACCATCAAAATACAACTCTCCTTCGCCAATGTAGAACCTTTCTTTATAATGCCTTAATTCATCTTTACCATCCATTTCTTTCGCAAACTCGATACCTAACTTAAAATTTTCTTTCATATCCAAGTCTCCTCTCTTTATTTATTAACTCTATTATATCTAATATGAAAACGGTTTCAATAGTTTTGAAAATTACCATAAAAGATTAAGTTCAAATAAATTATAGATCTTTACACAAGATTAATTAAAGTATAAATAAAATTGTGCTTAAAAAATCAAGGTATATATTTTTACAAAATTATTGTATAATCATAAATAAGGATTGTTTATAAAACAAAGCTTAAATAATTTGGGAGGTATTCTGTATGAAATTAGATAGTATTGATCTACAAATATTGAAACAATTAACAGAAGATGCTAGGATGGGACTTTCCACCATTAGCTCAATTGTCAATCTTTCCCTACCAGCAGTTTCAGAAAGAATAAAGAAGTTAGAAAAGAATGGCTACATAGAAAAATATACTGTAATTTTAAATCCTGATAAATTCAACAAAACCCTAACTTGCTTTACTTTTATAACTTTAAGATATAGTGAGGGGCAACTTGAAAGTTTTAGGAAATTTGTTGAATTAAATGATGACATAATGGAATGCCATTTAATTACAGGAGAATACGAATATGTACTAAAAATAGTGACCGAAAGCCCAGAAAGTTTGGGCAACTTGCTAGATTCTCTTAGAAAGAGCGCAGATGTGCTCACTTCATCCACCTCAATTAGTCTATCTAACATAAAAAACAATATATTTATAAACCCTTAAGGAAAATAAAAATATTAATTAAATTATATGATTTTTAATTTAAGTTGGGTAGTATGTACTTAGGAGCGGATTCGGATGAGTTTATATAAAAAATATAAAAAAGAAATTAGGACACTTCATCTTATTTCACAGATTATTGGCAAGGTAAAGCTTGAATATGCTGTGCAAGAACCTCAGTGGGCCCATACTATGCTAGATATAACAACACGAGGTTTTACTACAGGCTTACTTAAGTATGAGGATTCTTATTTTGATATTGAAGTAGACTTATTAAAAAGTGTAATTATGATTAGAAAAGATGATAAGAAAATGGACATAAGGCTAGAGGATGGGAAATCTGTAAGCCAATATTATAATGAACTTATATCAAGCTTACACGATTTAGGTCTGCCCCTTTCTATACAAACTAATCCTCAAGAAATGGAGTGGAAGGTAGCATTTGAAGACGATACTTTTAATGATCGCTATAGTCAAGATGCAAGTAGGGAGATTCTTAAATGGTTCCAGTTTGCATGGGATGCACAATTACTCTTTATAGGACCTATAAGACAAAGAAAGGTCTATCCGGGTTTATTCTGGGGGACTTTTGATGTTTCATCTATCCTTATGTATAATAAATTTGAAGCTTTTCCAGATGATAGTAAAATAATTGAAAGAGCTGCTTTTGACGAGCATATGATAGAGTTTGGTTTTTGGTTGGGGGATGATAATTTTGAATATCCAACCTTCTTTATACTTCCCTATCCTTTTGTGGATAGTGTAGAATTAGAAGTAGATGATACTTTCCCACCTGGAAGTTACTTTTCTTCCAAAATGGCAGAATATCTTTACGAAATAAAAGATAATATAAATGATGTAAAAACCTCCCAGGTTATAGAATTTATGTCTGCTTCAAATAAAAAAGCAATGGAATATTTACAGTGGGAAAATACTAATCACTTTTTTAAAGAATTAAAGATGGAGAAGAATAAAAAATAATGTGAAATGTTAAAGTTGGGAGAATAATTAGAAAGTAGGAAGAGCATGATTAAAATTATTTATGAGCCTGAAAAAAATCGTTCAGCAGCCTATGATGAAGGTGAAAATGTAGGTGAATCCACTTATTCTAAATCAAATAACTTGTGGATTATTGACCATACACTAGTTGATGAGAAATATGGGGGAGATGGTGTTGGAACAAAGCTAGTTGCTGAGTTAGTAAACCAAGCAAGAATGAATAATATAAAAATAATTCCCCTATGTCCCTATGCAAAAAGAGAGTTCGAAAAAAGACCTGAATATTCGGATGTTTTAATGAAGTAAATAAGAAAGTAATAATATATTAAATGACCTACTTACTGTTAAATAAAACTAACAGGTAAGAGGTCCTTTTTGTAGGTAAGAATAAGTTTTAAGCCTATATTAGCATGAAAAACTATAACCACATTCCAAAGGAGAAAAAATGAAAATTGTAGCCATAAGTATTAAGAATAAAAATGGAGATTTACTAGAATTAGACAAGGCCTATCTTATAGAGGGAAAGGGTCTTGAAGATGATAAAAATGCAAAAGGCGGCCAGAGGCAAATTTCTCTTCTCCCCTTAAAAGTAAGAAGCATGATAAATAAGGGTGATGTTGAGGGGCTTTGTATAAGAAGGTATATGGAAAACTTAACCTATAGTGGGGATGCTTTAACAAAGGGGGGGATATATAAAATAGGTGAGGCAAGAATACAAGTAACTAGGGAAAATAAAAAGTGTTTCCCTGAATGTAAGAACATAATTGACAACTTGTATTGTCCACTTGTCGAAAATGCTACTTTTGCAAAAATAATTAAATCTGGAAATATTAGGCTAAATGATGTAATTGAGCCATTGTAGGTTAAAAGATAAATTTAGTCCCTAAAATAAGATGAATTATTTTGATAAATATTTCGCAAATTATTGATTTATCTGACAAATTGATATAAAATTGATTAATATAGGCATAATGAGTTTTATAAAAATACACATAAAATTTTAGGAGGTGAAGCGATGGCAACAGAAGCTATCTTAGCAGTAAAAAAAGCTGAAGAAACGGCTAAGAAGATTTTAGAGGATGTGGCAGTATATAGTAAAAAAACCCTTGATGAATCTTATCAAAAAGCCGAAGAAGAATATAATACAATTATTTTAGAAGCTAGTAAGGAAGCAGAGGAAATTAAAAGAATTGCGGTTACAGAGGGCGAAGCCATAGCAAAGCCAATCCTTGAAAAAGGGAAAGCTGAAGCTGAGATGTTGGAGAAACTCGAAGAAAACAAGCTTAAGGAAGTAACCAATATAGTAATTGAGAGGATTGTGAATAAAAATGGCAATAGTTAAAATGACTGAATTCAGTTTATTTGCCTTTGATTCAGAAAAAGAAAATCTTCTCCATGAACTTCAAAAGTTTGAATATGTTCATTTTCTAGATCTTGAACAAGATGAGGACCTAACAGAAATGGGATTAAGAAGTGTCAAGGTGCCAGAGAACTTGGTTGCTGTTGATGAAGATATTAGTAGGGTAAATGCTGGCATAGATATACTTTCTAAATATCACCACAAGGAAAGTGGTTTAAAGGCCATGAGGACCGGGCTTTCAAATTACACTTTTGAAGAATTAGAAGAAAAAGCTTCGGAAATTGACTACATGCCTATTTATCAAAATGTCCGTGAGCTTTGGAGAAAAAGGGAAGGTTTTAAAGGAGAAAAGGATAAGTCAAGGCTTACAATAGAAGAGTTAAAACCTTGGAAGACTTTAGATATTCCCATATCCTATTTAGAAAATTTACAAGAGGCAGTCTTATATATAGGAACTATCCCTGTAAATTTACAAGAAATGCTTGTAGAAAACTTGTCAGGTTATGAAAATACACATTATGAAGTAGTTGGAGAGGATAAGGATAACGCATATATTGTTGCAATATCCTATGGTGATGAAGCTGAAAATGTAAAAGAAAACTTAAGAAACGCAAGTTTTGCAAAGGTAGTTTTAAAGGGTGAAAATAAACCTAGCGAAGAGATTGAAATTTTAGAGGAAAAGATAAAGCTTCTAGATGATGAAATTGAAGTTATGGACAAGGCCCTTGAAGAAGCAACAATCAATCTATCAGACTTAGAAATAACATATGAGTACTTGAACAATAAGAAGTTAAGAATAGCAGCTGCTGAGAATTTCTTAGTAACTGATCAAGTAAATGTTATTAAAGGATTTGTACCTACAGAAAGAAAAGATGAATTTGAAGAAAAGTTAAAGGCTACCCTAGGGAATATATACTACCTTCAAACAAACGATGCAAGAAAAGAAGATAGGAATACCCCAATATTGTTAGATAACTCAGGCTTTGTAAAGCCTTTTGAATCGCTAACAGAAATGTATGCCTTGCCAAGGTATGATGAAATAGATCCTACCCCACTTCTAGCACCCTTTTATTTAATATTCTTTGGAATGATGGCTGCGGATGTTGGATATGGAGTAATTATGTTACTTGGAACCTTTTTAGTTCTAAAGTACTTTAATTTAAAAGAAAAGACCAAGGCTTTCATTAAGTTTTTCTACTACCTAAGTTTCTCCGTTTTAATATGGGGATTCTTATATGGTTCAATATTTGGAGGAATAATACCTTTAAAGGGAGTGTTTGAACCAGCAACAGACTATAACACCTTGTTGATTTTGTCTATAATATTTGGTTTTATACAAATATACTATGGCTTAGCCTTAAAGGCCTATATAGCTATTAGGGATAAGAAGTACAAGGATGCCTTATATGATGTAGGATTTTGGTATATAGCCTTAACAGGTGCAATTGTCTACTTGTTAAATATGGTAATTGACTTACCTGAGATAGCAAAGACCATATCCTTTTATGTCATGATAGGTGGTATGGTGGGAATCGTCGTTACAGGTGGCAGGGAAGCCACAGGAGCAGTTGGAAAGGTTGGGGGAGGACTTTACTCCTTATATGGGATTACAGGCTATGTAGGGGACTTTGTGTCCTACTCTAGACTTATGGCCCTAGGACTTGCAGGAGGTTTTATTGCAGGGGCAGTAAATATGATGGCTGGTATGGTAGCTGATAAGGGTCCAATAGGATTTGTAGCTGCTATAGTAATATTTATATTTGGACAAACTTTTAACCTAGGCTTAAGCTTTTTAGGAGCTTATGTCCATTCAATTAGGTTGATATTTGTAGAATTCTTTTCAAAGTTCTACGAAGGCGGAGGGCAAAAGTTTAAAGATTTCAGAAGTAAACCAAAATATATAAACTTAAGATAAGTTAGGGGGAAATGTAAATGGGCGCAACAGAATTTATGGTATCATTAACACAAGCAGATGGTGGAGTATTTTTCGCAGCACTTGGAGCTTCAGTAGCAGTTTTTCTTTCAGGTATGGGTTCAGCACTTGGTATAGGTATAGTAGGTCAAGCAGCAGCAGGTCTTGTAATTGAAGAACCTGAAAAATTTGGTCGTTCACTAGTATTACAATTATTACCTGGTACACAAGGGCTTTATGGCTTTGTTATTGGTTTGTTAGTACTTGGAAGATTAAATGTTGGTATGGGAGCATTAGAGGGCTTATATATATTGGCAGCATGTTTACCAATAGGATTTGTAGGTTGGATTTCAGGTATAGCTCAAGGTAAGGCAGCTGCAGCTGGTATTTCAATACTTGCTAGAAATGAAGAACAGTCAACTAAGGGTATTATCTATGCAGTAATGGTTGAGACATATGCACTACTTGCATTTGTTGTATCATTAATACTTTTAAACGCTGTAAGTTTCTAGTAAAAGTTAGGATGTGAATCTATGTCAAATTTAGAGAACCTTACCCAAAGGATTATAGATGATGCTAAAACAAAGGCTGATGAAATTAAAACTAATGCTGACAAGAAGGCTCAAGCAATAGTTACAAGTAGGGTTAGGGAAGCAAACGATAGAAAAGTAAAGATATTAGAAAAGGCTGAACAAGAAGCAGCCATGATGAAGGAAAGAGTAATATCAAGCGCAGAACTAAAAATTAGGGATCAAAAGCTTGTTATTAAGCATGCTGTTTTAGATAAAGTTTTCCAGACTGTCAAGGATGAACTTCTAGCACTTGATGATAAAACTTACCTTAGCTTTGTTGAAAACTTATTAAAAGAACTTCACTACTCTAAGGATGCTGTATTAAATGTACCTAAGGGAAAGAAAAAAGTATTAGAGGGCATAAGTTCAAAGATCAAGGTAGAAGAAGATGAATCTTTAGGGTCTGGTTTTATGATTATTGATAAAGACATAATATACAATTATGATTTCAACTCCTTTGTTGATGAAATAAGGGGAGAAGTTGAATCATTGATAGTTGAGAAACTCTTTTAAAGAATAGGAGTGAGTTCATGGATAGAATGGAGTTTACCCAAGCGGTAACGAGTATCAGAGTCCTTGAAAACAGGCTTCTAAAGGCATCTACTATTGAAAAAATGGTAGAGGCTAAGGATGTAGAAGAGGTTCTTCGTATACTTGGGGATACAGAATATGCAGCATCAGTAGCTCAAGCTTCAAAAGATAGGAGTTATGAAGACATTCTTACTTTAGAACATATAAGAATATTCAAGCTTATGAGGGAAATTTCCCCTTCAAGTGAAGTAGTAGATTTGTTCACTTTAAAGTATGATTTTCATAATATAAAAGTTATGTTAAAAGAGAAACTAATGGGGTCTGACCTAGACCACCTTTATATTCCATTTGGTTCCATTGACTTTAAAAAACTTAAGTCCTTTTTTGCAGCAGGAGACCTAAAATCTATAGAGCCAAGGTTTAGAAAGCCTATTGAATATGTTCTTAAGGATTATGAGGAAAACAAGGACCCCCAAAGAATAGATATCTTAGTTGATAGGTATTACTTTAGAGTCCTATATAACCTTGCTCTTTCAACAGGGGTAGATTTATTTATAGATTATGTAAGAGATGGGATAGACTTTTTAAATATTACTACTGCTATAAGATTAAAGAAACAAGGTAAGGATGTAAAATTTTTCAAGGATGTAATATTGTTTAATGGAAACATTCCAAAGGAAGATATTATTGCTAGTTTAAACGACACCCTAGATGTTATGATTAATAAGTTTAGGTATGCAAAGATTAGTCCAGACCTAGTTAGGGCCCTAGAAGAATTTCAAGCTACAGGCCACTTAAGAAAAATTGACAAGCATATGGACAACCACCTTATGGGGCTAAACAAGCCATCTAAGTATATAGTGTTTGGACCAGAGCCAATTTTTTCCTATATATATGCAAAAGAAATAGAAATAAAGACTATACGTATTATAATGGTTTCAAAAAATAATAATATACCACCACAAGCCATTAGAGAAAGGCTGCGTGATTTATATGTTTAAGGTAGCTGTAATTGGAGATAGAGATTCAGCTTTAACATTTAAAGCTTTGGGAATTGATGTTTTTAAAGTATCTAAGGCGGATGAAGCAAGAAAAACTTTAGATACAATTGCAAGGAAGGAATATGGGGTAATTTTCATAACAGAGCAAATAGCAAAGCTTATCCCAGATTCCATAGAAAGATATGACAAAGAGATAATCCCTGCGGTTATTTTGATTCCAAGTAATCAGGGAAGTTTAAATATCGGAATGGAAAGAATAAACAAGAATGTTGAAAAAGCCATAGGATCAAATATTTTATAGAAAGCGAGGGCTTATCTTGAAAGTAGGGAAAATAGTAAAAGTATCTGGACCTTTAGTTGTTGCTGAAGGAATGGACGAGGCGAATGTATATGATGTAGTAGAAGTTTCCGACTTTAGATTAGTTGGTGAAATCATAGAGATGAGAGGGGATAGGGCATCTATCCAAGTTTACGAAGAAACTACAGGTATTGGGCCTGGGGATCCAGTGTACACAACTGGGGAACCACTTTCAGTAGAATTAGGGCCGGGCCTTATAGAAGCAATGTTTGATGGGATTCAAAGACCCCTAGAAGAATACAGACTAAAGTCAGGTGACTTTATGACTAGGGGGACCAAGGTAGAAAACTTAGATAGGGTAAAAAAATGGGACTTTCAACCTGTAAAAAAAGTAGGCGATAAGGTTGAAGGTGGAGATATTATTGGTACAGTTCAAGAAACCCCAATAGTAGTCCATAAGATAATGGTACCCATAGGAGTAAGTGGAGAAATAACAGATATAAAGTCTGGTGAATTTACAGTAATTGAAGATATTGCAACCTTAGATAATGATAAAAAGATACAAATGATGCAAAAATGGCCAGTAAGAAAGGGTAGGCCATATAAGCAAAAGCTAGACCCCAATGTCCCTCTTTTAACAGGACAAAGGGTAATAGATACCTTCTTCCCAGTTGCCAAGGGTGGAACTGCAGCTATACCAGGCCCCTTTGGTTCAGGTAAGACAGTTGTTCAGCACCAGCTTGCCAAGTGGGCAGATACAGAAATTGTAGTTTATGTAGGTTGCGGAGAACGTGGAAATGAGATGACGGATGTACTAATGGAATTCCCTGAAATTATTGACCCAGCTACTGGGGAGTCTTTAATGAAGAGGACTGTTCTTATAGCTAATACTTCCAACATGCCAGTTGCAGCAAGGGAGGCATCCATATACACAGGTATTACCCTAGCTGAGTACTTTAGGGATATGGGTTATTCAGTTGCCATCATGGCAGACTCAACTTCAAGGTGGGCTGAGGCCTTAAGAGAAATGTCTGGTCGTCTTGAGGAGATGCCAGGGGATGAAGGTTATCCTGCTTATCTTGGGTCACGTGCTGCTGCCTTTTATGAAAGGGCAGGAAAGGTAATATGCAATGGTTCAGATGATAGAGAGGGTGCAATAACAGTAATAGGAGCTGTATCCCCACCAGGTGGAGATATATCAGAACCAGTTTCCCAAGCTACCCTAAGGATTGTTAAAGTATTCTGGGGACTTGACCATTCACTTTCTTATAAGAGACACTTCCCAGCTATTAACTGGTTAAACTCATATACCCTTTATCAAACCAAAATGGACCAGTGGATGGCTGCAAATATAGACCCTGAGTTTGCAAGAAATAGGGCAAAGGCAATGAACCTTTTACAAGAAGAGTCAGCCCTACAAGAGATTGTTAGACTGGTTGGTAGGGATTCGCTTTCCTATGAAGACCAATTAAAGCTAGAAGCTACAAAGTCTATCAGGGAAGATTATTTACAGCAAAATGCCTTCCATGATGTTGATACCTTCTGTTCCTTAGAAAAGCAAAATGTAATGCTTAAATTAGTATTGGAATTTTATGACCTAGGTATGAAGGCCCTTGAAAAAGGAGTTTATCTTAAGTCCATAGAAAATATGCCAATTAGAGAAAGAATAGCTAGGGCAAAGTATATAGAAGAAGAAAAAATACAAGATATAGAACAAATAAGAACAGACTTAAAAGAAGAAATAAATAAATTAATTGAGGAAGGGGGGATCCTAGATGCGTAAAGAATACAATACAGTAAGAGAAGTTGTTGGGCCACTAATGATAGTGGATGGAGTAGAAGGCGTAAAATACGAAGAACTTGTAGATATAGAGCTACAAACAGGAGAAAAAAGAAGAGGTCGTGTTCTTGAAATAAATGGCGATAAGGCCATGGTTCAGTTATTTGAAGGATCCTCGGGAATCAATTTAAAAACTACAAGGGTAAAGTTTTTAGGTAAACCCCTAGAACTTGGGGTTTCAGAAGATATGATAGGCCGTGTATTTGATGGTCTAGGAAGACCAAAGGATAATGGGCCAAACATTATACCAGATAAAAAGGTAGATATAAACGGAGTTCCTATTAACCCAGTATCAAGAGACTACCCTGAAGAGTTTATACAAACAGGGATATCTTGTATAGATGGACTTAACACCCTGGTAAGGGGTCAAAAACTTCCTATATTTTCAGGTTCAGGTCTTCCTCATGGGGAAGTAGCTGCCCAAATAGCAAGACAAGCTAAGGTTCTTGGGTCTCAAGAAAAGTTTGCTGTTGTATTTGGTGCTATGGGTATTACCTTTGAAGAAGCACAGTTTTTTATTGATGACTTTACAAGAACAGGTTCCATAGATAGGGCAGTTTTATTTATAAACCTTGCAGATGACCCAGCGGTTGAAAGAATTGCAACTCCAAGGATGGCTCTTACTTGCGCAGAGTATTTAGCCTATGAAAAAGACATGCATGTACTAGTAATCTTAACAGATATGACAAACTATGCTGAGGCCCTTCGTGAGACTTCAGCAGCTAGAAAGGAAGTACCAGGTCGTAGGGGTTACCCAGGTTACCTTTACACTGACCTTTCAACAATATATGAAAGGGCTGGTAGGATAAGGGGTAGAAAGGGTTCTATAACACAAATTCCAATCTTAACCATGCCAGAGGATGATATAACCCATCCAATCCCTGACTTAACAGGCTATATAACTGAAGGGCAAATAATCCTTTCCCGTCAATTGTATAAAAGGGGTATTGAACCACCAATAAACGTAGTGCCATCCTTATCTAGGCTTAAGGATAAGGGTATAGGTGATGATAAGACTAGAGAAGACCATGCTGATACCATGAACCAAATTTACGCAGCCTATACTTCAGGAATAGAGGCAAGGGAACTTGCAACCATACTTGGAGACTCTGCCTTATCTGAAGCAGACAAGGCCTTTGCTAAGTTTGCAGAAGCATTTGACCTTGAATATGTAAACCAAGGTTATAGTAACAATAGGACAATAACTGACACTCTTGACCTAGGTTGGGAGCTCTTAAAGATAATTCCAAGAGGGGAGCTTAAGAGAATTCGTCAAGAATATATTGACAAATATCTTCCGGTGGAAGTCGAAGGGGATGAGTAGATGGCTGTATTAAATGTAAACCCTACTCGTATGGAGCTAACCCTGCTTAAGGCTAGGTTAAAGACAGCCATAAGGGGACACAAGCTCCTAAAAGACAAGCAAGATGAGCTTATGAGGAGGTTTATTGACCTTATAAAAAAGAATAAAAAACTTCGGATGGAAGTTGAAGAAAATTTACAAAATGCTTATGATGAGTTTCTTTTAGCAAGTGGAGTTCTTTCTCCTGAAATCTTAGAGGCAGCAGTTGCCTTTCCAAAAGAAAAGATAAGCGTAGATATAAAGAAGAAAAACGTTATGAGTGTCCATGTTCCAATAATGACCTTTATCAGGGAATTAGAAGATGATCCAGGGAGCATTTATCCATATGGTTTTGTTCAAACCTCAGGAGAATTAGATGATGCTATAGCCATGCTATATGGGATTATGCCAAGTCTTTTGGAACTAGCCCAGGTTGAAAAATCTGCCCAGTTGATGGCAGATGAAATTGAAAAGACAAGAAGAAGGGTAAATGCACTAGAATACAGGACAATACCAGAGTTAACTGAAACTATAAGGTTTATCAGGATGAAACTTGATGAAAACGAAAGAAGTACAATAACAAGACTTATGAAGGTTAAGGATATGATTAACAAGGAAGCTTAAAAATACAAATTTTGGAAAATAAAAAAATAAAAATCCTCGGTAGGCTAAATGACAAAAATTTTGTCATTAAGCCTTACCGAGGATTTTTTTAATCCTTATAAACCCCTGCTATATCATCTGCCTTAATTGGAAACTTTGCCTTAAACATTGGTATAGGTAAAAACTTATGTCTAGAATACTTATGCATGGCATCTATTTTTTCCTTTATGGGCCCTTCTTTTATGGTCCCTTCCCTAATATATTTATTTAAAACTTCATAGGAAAAACCAAACACATCCTCATCTGTTTTACCTGTTAAGCCATCAGATGGGACCTTGGATAAAAACTTATCTGGAAGGCCTAGGACCTCACCAAGCTGAACAACTTCATCCGATGTCAACCTGCCTAGAGGGGAAAAGGCCCCCGCTGTATCCCCATATATGGTTGCATACCCAACCCAATCCTCCGATAGGTTACTGGTGTTTATAACCCTGCTGTGGTCTATTGATTGAGAAATGCCATAAAGGATAGTCATCCTTACCCTAGGGGGGATATTTAAGCTAGTTTGGTCTGTTATAAGAGGGATTAAGTCACTCTTTATGGACCCAATAGCTAAAAGAATCTCATCAGTAATTGATTTTATATTTACTTCTACAGATTCTATTCCTAGGTAGTCAACTAGGTCATTGGCGTATGATATATCATTTTGAATGCCATTTGGCATTAAGACTCCTATTACATTTTCCTTACCCAGGGCTTCAACTAATAGGGCTGCCACCACAGAGCTGTCCTTACCTCCAGAAACCCCTACTATAGCAATTTTTCCATTAGTATTTAACATCATTATCCTTGTCCATTCAATAAGGTCTTTTTTTAAAGCTAGTAAATCAAGTTTCTTTAATAACATAAGATTTCTCTCCTTTATATTATTTCCATACCCAGGGCCTTCATGGTCTTAAGGGCAATGGAATGGTTTTTTAAGTCCCTACTCTTAGTAATTGATGAATTAATTATAATCTTAGAATCAGGAAAGGCACTTTGGATGCAAATTGCATTGGCAAGGACACAAATATTAGTCTCCACCCCAATAAATTCAATTTCTTTTAAAAACTCCTTCTTATCCTTATAGGCCTCTTGAATTTCTAAAAGGCTCTTAGGAGGAAGGGCATAGTAAGTCTTCTTAACTTCCTTATGGTCTTTTAAATAAGGTTCTAAGGGAGGATAAAGCCTATTAGCCCAAATTGTCTTACCATCTGAAGAGTCCTCACCCTTTTTAATTGTAGTAGAATCATTGTTATTTTCCTCTTGGTCTTTACCAGGCTTAATCTCTATATCTAGGGTGTATAAGATAGGGTGATTTTTCTTTTCATATTCCTTAATCCTTTTAATTGCCAGGGGAACTAAGTCTTTAGCTCCCTTTATATAATCTTCTCCGCCTTCATCTAAGTATTTATTTTGCATATCAATTATAAACAACATATTACACTTCCTCCAAATTGTAAATTTATAATCTTTAATATTATACCCATTTTATTAGATAAATCTACATAGAACTTGGACCTAGAAAAGTATTTTAAATGCCAAAAATTGGGTATTTACATAATAAATATATATGATAAGGAGAAGCTTATGGAACTTCATTATGGTAACTTATACTGGAATAAGACCAAGGACCAAGAAGTTAAATTTGACAAGGTGAGAGAAAATATCAAAACCCAAGTCCTAGTAGTTGGGGGAGGTATGTCTGGAAACCTTTGTGCTAATACCCTAGCAAAAGAGGGTTATAGGGTTAGCCTGGTAGAAAAAAACAGGATTGGAGGAGGTAGTAGTGCTGCCAATACTGGCTTATTACAATATACAAGCGATGTTATGATGCATGAACTAGCAGGGGATATAGGGGAAAAAGATGCCTACTTGTTTTACAAGATGTGTTTAGAAGCTATGGAGGATTTAACTGCTTTAAGTATGGAATTAGATGAGTCACTGGGCTTTAGAAATAGAAATAGCATATACTATGCTTCTACTTTTAGGGATAAAAAAAGATTAAAGGATGAGTATAGACTCCTTAATAAATATAATTTCCCAGTTGAGTACTTAAGTAGGAGAAAATTAAAGGCTCAATTTGGGCTAGATAAGCCAAATGCACTAAGGACCTGGCATGATGCAGATGTAAATCCCTATAAGTTTATACTTAGTCTAAGTAAGCAAAATACTTCACTTGGGGTAACTTATTATGAAGATACAAAACTAGACCTTGATAAGATCAGTGAAAACAAGATTAAAACAAAAGATTCTTATGAAATAGAATTTGATTATATAGTCATTGCAACAGGTTATAGTCATATTTACCCCCCAATTAAGGATAAGTTTCAAATGTATAGGACTTATGCCTTTGCAACAAGACCTATAAAGGGTCCCCTTTGGCCTGGAGAGGCTATGTTCTGGGAGACGAAAAACCCCTATATATACTTTAGGACCACCAAAGACAATAGGGTAGTAGGGGGAGGTCTTGATAAAAAAAGCAAGAGGGTTGAAAAAAGTCAAAGCTCTATAGATAGGAAGAATAAAAACCTAATAAAGGAAATTCAAGGTATGTTTTCAAATTTAAACTTAGAACTTGAATATTCATGGAATGCCTTATTTGGAGCTTCAAAAGATGGTATACCCTTTATAGGGAGTGATCCTCTTTATAAAAACAAGCTATACCTCTTAGGCTATGAGGGTAATGGCACTGCATATTCCATGGCTGGGTCTAAGATTATTCTTGATTTAATAAGGGGTAAGAACAACAAATATAGCCATATTGTAAGGGTGGATAGGTAGGTTTAGGTTTTTTATATAGGTAGATATAGCCTATTTAATTACCATTTTTTGTTTAAAAAGAGAAACTTTAGGGTAGATATGTATTACAGGATGCTTATCAAGTAAATGTATATTGGAAAGTAAACAAGGAGGATTAATTAATGAACAAGGATATTATGGAAGGCAAATGGGAACAAGCAAAAGGTCATATTCAAAGAAAATGGGGAGACCTTACAAATGATGAATTAGATGAAATTCAAGGTAATTCACAAATTTTAGCAGGAAAGCTTCAAGAAAAGTATGGATATTCTAAGGAAAAAGCAGAAGAAGAAATAGATGCTTTCTACAGGGACAATCCAGAATTATATAGGTAAATACTTTATAGGAAGGAGAAATCCTTCCTTTTATTATTAAAAATAAGGAGTAATCTAAAAAAATAGATTACTCCTTTACTTACTTTTATGGTGAGCGATATTGGACTCGAACCAACGACCTCTACGATGTCAACGTAGCGTTCTACCAGCTGAACTAACCGCTCATGCTTATATTTTAGCATAGTTAATAATAGAATACAATGAACAAATAGATTCTAAATTTAAGAAGAAAAAAGAAAGATTTACTTTTTTGCTTAAATCTGGCAAGGGGAAGTAAACTTAAATCAGCATAGATGAACTTGTAAGTAAATGTGAACTGTATATTGTGATTTATGAATTGTCTACTTTACATTATCTCCTTTTAATAATAAACTTATGTAGTAGGGATTTTAGTGTTTGTATTTGAAAGGAGTAAAATTTGAAAAAAATAATAGTAAGTTTAATTATAATTTTAATCTTTACCTTATCAAGTGGAGTCTTTAGTCAAGATATGGATATAGATAACAACTTAGACTTTGAAAACTTTATAGAAAGAGGAACAGTCCTTGAAGCTAGTGAAATTATGGATAGTGAAGAAGGGTACTTCCCAATTCAAAAGGTTAAGCTTAGGATAGATACGGGTAAGAGGAAGGGTCTTGAAATAAACATAGAAAATGCAATAACAGACCAGGCCAACTATGATATAATAGTAAAAGATGGACAAAAGGTTTCTATTATGCTTGAAGAATATGAAGATGGTAATTTTAAAGTATATATAGCTGACCACTACAGGATTAATAGCTTAATTTACATTGGACTTTTATTTATAATTTTAATTTTAGCCATTGGAAGGTTTAAGGGTTTAAAATCTTTGATCTCCTTAGCTATAACAATAGGGACTATACTTTTTATCATGCTACCCTTACTCTTAAAGGGGATAAACCCTATTTTAGTTTCTGTGTCAACGGCTGTCTTTGTTACCATTATAACCATATTCCTAGTAGGTGGAATTAATACCAAGACCCTAGCTGCCATAGGGGGGACTTCTATAGGGGTTATAAGTGCAGGCCTTATAGCCTATATTTTTAGTAATACAGCCTTTTTAACTGGCCTATCAGCAGAAGAATCTACCATGCTTATGTATATACCTCAAGGTATAGAGTTTAACTTTAGGGACTTGTTATTTGCAGGGATTATTATGGGGGCTTTGGGTGCAGCCATGGATGTTGGTATATCAATTTCTTCAAGTATCCATGAAATTCACTCTGCCAATCCAGAACTTCCTAGAAATAACTTGTTTAAGTCTGGCATGAATGTTGGTAGGGATATTATGGGGACTATGATTAACACCCTAATACTTGCTTATGTAGGTACATCAATCCCAATACTTTTAGTTTTTATGGCCTATAATACGGAATTAAATAAGGTTTTTAACCTTGATATAATAGCTACAGAGGTTGTTAGGTCCTTGGCTGGTTCAATTGGCCTTATACTTACCATACCTATTACAGCACTCCTTGCAGCAAGTTTAATTTCTAAGAAAAAAAGAGAAAAACAAAATAAATGATACAAAGAAGGTGAAAAAATGAATTTAAATTTGTCAAATGAGGCAAACGAGTATATAATAGATAAGTCACATGGTAATAACTCACTCACCATAGAATTGATTGATATAAGGTCTGGCTGATGTACAGTAAAAAAACTATCAGTTGAGATAGGACAACCTGACAAAACAGATAAGTATATTGTTTTAAAAGACAAGGATGTAAGTGTTTATCTAGATAAGTCTATTAGGGTAAAAAAAGACTTGGTAAGTGTTTCTTTATCTAAGCTTTTTAATAAGACCTTAAAAGTTAAGGGTATCACCTACTAGATAAAGAGTTTAGTTTTATTACCGCTAGGGTATTAAATATAAGTAAAAAATAAGAAAACGGGAGGAATCCGATATGAGCGATAAAAGATTATTGGCTAAAGCAAGAGAAGAAATCGGGAAAAACAAAGTAAAAGATGTTAGAAATGAAAAAATGGTACCAGGAATAGTTTATAGTAGAGGTGTAGAAACAAAAGAACTTAAAGTTGATTCTATAGACTTTGTAAAATTATTTAGAGTAGTTGGAACATCTTCAATAATGGAATTGGATTTAGAAGGAGAAATAGTTCCAGTTATAGTTAAGCAAGTACAAAGACATCCAGTTAAAGGCAATGTAATTCATATAGATTTCCAAAGAATTGATATGAAAGAAAAGCTTAAGATTACAGTACCTGTATACTTACTAAACAGAGATAGTATAGCCCTTCAACCATCAGTATTAATGCAAATGCTAGATGAAATTGAAATTGAATGTTTACCTGGAGATATACCAGAAACTGTTGGTATTGATGTTTCAGGTATGGACTTTACTACTCCTTTATATGTTAAGGACTTAGACCTTATGAAGGATGAAAATGTTTTAATCTTAACAGATGAAGAGTCAATTATATGTACCCTAAATGAGCCAAGCATTGAAGAAGAAGAAGATGAAGATGAAGAAGCAACAGATGAGCCAATGGAAGTACCAGTAATTGGTGAAGAAGACGAAGAATAATAAAAAAAAGACAGACTAAAAGTTCTGTCTTTTTATTTACAAAAATTTAAGAAAGGGGATTGTTATGGGAAAATTATTATCTGCTTATTTAACCCCCCACCCACCTATAATTATTAAAGAAATTGGTAGGGGAGAAGAAGAAAAGATAAGGGCAACTATTGATGGGATGGAAGAAATAGGAAGGGATATAAAAGAAAAGGCTCCAGATACTATAATAATTATAAGCCCCCACGGACCCTTATTTTCAGATGCAAACTCTATAATCTTAGAAGAAAACTTAAAAGGGGACTTTTCTAACTTTGGTTATAAATACTTATCTTACGAATTTAAAAACGACCTAGACTTAAGCTATGAGATTGTAAAAGAAAGTTTAAAGGCTAATATAAAGATAGGGCAAATGACAAAGGATATGTTTAAATCCTATGGCCTAGAAGAAAAACTTGACCATGGTGTCCTTGTCCCCTTGCACTTTGTTAATAAATACTACAAGGACTATAAACTTATCCCTATAACCTATGGCCTACTATCAGAAAGAGACCTATATAAGTTTGGCAGGTTAATTAATAGGGTCATAAGTACAAGTAAGAAAAATGTATCAATTATTGCAAGTGGTGACCTTTCACATAAGCTTTTAGATAGTGGACCCTATAGTTTTGTAAAGGAAGGACCTGAGTTTGATAAAAGAATCCTTGATATTTTAAAAGAAGGGGACTTATCTAAACTATTTACCTTTGATAGTGACCTAGCTAAAAAGGCGGGAGAGTGCGGCCTAAGGTCTTTAATGATCCTAGGAGGGACTCTGTCATTTTATAAGGTAAAGCCCCAAGTCCTATCCTATGAAGGTCCCTTTGGAGTGGGTTATGCAAGTAGCATCTTCCATATACTAGGTGAAGAAGACAAGGATTACTTAAGTCTTATTGATAAATATCAAGAAGATAAAATAAATGATATAAAGTCAAAAGAGGGCCCCTATGTAAGGCTTGCAAGAAGGTCCTTAACCCACTTTTTAAAAAACAAAGAATATATAGATGTGCCTGATGATATAGAAAAAGACTTATTAAGAACCAAAAAGCCAGTCTTTGTAACCCTTAAGAAAAATGGGACTTTAAGAGGGTGTATAGGGGGGACTTTACCTAGCCAAGAAAACCTAGCAAAAGAAATTATTAAGTTTGCAGTGGAGGCTGGTTTACATGACCCAAGATTTCCCCAAGTCACCCTAGATGAGTTAAAAGAAATAACTTTTTCTGTAGATGTCCTTGAAAAACCAGAGCCTATAGAAAGTATTGATAGTTTAGACCCAAAGGAATATGGGGTAATAGTAACAAAAGGGTATAAAAAAGGCTTGCTCCTACCTAGACTTGAGGGTGTAGATGATGCAAAAGACCAGGTAAGGATAGCCTTAAGCAAGGCTAATATAAAAGAAGATGAGGATTATAAGTTGGAGAGGTTTAAGGTAAGTAGGCACTATTAGGAGTGGATATTTATGTTAGAAGCAAGGTATTACACAAGGGAAGAAGACTTTGTCAATTGCTTTTTATGTCCCCACAATTGTAAGATCAAAGAAGGTGGGGTAGGTATTTGTAGGGTAAGAAAAAATATTGATGGTAGACTCTTTAGCCTAAATTATGAAACCATGACATCCTATGGCTATGACCCTATTGAAAAAAAGCCCCTCTACCACTTTTATCCAGGGACTTCTATATTTTCCTTTGGGACCTTTGGGTGTAACTTTAATTGTGATTTTTGCCAAAACATTGCCATAGTTGAAAATGTAGATATGTATATGAATACTAAGATTGACGATATCTTAAAATTTGCAGGGGCAAAAGACTCCCTTGGGATAGCCTATACCTACAATGAACCAACAATATTTTATGAATTTATGTATGATACAGCAAAAAAAGCCAAGGAAAGGGGCCTTAAAAATGTTATGATAACCAATGGTTTTATCAATAAAGAACCCCTTAAGGACATTCTCCCTCTTATTGATGCTATGAACATAGATTTAAAGTCTATGGAAAACTCCTATTATAAAAACTTTTGCGGTGGGTCCTTAAGCCCTGTCCTAGATACTATTAAAAGGGCAAGTGGAAAAACCCATATTGAAATTACTACCCTAATAATAGATGATGAGAATTCAGATGAAGATGAAGTTTACAGGCT
Source organism: uncultured Gudongella sp. (assembly GCA_964607545.1). Lineage (GTDB taxonomy): Bacteria > Bacillota > Clostridia > Tissierellales > Tissierellaceae > Gudongella. The sequence continues at coordinate 21,289 of CAZSLV010000001.1, read as the reverse complement.
TTCTAAGTTTATAGCAGGTATTAATAAGGACATCCCCCTCCACCTTAGCAAGTACTACCCAAGCAATAGGATGACTAAGGCCCAAACGAAAACAGAAACCCTTATAGGTTTAAGAAATATAGCTAAAAAAAATCTTAACTATGTCTATATAGGTAATGTTTGGGGGATAGACAACAACACCTACTGCCCTTCTTGTAAGAGTCTTTTAATTAGACGGTTTCCAAAGGTAGAACTTGTGGGTTTAAAAAAATCCCATTGCATTAAGTGTGGAGAAAAAATAAGCGTCATATATTAAATAAAAAGTTTAGATATAGTAAAATAATTGTTTATTTATATAAAGATTTAAGTTATAATAATTTTGTATTATAAGAAAAAAGGAGAGTAGATACTTTAAGATGAAAACACCAGTTTTTGATGCTTTAAAAAAATTAAAAGAAGAAAATAGCATATCCTTTCATATGCCAGGCCACAAGGGCAAAAAGACCCTTATAGACTGGGGAGACTACATGCCAGAGATTGACACAACTGAGCTTGAAGGCTTGGATAACTTATTAGAACCCAGGGGAATAATTGATGAATCTCAAAAAAACACAGCTAAGGTTTTTAAGGCCAAGGCTAGTATTTACGGGGTTAATGGTTCAACTGGGAGTATTTACATTGCCCTAGCAAGTATTACTAAGCCTGGAGATAAGGTTTTAATACAAAGAAATTGCCACAAGGCAGTTTATAATGCCTTGATTTTAAATAGACTTCAACCTGTTTACATTTATCCTAACTACAATGAAAACCACAATGTCCTAACTGGACTTTACCCTGAAGATATAGATGAAGCCCTAAGGGAAAACCCAGATATAAAGGCCTTTGTTATGACCTACCCAAATTACTATGGGGTGTGTTCAGATATAAGGGAAATTGCAGATATTGTTCATAAGCATGGCAAGGTTTTAATGGTAGATGAGGCCCACGGACCCCATATGACCTTTTCTGATAAATTGCCTATATCAGCCATAGAAGGCGGGGCTGATATTGTAATCCACTCAACCCACAAGACCCTACCAAGTTTAACACAAACTTCCATGATCCATGTTGGAAGCGATAGGATAGACTTAAATAAACTAAGGGATAGGTACCAACTTTACACAACCACATCCCCATCTTATTTATTTACCCTATCAAATGAACTTGCAGTAGCCTATATGGATACAGAAGGTAGGGATAGGTTAGATAAGAGTATAGACCTAGTTAATAGGACAATTGAAAGGTTAAATAAGATAGATAGGGTAGAAGTTTTTATTGGGGATGATGAAGACCCTACTATTTATGCAAAGGATAATACAAAGATATTAATTAGTATAGATGGGATAAGGGGGTCAACTGTAAAGAAATTCCTTAGGACAGACCACAACATAAGGCTTGAAATGGCAGACTTTTACTATGCCCTTATCTTAACTAGCCTTATGAATGAAGAAGAAGAATTTGAAAAAATAATAGAGGCCATAAGCCATATAGCTAAAAACACACCTTATGAAGAAATAAATTGGGTTAATGTTAAGATGCCAACACCTAAGATTATAACCCGCCCTTCTGAAGCCTATTATGGAAAGAAGGAACAAGTCTTGTTAAAGGATGCTATAGGGAGGGTTTCTGCAGCCCCAATAATTCCATACCCACCTGGAATACCTTTAATTGTACCTGGAGAAGAGATTACTCAGGAAATTTATGACCATGTCTTGTTTTTAATGGATAATGGTATAGAAATAGTAGGTCTAATGGGTTATAATAAGGACTATGTAGTAGTTACAGAATAAGGGGTGAGTGTAAAATGAAGGGCAAGTTTATAACACTTGAAGGTCCTGATGGGTCAGGCAAGTCTACAATGATTAACCTAATAGGCCAGTATCTTAAGGAAAGGGAAATTCCCTATATCCTAACCAGAGAACCTGGAGGAACAGAAATAGGTGAAAAGATTAGGAAGATAATTATTGATGTAGATAATAAAAACATGGGACCAGAAGCTGAAGCACTTCTTTTTGCAGCATCAAGGTCTCAGCATGTCCATGAGAAAATCCTACCAGCAAGAGACCAGGGTAAGGTGGTTGTTTGTGATAGGTTCTTACTGTCAAGCCTAGCCTACCAGGGGGTGGGTAGAAATTTAGGGATTGAAAATGTAAAGGCTATAAATGACTTTGGCCTAAGGGGAATTTATCCTGATTTAATCTTGTTTTTCCATGTTGACCCAGAAGTTACCCTTCTTAGAAAGACAAAAGAAGGTGGGGATAGGTTAGAAGAAGAGGGCTACTTATTCCATAGGGATGTATATAGTGGTTATATAGCACTTTTAGAAAAATACCCAGAAAATATAGTAATGATAGATGCTTCAAAGCCAATAGAAGAAGTTTACACTCAAACGATAAAGGCAATTGAAAAAGTTTTAAAGTAAAGGAGGCTGGCAAGATGAAACTAGTTGTAGCTATAGTACAAGACCAGGATGCAGGATCATTAATTGAAGACTTGACAGAAAAAGAATTTAGGGTTACAAAGCTTGCCTCAACAGGTGGATTTTTAAAGGCAGGAAATACTACCCTCTTAAGTGGGGTAGAAGATGATAAGGTTTCAGAAGTAATAAAGATTATTGAGGATAACTGTAGGACGAGGGAAATAACTACATCCTTACTAACTGTTACCATGCCAGGAGATACCTATATCCCCTACCCACTAGAAGTAAAGGTTGGCGGGGCTACTGTATTTGTCTTAGATATAGAAGAATATGTGAGGATTTAGGAGGATGCCTTTATGAAATTACTTATTGTCGTTTTAGACAATGAAAACTCTAAAAAATTAACAAAACTCTTATTATCTAAAAAGGTAAGGGCTACAAAATTAGCATCTAGTGGAGGTTTCTTAAGTCTAGGCAATACAACCCTTTTAATTGGAGTAGAAGATGACAAGGTAGAAGAAATTATTTCCTTAATTAAAAGGGAACATATAATAAAGGATGATAAGTCAAAAGAAGGCGAATGTAAGATTCATGTATTTGTTTTGCCAATTGAGGACTATGTAAGGATTTAGATTTGGAGGAAGTATGGAATATAAGGATATTATTGGCCATGATTTAATTATCAAGAGCCTAAAAAATGCTTGTAAAAACAACAAGATAAGCCACTTTTATATATTTGAAGGTCAAGAAGGTCTTGGTAAAAGAAGCCTAGGAGGTTTATTTGCCAAGACCCTACTATGTATGGAAAAAGGGGAAGAAGCTTGCAATAGGTGTAATTCTTGCCATAAGTTTAATATAGGAAGCCACCCCGACCTTATGGAAGTATATCCAGAGAAGGATATTATAAAAAAAGGTCAAGTTGATGAAATAATTCAATTTATAAATAGGTCCCCCTTTGAAAGTGAAAGAAAGCTAATAATTATAGATAGGGCTGACTTAATGAACAAGGAAGCTCAAAATGCCCTGCTTAAGAGTTTAGAAGAACCACCTTCCTATATACATATAATCTTAGTTTCATCTGATTCAAAAAACCTCCTTCCTACAATTAGGTCAAGGGGACAGACTATTAAGTTTTATCCTATAGAAACCCCAAAAGTTGAAGATTACCTACATAATAAATTAAACATAGACAAGGACAGGGCTAGGTTCTTAGCCAAGCTTTCAAATGGGTCCCTAGGAAATGCCATACTAGTATCAAAGTCACAAGACTTCTTTGAAATGAGGGAGTGGGCCCTAGACTTAATTGATGGCTTAATTAAGAAAGAAGGTTATAGGATATTTTCTGCAAGTGAATATTTTTACCTCCACAAAGATCAAATTCAAGAACTCCTACAAGTATTTATCCTATGGTTTAGAGACTTAGGAGTGTATAAGGCAAGTAAAAATACAAACTTTATTATAAATAAAGATAAAGAAGAATACTTAATAGGACAAAGTTTTATGGATTTTGATAGGATAAATGATATAATAGAGAAAATAGAAGATACTTCATTGAATATACAGATGAATGTGAACTTTCAATTGTCAATAGAAACAATGCTTTTGAAAATTCAGGGGGAGGTATAATGGTAAAAGTAGTAGGAGTTAGATTTAAAAAAGCAGGAAAGATTTATTATTTTGATCCTGATAATATACAAATAAAGACAAATGACTTTGTAATAGTAGAAACAGCAAGGGGAATGGAGTTTGGAGTAGCTGCAGTAGGACCTAAGGAAGTTTTAGAAGATGAGATTATATCACCACTTAAACCAGTTATTAGGCTAGCAACAGATGAAGATATTCAAATTCACAAGGAGAATAAAGAAAAAGCCAAAGAGGCAATGGTAATTTGCCAAGAAAAGGTTAAAGACCATGGTTTAGATATGAACCTAGTAGATGTAGAATACACTTTTGACAATAATAAGGTAATTTTTTACTTTACTTCAGACAATAGGATAGACTTTAGGGAACTTGTTAAAGACCTAGCTTCAGTTTTTAAAACAAGAATAGAGTTAAGGCAAATTGGAGTAAGGGATGAAGCAAAGATAGTAGGTGGAATAGGACCTTGTGGGCAAGAAACTTGCTGTACTAGGTTCTTAGGTGAATTTGCCCCTGTATCTATAAAGATGGCTAAGGAGCAATCCTTATCCTTAAATCCTACAAAGATTTCTGGCCTATGTGGAAGGCTTATGTGCTGCTTAAAGTACGAACAAGATACCTACGAAGACCTTTTAGTTGGCATGCCCTCTGTAGGGGCAATTATAAAGTCACAAGATGGGGTAGGAGTTGTAATATCTTCATATACCCTCCTGCAAAGTGTAAGGGCTAAGATTAAGCTAGCAGATGGGTCTGAAGATATATTTAACTATGAAATAGATGAAATAGAGTTAACTGGAAAGTATGACCCAAGCTATCAAAGGTACTCTTCAAGTAGGGACCATTCAAACGACGATTAAGGATAAGTTTTACTTTCAAAAATTATAAATTTCTGTTAGAATATAGACATACTAAGGTAGTAGTAGGAGGTGAAATAAATGGCTTATATTATAACTGATGATTGCATTGCTTGTGGAGCATGTGAACCTGAGTGTCCAACTGAAGCAATATCTCCTGGGGATATTTATGTAATAGACCCTGATAAATGCATTGACTGTGGAGCTTGCGCAGCTGTATGTCCAACTGACGCACCTATTCCAGAGTAGTGCTTATACCTAAATAGACCCTTTCTTGGGTCTTTTTTAGTATCAATGTGGAGGTAGCAAATGGAAAGAATAGATATTGTACCAGGAAGTGACTATAAAATAATACAAAACAAGGAAATGTTTTCATATGGGATAGATGCAATACTTTTATCGGATTTTGCAAAGGCAAGTGGCCTTGTCATAGATCTTGGAACAGGAACTGGAATAATACCCTTAAGGCTTGTAGATAAGGAAAATATTGAAAAGATATATGGGGTTGAGATTCAAGAAGAAGTGGCTAAAATTGCAAGTAGAAATGTAGAGTTAAATAATTTACAGGATAGGATAGAAATTTTAAATATAGATTTAAAGACCCTGCCAGATAGGTTTGAAAAGGGAAGTATTGATACAATAATTACTAACCCACCCTATATGAAAAAGGGAGGGGCTCTTGTAAATAGTAAGGAAAACTTTGCCATTTCTAGGCATGAAATAAAGACAAGTTTGGAGGATATAGTAAGGATATCTTCCTACCTTTTAAAGCAGTATGGGAAGTTATTTATAGTACATAGGCCAAACAGGCTAGTTGATGTCCTATGTAGTTTTAGAGAACATAAAATAGAGCCAAAATACATAAGATGGGTTCATCCCAAAAGGGATAAGCTAGCAAATCTCTTTCTCCTAGAAGGGGTCAAGGGGGCTAGGGAGGACTTTAAATATAAGAAACCCCTAGTAGTATATGAGGATAATGGGGACTATACCAAGGACTTACTTATGATATATGATAGGAAGAGATGATAAAATGGATTATGGAAAATTATATATATGTGCAACCCCTATAGGCAACTTAGAAGATATGTCTTTTAGGACCCTTAATATTTTAAAGGAGGTTGACTTTATTGGGGCTGAAGATACCAGGCACACCTTAAAACTATTAAACCACTACAATATAAAAAAAACCTTAACATCCTATCAAAAACACAATATTAGGGAGAAGGGGCCTAAGTTAATAGATAGAATAAAAAAAGGTCAAACCATGGCCCTAGTATCAGATGCAGGTATGCCAGGGATTTCAGACCCTGGTGAAGACCTTGTGGACTTAGCTATTAAAGAAGGGATAGAGGTAATAGGCATACCTGGGCCCTCTGCCATGATCTTAGCCCTAGTTATATCTGGCTTATCCACAGAAAAGTTTGCCTTTGAAGGCTTTCTTCCTGCAAAGAAAAACGATAGGATAAGGGCCCTTGAAGAAATAAAAGAAGAAAAAAGGACTTTGATATTTTATGAAAGTCCCCACAGGATACAAAGAGCCTTAGAGGAAGTCCTCCTTGTATTTGGAGATAGGAAGGCCTCCTTATCAAGGGAGCTTACAAAAAAGTTTGAAGAAACCCTTAGGGGAAAGATATCTGAATTACTTGAAATTGCTAGGGTAAGGGAATTAAAGGGAGAAATGGTCCTAGTTGTAGAAGGCTATACTAGAGAAGAAGAAGAATTTGATATAGAAATGATGCTTACTAGCCTTATTGACTCAGGCATGTCAAGAAAGGATGCAGTAAGAAAGATAGTAAAAGAAACTGGCCTTGCAAAAAATATAGTATATGAAGAAAGTTTAAAGGGCAAAAAATAATAAAACACTTGGAATAAAGATACTCCAAATGTTTTATTATGTGGTTACTTATTTATTTGTGCATTTGATCAGAACATTCCTTGCAGACCTTTTTGCCTTTGAAGTCAAAGATATCTTTAGATTCGCCGCAGAAGACACATGATGGTGAGAATTTTTTTAAAATTATCTTATCATCATCAACAAATATCTCGAGGGGATCTTTTACCTTGATATCTAGAGTTCTTCTTAACTCTATAGGTATAACCACCCTACCTAATTCATCTAGCTTTCGAACTATTCCTGTTGATTTCATAAAGTCACCTCCCATAGCGGTTATATATAATAACCTAGAAAAAGATTACCATAGTTTACATAAATAGTCAACAATAAATTGGCCAATTATTATAGTAAAGTGGGGATATTAGTGGATAGATTAAATGAAGAGTTAAAGGATAAGTTAATAGAAGTAAACTCCCAGATGCAAGTAAAGCAAGGGTCTTACGGCCTAAATAAAGATAGTCTTACAGACTTTATTAAAGAATACATAGGACCCATATATATGTCACAAAAGATGACAACTAAAGACCTTAAAGTGATAGAAAAAAAGGGTGGGGTAACAGGGGTTGATGGTTCAACTAATAGGTTGGGAGGGTCAAATCCCCATTATATAGAAATCTACCAGGGACTTGCAAAAAACACAAGTGATAGGAAAAATCCTATATTTTTATCAGAAGTTTACACCCCCCTCTTAGATGAAAGGCCTAAAGACAAGGAAGAAGATGATAAGAGAGAGGATGAAAAAAATATAAAGCTAGCTACCATAGAAGTTGAGGCTGGCCTTGCATCTATAAAAAAACACAAGCCCTATGTTCTTATGATGGATGGGGGCCTTATAAGGTATAATATATATGCAGGCAATAAATGGCTAGAATTGGTTAACTTGTGTGAAGAAGAGGGGATAATTTTAATAGGTTTAATAAAGGATATAAAGACCTCAATCATAGGTAATGCCTTAAAAGATACTAAGAAGGATATAAAGGGTGATATTTATGATAGGGACTTACTCTTTGGCCTATTAAAATACGGGGATATGATCCTAATTAATGATGAGGTAAATAAAAAAGAACAAAAGGGCTATGGGTCTGTTTTTATAAGAACATCCCTACAACCCATGGCAGTTGGCATAGATATAATAGAATCTCAAAAAAAACACTTAAAGGAAATGGCAAGTTTAGTCTTAACCCTTACCCCAGAAAACGGAAGAGGGGTCCCACTTTGGTTAGATATAATTGATAAGGAAGTTAAGGTATCTGATGAAATGATCAAGGCCCTTATGGAAAGATACCTTGATAGGGATATATATGAAAGATTTTTTATATCAGAAAGAGATAAGAGAAGCTAAGAAATAGGGGGAATTATTATGAAGGTAGTTGGCATTACAACCCAACAAGAATTTTATGTAGGCTCTAAGGATAGGAATTTTAGGATAAATGAGTTTCTTTTGATTGAAGACCCCCATCAAAAAAACCTAATAGGGGAAGTTGTGGAAGCAAGGACCTTTAACAGGTACATACCCTTAAATATCTATGGGGACTTTGTTGATAGTGCCGTCCTAGAAAGCTTAAAGGCTCTGGGTTATGATGTAGATGAGGATACGATTTATATAGCCAAGGTTAGGCTTTTAAATGAAGCCCTTTACCCTGTGCAAACTGGTTCTGATGTAAGGCTGCCACTTTTTTCTGAAATAAAGAACCTTATGGTAAAGACTAAGCCAAAAGAGGGCTTTGTCTTAGGGGTAATTAGAAATACTGATGACCTAGCAAAAGATATGGATTCAGACCTTGTAAATATCCTTCAAACCTTTGAAGAAAGTGGCTTAGAAAAACAAAGAGAACTCCCCTTTATCATGGATTACAAGTCCATGCACCACTACCCTCATATAGGGGTATTTGGAGGCTCAGGTTCGGGTAAGTCCTTTGGCCTTAGGGTTTTACTAGAAGAGATTATGCAAAAGGACATCCCCACCCTTGTCTTAGACCCCCACTATGAAATGGACTTTTCAACTTCACCCGATTATATAAAAAACAAGGTGGACTTTGACAATAAGTTTAAGTGCCTCCAAGTTGGAAGCCATGTAGGAGTTAAGTTTGAAGACCTAGGGGGAGGAGACTTAAAAAACCTCCTAGATGCAGCTAGTACCCTTACAGATGCCATGAACAATGTAGTTGATGTCCTATTTAAAAAGAAAGACTCTTATACTAGTTTTTCAAATAGGCTGGATATGCTATCACAAGCCCAAGAAGAAGGGTCCTCAGAAAGGATACAAAGAAGAATTGATGGTGCAGAAAATGAAGAGGAGAAGATAGGGTGGGAAGAGAGAAAGACCCTTTACCTTTCATATGATAAGACTTGTCCATACACTTCTGTTAAGGGGATTCTATGGAGGTTAAGAAGGCTATATAACGAGGGAATCTTTTCAAAAGACTCAAGGGATATAGAAAGCTACTTAAAGGATGGTAAGCTTGTAGTTATCCAAGGAAGTACTAGGATCCTCCAAGTTTATACTACCTATTTATTAAATAATATTTACCACAAGAGAAGGGAATACAAGGATGCCCTGTATAAAAAAATTCCAACTGAATACTTTCCACCCTTTATTGTAGTTACTGATGAGGCCCATAACTTTGCCCCTAAGGGTTATGATAACCCATCTAAGTCAATTTTAAAGGAAATCTCTCAAGAGGGGAGAAAGTACGGGGTCTTTTTAATTTTAGCAAGTCAAAGACCAACCCTTCTTGATGAAACAATAACAGCCCAGCTAAATACTAAGTTAATCTTTAGGACAGTTAGGGCATCAGATATAGACACAATTAGGGAAGAGACAGATATTACATCGGAAGAGGCTAAAAGGCTCCCCTATTTAAGAACGGGTGATGTATTTATATCCTCTGCCCTTATAGGAAGGACCATATTTGCAAGGATTAGGGCTGCCTATAGTATGAGCCCCCACACCCTAAACCCCTTTGATGAATTAATAGAAAAATCAAAGGAAGAGGATGAAAAATACAATAGTATCCTAATAAAAAAACTCCCCATATCTGAAGTAGACCTTCTAAACCTCTTAAAAGAAATTGAAAAAGAGGAAGGTATTACCTTAACTCGGGATAAATTAGAAGAAAAACTCCAATTACTAGCACAAAAAGGGTATATTAAGAAAGAAGAGACCTTTTTAGGGTATAGGTATATAAACAATTAAGAATTCACAATGCACAAATCACAATTGAAAAGACAAAAGGCTAGGGGCCTAGCTTCGCACGTCCTAAACCTGTAGGATAGACGACTCAGCGAACTGATAAAATGTGAACTGTGAATTGAAAAAGAAGGGGGTTTTGTAATGACATTGGATGTAAACAAGGATTATTTTTACATAGAAGATGGACAAGAGGATGCTTATCTTTTTCATGAGGGTACAAGCTATAGGTCATATGAATTTATGGGGGTCCACCCCTATAAAAAGGGAAGTCTTAAGGGGCATAGATTTGTAGTTTGGGCACCAAGGGCAAGGGAAGTTTTCTTAACAGGTGACTTTAACTTTTGGGACCACTTTAACCTACCTATGAAGAGGATAGAAGGAACTGGCTTGTGGCAAATTGTTATAAAAAACGGGAAAGAATATGACTCCTATAAGTACAGGATTATAGCAGAATCAGGTGAGGTAAGATACAAGGCAGACCCCTATGCCTTCCATGCTGATACAAGGCCTCTTAATGATTCAAAAATATATGACCTTAAGGGGTATGAGTGGAAGGATAAGGCCTACTTAAGTAAGAGGAAGAAAAAAAAGCACTTAAATGAACCCATGTCAATTTATGAAGTCAACCTCTTATCTTGGAAGCTAAAGGAGGGAAACCTTCCCTATACCTATGTTGAACTAGCCCATGAATTGGTTAAGTATGTTAAAAAGATGCAATACACCCATATAGAGTTAATGCCTATAGGTGAATATCCCCTAGATGCATCTTGGGGATATCAAGTTACAGGTTATTTTGCCCCTACTAGCAGGTTTGGTACCCCAAAGGACTTGATGTATTTAATAGATGAATGCCATAAGAACGATATAGGGGTTATCCTAGACTGGGTTCCAGCCCACTTTACCAAGGATGACTTTGGCCTAGCTAGGTTTGATGGAACCTACTTATTTGAATCATTTGACAAGGCAAAGGCAGAAAATGAACAATGGGGAACCCTAAACTTTGACTATACAAAGCCAGAAGTTATATCTTTTTTAATTTCAAATGCCATGTATTGGCATGAATACTTTCATATAGATGGGATGAGGATAGATGCCGTAGCTTATATGCTCTACCTAGACTTTGCTGGCAAGGATATAAAAAATCAGTTTGGGGGTAGAGAAAACATTGAGGCAATTGAATTTATAAAAAAGCTAAATACAGTTATATTTAAGACCTATCCAGGAACCCTAATGATAGCAGAAGAATCAACAGCCTGGCCAAAGGTAACCCACCCAGTCCATGAAGGGGGCCTAGGTTTTAACTATAAGTGGAATATGGGTTGGATGAATGACATCCTTGAATATATGGAACTTGACCCCATATTTAGAAAGGACCACCACAAGGCCCTTACATTTTCAATGATGTATGCTTTTTCGGAGAACTTTATCCTCCCCCTTAGCCATGATGAGGTAGTCCATGGGAAAAAGTCCCTGCTTGATAAGATGCCAGGTTACTATGACGATAAGTTTGCAAACCTTAGGCTCCTATATGGATATATGTATGCCCACCCTGGGAAAAAACTAGTATTTATGGGGGGAGAATTTGGGCAGTTTATTGAATGGAGGGAGTATGAGGCCCTTGATTGGCACCTATTAGAATATGACAAGCACTTAAGAATGCAAACTTATGTTAATGAATTAAACCAATTCTATAAGAATGAAAATTGCCTTTATGAGGTAGATAATTCATTTGAGGGATTTAATTGGATAGAACATCAAAATCATTTAGAAAGCATAATCTCCTTTGAAAGGATAAATAAGAAGGGGGAGAGGCTAATATGCATTTTTAACTTTACCCCAGTTAGTAGGAGTAATTATCCCATAGGAGTTACAAGCCTTGGGACTTACAATACAATTTTTACAAGTGACCACCAAAGGTATGGTGGAAATACTAAGAGGATAAAAAGGTACAAGGCAACTGAGGAAGAGTTTCATGGAAGGGATTATTCTATTAGGGTAGAACTCCCTCCTCTTGGGGCAATGTATTTAAAAATGATTCCAAGTAAAACTGACAAAGAGTAAAAGATAAAAGGAGAGGATATTATGGATAGTAAGGTTGTAGCAATGTTACTTGCAGGAGGCCAAGGCTCAAGGCTTAAGGCCCTAACTAAGATGGTGGCAAAACCAGCAGTAGCTTTTGGTGGCAAATACAGGATCATAGACTTTCCCTTAAGCAATGCAGCAAATTCAGGAATTAACAATATTGCAATCCTAACACAATACAAGCCCTTTCTCTTAAACACCCACATAGGTATTGGATCTGCATGGGATTATGACAGGAATGTTGGGGGTTTGAGAATTTTATCTCCTTTTATGTCTGAAGATGGGGGCAGGTGGTATACAGGGACTGCAAATGCTATTTATGAAAATATAGATTATTTAGATGGCTTAAACCCAGACTATGTTCTTATCCTTTCAGGAGACCACATATACAAGATGGATTATGAAATCTTGGTGGATGCCCATAAAAAAAAGGAAGCAGCAGTAACCCTGGCAGTTATGGAAGTTCCATGGGAAGATTGTTCAAGGTTTGGAATTATAAATGTAGATAAGGACAACTTTGTAGTAGAATTTGATGAAAAGCCAGAAAACCCTAAAAACAATATGGCATCCATGGGAATTTATGTTTTTACTTGGTCTATCTTAAGAGAATACCTCTTAAAAGATGGGGAAGATAAAAATTCAGACCATGACTTTGGGAAAAATATCCTACCAAGGATGCTAGAAGAAGGAAACAAGATGTATGCTTGGATATTTGATGGTTATTGGAAGGATGTTGGAACGGTAAGGTCTTATTGGGAAGCTAATATGGACTTATTAGACCCTAATAATACCCTTAACCTATATGACAAGAATTGGAGAATATATACAAAATCAAGAAACCTGCCTCCTCAATACTTAGCTAGGGGATCTCGAGTTAAAAATTCCCTTGTAAATGAAGGATGTTACATTGTGGGAGATGTTGAAAGAAGTGTAATCTTTAGTGATGTAGTAATAGAAGAAGGGGCCAGTGTCAAAGACTCTGTAATACTTTCTGACTGCAGGATTAAAAAAGGTGCTAAGATTAATAGGGCAGTTATCCTTGAAGGGTCAGTAGTAGAAGAAAATCAAGTTATAGGTGAAGAAAATTCTGATGGGGTCTTTATGCTTGCAGAAGGCCAAGTAACTAAAGAATAAGGGGGGAAGGTTATGGACAAATGTATTGGAGTTATAAGTGGAGCAAATATTGAAAATAATTTTGGTGCCCTGTGCATACACAGGCCAGTTTATATGCTTCCCTTTGGTGGAAGGTATAGATTAATTGACTTTTCCGTATCTAATATGGTGAATTATGGAATAAAGACAGTAGCCATATTTACAGGAGAAAAGATAAGGTCAACCATGGACCATATAGGGGATGGTAAGCCCTGGGACTTAAACAGGAGGTTTAATGGGCTTGTCCTCTTCCCACCTGTTACTCAAGGGTATCCAATCAACTTAAAAGGCGATATATCACAGTTTTTCACAGCTATGGACTTCTTTGAACAAGTTAGGGAAAAGTATATATTTTTAAACCATCCAAATATACTTGCAAAAGTAGATTTAGATAAGGCCTTTAAACACTTTATAGAAACAGATGCAGATATAACTATGATCTATAAAAAGCAGGAAGACCCTTGGGGTGAGTATATAAACTGTGATAAGATGAATATAAATGAGGATGGGGAAGTTTTAAACATAGGAATGAACCTGGGAACAGAAACAGATTTTATGATGTCCTTAAAAACTGGTTTTATGAAAAAGGAAGTTTTTATAAAGGTAGTCAAAGAAGCAGTAGAAAAGGGAGAATTATATAACCTTGAAGATGCTATTATGACCAATAAGGATAAGTTTAAAATAAATTCCTATGAGTTTAAGGGGCATACAGAAAACATTAGAAACTTAAAGTCCTATTACGATGCAAATATAAACCTCTTAAAAAAGCCTATAGCTAATGAGCTCTTTTATGAAAGAGGGACCATCCTTACCCAAACAAAAGATGAGCCTTCTACCCTCTATACAGAAACAGCTAATGTCCAAAATTCCCATGTTGCAAATGGGTGTATAATAGAAGGAAGTGTAGAAAATTCCATTATCTTTAGGGGGGTTAAAATTGCAAAAGGGGCTATTGTTAAAAACTCCATAGTTATGCAAAAATCTGAAATAGGAGAAAATGCCTCTGTAATAAACTCTATCCTAGATAAGGAAACTCAAATAGGTGAAGGTGTTAGGATAGCAGGGTCTACCCTAATTCCATTTGTAGTTGAAAAGAGACAAAAAATTAGAAAGGATTGATAGCAGATGAACATATTATATGTTGCTTCAGAAGCTACCCCTTTTATTAAGACAGGAGGGCTTGCAGATGTTGCAGGCTCTTTACCATATGCCCTCCATGAAGAAGGCCACAATGTAAGTGTTGTAATACCCTTTTACTCAAGGATCTCACAAGACCTTAAGGATAAGATGGTAAAAATTGCAGAGTTTTACATTGACCTAGATTGGAGACGCCAGTATGTAGGGGTTTTAGAATATAAGGAAGAAGGTAATAGGTATCTTTTTATAGACAATGAGTTTTACTTTAACAGACAAGGCCTATATGGACTTGGTGATGATGGTGAAAGATTTGTGTTTTTTAACAAGGCAGTAGTTAGGATGATAAGAGAACTTGACCTTGATATAGATATTGTCCATGCCAACGATTGGCATTGTGGCCTTATACCCTTGTACATAAAAGACTTTGCCAAGGGGGATAGCTTTTATAACCCCATAAAAAGCGTTTATACCATCCACAACTTAAAGTACCAGGGGGTATTTCCAAAAAGTCTTTTAAACCTTGCGGGCTTGTCAATGGATTACTTTCATGAGGAGGGTTTAAAGTTTTATGACTCTATAAACTTTATGAAGGCAGGTATAGTTTATTGTGATGCCTTAACAACTGTCTCAGAATCCTATGCCCAGGAGATTAGGTATGCTTTTTATGGTGAAAGCCTAGAAGGTATAATTAGAAAACACGAATATAAGTTAAGGGGCATAGTAAATGGGATAGATTATGATGTATATAATCCAAAGACAGATGAGAGAATCCCCTATAACTTTGATGCTAGGGCTATAGCCAATAAGAAAAAGGACAAAAAGGAACTACAAAAGAAGTTTTCCCTCCCCCAAAGAGGGGATGTCCCTGTAATTTCTATGGTATCTAGACTTGTTGCCATGAAGGGGCTTGACCTTGTCAGGTATGTACTTGATGAATTGCTCCAAGAAGACATACAATTTGTGGTCCTTGGGACAGGGGATGATGAATATGAAAATATGTTTAGGGGCTTTCAATGGAAGTACCCAGAAAAGATGTCTGCCCACATATACTTTAATGAAGATGAATCCCACCTAGTTTATGCAGGGTCTGACTTGTTTTTAATGCCATCCTTAGCAGAACCTTGTGGTATATCCCAGCTTATATCCCTAAGATATGGAACTATACCCATAGTTAGGGAGGCAGGGGGGCTAAGGGATACTGTTATTCCATATAATAAGTATACAAAAGAGGGGAATGGCTTTAGCTTTGCTAATTACAATGCCCATGAGCTTTTATTTGTTATAAAGGATGCCCTAGAAGTGTATAAGGATAAAGCAAGTTTTAAAAAGCTAATGAGATCTGCCATGAAGGCGGACCATAGTTGGAAAAGTTCATCTAAAAAATATACAGAATTATATAAGTCTTTAAAATAAGCGAGGCGGTTTAATGTCATTAAATAAAAACAATATAAGTGAAAAAATACAAGCTATCTTATACCAGCATGCAGGTGTTTCTTTAGAAGATGCAGCTCCAAGGGAAGTATATAGGGCTGTGTCTTACTTTGTAAGAGAAATCTTAGGCAGGCAAATGTATGAGACCAAGCAGGAAATAAGAGAAGAACAAGTCTTAGTTTATTTATCAACAGATTATTTGCCAGGTGCCCTCTTGCAAAAAAACATAGATTATTTAAATATTTATGATGACTTAGAAAAAGCCCTAAAAGAATACAATTATAGCCTAGAAAGCCTTTTTGCAATAGACCAGGAAATAGCCATTGGCTATAGTGACCTAGGCTATTTGGCAAATGGCCTCTTGGATACCTTTGCATCTATGTCATACAATGCAATTGGCTATGGACTCCTATACAGGGAGGGTTATTTTAAGCAAGTAATAAAAGATAAAGACCAAGTTGAAGTCCCAGATGACTGGTGGAATAGGGGTAAAAACTGGCTTTATAAGTGTGAAGATAATTACAATGTAAGGGTAGGGGGACTTGTTAATATCTCCCTAGGAGACAAGGGCCTTAAGTTTAAGCAGGAAGGCTTTGAGGACTTACTCCTTAGGACCTATGATTTGCCTTATGTGGGTTATAACAATAATAAGACCAACTACCTTAGATTATTTCAACATGACCAATTGACAAAACAAGCCATTTCTACAAATGCCCCCCCAAATATCTTAAAGGAAAAGTTAAAGCAAGAGTATCTACTAGTTTCAGGTACCCTCCAAGATGTTATAAGAATTCACAAGGAACATAATAGGGAAATAAAAGACTTAAATAAACACTTTGTATTTTTAATGCTAGATGCCCACCTTTTATTGGCAATACCAGAGTTGATGAGGTTACTTGTAGATGAATACAACCTAGAGTGGGATGAAGCTTGGGGGATTACAAATAAGACATTTTTCTATGCTTCTCTTAAAACCATAGAAGATAGGTTCTCAACCCTTGAAATCTCCTTAATAAAGGAGTGGCTACCTAGACTTTGGCTAATTATTGAGGAAATCCACCACAGGTATCTAGATAAGTTATCAAGTAAAGATAATATAGAAGCCATTTCTAGAGAAATGGAAGGCATACTGTGGGGGAATGAATTACGACTTAAAAACATTGCAAGTGCTGGGGCCTACCAAGGACCATCCCCTGTATACCCCTTGGCTATATCCCACAGGAGATGGCTACTTTCTGGCAACCCCAACCTAAGCAGGGTCCTAAAAGAAAAAATAGGCAAGGAATTTATTGAATATCCAAAAAAGATAAAGGCTATTTTAAACTACAAGGACGATATTGATTTTTTAAATAAACTTGGAGCTGTAAAAGAAGAAAATAAGGATATTTTAGTAGATAGGATATATGAAAAGACTAGGATAGTATTAAACCCCCATGCACTTTTTGTGGGTCACCTATCAGAAATAAAAGATTTTAATAGGCAATTATTAGAAGTCCTATACCTTATCCACCTCTACCTTGAATTAAGGTCAAATCCTAATATAGATAGACTGCCTAGGGTCCACTTCATAGGGGGCAAGGCATCCCCCTATGACTTTATAAATAAGTTATTAATAAGATTAATCCATGAATTAAAAGATATAATTAATGCTGATTTTACAATTAAGGATAAGTTAAAGGTTATTTTTATTGAAGATTTAAATTTAAAAAATGCAGAGTATATTTACCCTGGCCTTGATGTAATTCAATCATTTACCCTACCAAGTAAAGAAGGGATAAACCTAGCAGGTCTTACTGCCATGGTAAATGGGGCCATTGGGATGGGGTCTTTTAGTGAAACAAACCTTTTATTAAGAGACTACCTAGGAGAAGAAAATATAAGCTTATTTGGTATAAAAAATGAAGAGGTTCAAAAATGCTATGACACTAAGGAGTATAATTCCCAAGAGCTTTATTATAGGAACAAGGTAATAAAAAGGGCGGTAGATACCCTAATAGGAAGGGAAAGCTTATTTGAGGGCCAAACCTATAGCCCCCTATTTGACTTGTTGATTAAATACAATGACCATAACTTTGTCTTAAGGGACTTTAAAAGATACTCCCAAGCCATGGAAGAAATAGAAAAAGACTTTATTGATTTTAATAAGTGGAAACAAAAATCCCTTGTAAATATTAGTTTGCTTGGAGATTTTTCATCAGATGTAGTTGTAAGTAACTATGTAAAAAACTTAGAAGAGGAGGGGATAACTTGGAAGGGTATGACTTAATATATACAGATAAGAAACTAGGCTTTGACTATTCCAAAGAATACACTATCTTTAGGGTATTTGCCCCTAGTAGAAATAACATAAAATTAAGAATTTACCAAGGTCCCCAAAGCTTAAAAAGACAAGAGTACCAAATGGTAAAAAACGAGGATGAAACTTTTGAATGTAGAGTTGAGGGGGACCTAAAGGGGTATTTTTATACTTACCTTGTAGAAAATGAATATGAAGTATCTGACCCCTACAGTATAGGAACTTCCTTAAATTCAATTAGGTCAGCCATAATAGACTTAAAAGATACTAATCCTGATGGGTTTTTAAACCACAAGGAACCTAAGGAACTTGCTCGGGTAGATAGTGTTATATATGAAGTTCAAATTAAGGACTTTACAGTATGTAGGTCTTCTGGGATTGAATCTAGGGGGACTTTTAAAGGCTTTATAGAAGAAGGTAGTAGGATAAATGGATTAAGTACAGGTCTTGACCATTTAAAGGACCTGGGAGTCACCCACATCCACCTAATGCCAGTTAATGACTTTATATCATCAAGAGAAGAAATTGAATATGCCTTTAATGAAGATAATTACAACTGGGGCTATGACCCTGAACACTACAATGTGGTAGAAGGTTCTTTTTCTACAGACCCTGCAAACCCCATTACAAGGATTAGGGAATTTAAGGAAATGGTAATGAAGCTCCATGAAAAAGGTTTTAAGGTCATACTAGATGTGGTATATAATCATACCTTTAGGGCAAAAGATTCTAACTTTAATATCCTTGCCCCTAACTACTACTATAGGACCCTGCCTGATGGGACATTTTCAAATGGGTCAGGAGTTGGAAATGAGCTTGATAGCCAAAAGCCCATGGTAAGAAAATTTATAATAGACAGCCTAAAGTATTGGATGAATGAATTTAGGGTAGATGGATTTAGGTTTGACTTAATGGCCCTTATAGATATTGATACAATAGAAGAGGCTGTGAAGGAACTTAGGAAGATTAAAAAAGATGTATTGATATATGGTGAGCCCTGGATGGGGGGTATTACTACTCTTTTAGATAGTAAAACAACTTCCAAGGGG
This sequence comes from uncultured Gudongella sp., assembly GCA_964607545.1. Classification (GTDB taxonomy): domain Bacteria; phylum Bacillota; class Clostridia; order Tissierellales; family Tissierellaceae; genus Gudongella. Next base: position 2,126 of record CAZSLV010000001.1, on the reverse strand, counting down.
TCCCAGTCAAGACTTGACTTTGCCCTATTTAACGATAATTTTAGGGATGCAATAAAGGGAGATAACGATGGATACAGATTAGGGTTTGCCCAGGGTAACCTTGATGAAAAGACCTCAGTAGAAACAGGTATAGCAGGGTCTATATACTATGATGCATCAAGGATAGGCTTTACAAATAATGCTAGGGAGTCAATTAACTATGTAAACTCACATGATAACCTTATAATTCAAGATAAACTCTTAAAGGTCTTCCCCCATAAGAAAGAAGATGAGCTAAAGGCCTACAATAAGTTTATTTTTGCGATTTTATTCTTATCCCAAGGGGTTCCCTTTATTCATGCAGGTAATGAATTCTTAAGGACCAAGGAAGGTTTTCATAACTCATATAACTCACCTATTGCAATAAATAAAATTGACTGGACTTTAAAAGAAAAAAACCTAGATGTATATAATTACATTAAGGACTTAATTGAGTTTAGAAAAAGCTACAAGGAATTTCGCATGGACACAGGAGATGAAATAAGGGAAAAACTAAGATTTGTATTAGATACAAGCCACTGTAACACTATAACTTACACTATAAAAAACAATGGTGGCTACCTACTAATCATTCACAATGCTAATTCATTTTCTTGTATTATGCCCCATTCTTTAATAAAAAAACACATACAAGCCATAGACAATAGAAAGCTAGTCCAGCTAGAAATTAGAACCTTGTTTAATCAAGATGGAATAGTAAGGACAAATGAAACATTTAAGCACCCCCATGGGATAGAAGTAAAACCAATAAACACCTCTGTATTTGAATTAAAAGTAGTGTAATAAAAAGGATGTTGAATTTATCAACATCCTTTTTTGCTAGCTTATTTTAAAATATATACTTTTACATTTCTTCTGCCAAAATTCATGGCACTTTTATTTGAGCTAAAGAAAAGGTCGATTTTTTTACCCTTTATAGCACTGCCCTTATCTTCTGCTATAGCAAATCCATAATCACTTGTTCCATCAAGAGATTCTACATAGAGTTTAGTTCCTAGTGGAATAACCCTAGGGTCTACTGCAACGGTTCCAGGTCGTGCAGTTGTACCACTAGCTGTAATGCCGTAGTACCTATCTCCAGGTCTTTTACCCGTTGAGGCATAGGAAAGGTCATAAGCTGTTGCGCTCATTATCATAGCCTCCCTAAAACGAGTATCCCCCCTAGAAGTTGATACAACATCGTTGGCACCCTTTTCTATTACCCTAGTCATGGGTTCTGATGCAACTGTATCTAAGACAATTACAGAAGAGGATAATTCTCCATTAATGTAAATATCCTTTATATGAGACCTCTTAAGGCCTTCTTTACCTTCTTGTAAAATATTTTGTATTCCCACATCTAATCTTATGTTAGTAATTGTTTCTGTTTCATATGGAATAGGTACTTGGTCTACCCTAAGTTTTTCTTCTACATAAAAAACATTAATCCGACCATTTGGTTTTATTGTTTCCTCTAAACCTGGTTTTGTAAAGTCCTTCCAACCTAAAGTTATCTTGGCATCTTTTAAGATATCCTTAACACTTTTATTATATGAGGTAACCTTTACTTCCCCATCCTTGGTAACTATAGTATAGTTTTTAGGATTTGTGACTGTAACTTTTATATCTGGTAAAATTAGAGCTTCCAAGGAAGGCTCCACCCTTGTGTCCTTTGTTAACTTGATGCCTTCTTCTTTTAAGAGATCCTCTACTGTTGATTCATAGGAAACCTTCTGGATTGTGTTTCCATCAACCTCCAAGGTCACTGTAGCACCTTGAAATAAATTTACTCCTAATGATAAAACCATTGCTATAGCTAGAAGTATGAGGACTTTAACTTTCTTTGCCACTTCGGCCATGTTAGCGTCCATAATTCTCCTCCTTATTTTCGTTACTTATTGTAACCAATTTGTAACTATTTTTCTTACTCTATGTATATTAAACTAAAAAACTTTACTTGTCAAATTTTTGCCCAATTAGACAAAATATTCTGATAATTTGTGATTTGAGGGTGGTAATTAAAACCTTATAGATATGTGTTCTTTCTAATCTATTTATAAAAGACAACCCTCTTATTTAACCCCCTCTAAAGAAGCTATCAAGAAGTA